>JAGCDF010000012.1 GCA_017651225.1 Bacteroidales bacterium
AGGCGCCATCCGCGACGCCCTCAACCTGGTGGACCACCCCGACCTCATCGGCACCCGCGTCTACCTCAAAGGCAGCCTCGTCCCCTCCTACTTCGGCACCACCGGTCTCAAGTCGGTCTCTGACTATGTGCTGAAATAGGCACTAAACTTCTATTTTTCTTGCGGAATTATAGAATTATAGTTACTTTTGTATTGGGATATGAAAAAGAAGGTGTACGAGGTCATCGATCTTCTGGAGCAGAACGGTTGGACTTATGACAGATCCCGAGGCGATCATCATATCTTCACAAAGCCCGGCGCGCGAAGACCGATCACCATCGTCGGAAAGGCCAGTGATGACATATGGGCCAATGCGTTGAATTCCATCCTGCGGCAAGCAGGACTGAAATAAAAACAAACGGAAATGAAACGAAAATTGACAGGCATCATCGAATGCTCCGAGAACAACTACTGCGCTTACGTGAAAGAGCTAGATGGCGTGGCGGCGACCGGGTCGACGATTACGGGAATCAAGGAGAGATTGGCCGAGGCCATCGAGGACTTGATCGAGACTTGCGAAGAGGGAGGCTACGAGATCCCCGAAGCGCTGCAGGACGGGTACACGATCGAGTTCAAGATGGACGTCAAGAGCCTGCTCTCTGTCTACTACGGCATCTTCACGAAATCGGCGCTGGAGCGCCTGACCGGCATCAACCAGAAGCAGCTTTGGCATTACGCTAACGGCCTATCCAAACCCCGGAAAGCCCAGAGAGAGAAGATCGAATCGGCCCTCCACCGCCTCGGCAGCGAACTGCTGGCCATACACCTGTAGCAGTTCCGGACGCTGGTCAGCAGGGCCGACACAACCTGTCGGCCTCTGTGACTTTTGTCCAACTTTTTGGGTGCACTCACGCTCTCGCTGCCCTCTTGCAAACAGGTGCAACCCACCGACCCCGACAAGCGCGGCGCGCTGCCAAATAGGCGCACGGAAGGGCCCTTCCTGCGCTTTGTGTCGGGGGTTGCGGTGCGCCATAGGCCGATATCGGCACTTGGCGCACGGCGACCCTTGTTGTGGCGCGCAGAATCGGGATTTCCGTGCGGCTGTTTGGCGGGACGAGGGGAATGATTGGGCGATGGGGGTGGGGGGATTGACGATGTGAGGGTTTTTCGCTATATTTGCTTGACTGAGTTGACTGCTTTGATGAGTTGACTGAGTTTGCGACAATAACCAATACTTTTATAAGCATGAAGAAACTGTTGTTCGGGGTAGCCGTGGGCCTGGTGCTTGTCGGGGCGGCGGTGGCGTGTAAGAATTTGGCGGACAAGCGGGCGGCGCTGCCGAGGCCGGAAGGGCCGTGCGATGTGTATGAGCGTGGGGGAGCGCCGTGCGTAGCGGCGCATAGCACCACGCGGGCGCTGTATGCGGCGTATGACGGGCCGCTTTATCAGGTGATGCGAGAGTCTGACGGGAAGACGCTGGATATCTATGTGGTAGAAGCCACGGCCGACGATCCGGGCGGGTATGCCGATGCGGCGGCGCAGGATGCGTTCTGCAAGGACACGTATTGCTGGGTCACGGTGCTGTACGACCAGTCCGGGAAGGGGAACCATCTGTACCAGGCCCCGCGCGGGGGCTTCAGCGGCCCCGCGATGGGCGGGTACAACAACGTCCCCGTGGCGGACTGGGCGCCGGTGAGCGTGATGGGCCACAAGGTGTACGGCCTGTTCATCGCGCCGGGCATGGGCCTGCGCCTGAACGATCCTACCGGCACGGCTGTCGATGACCAGGCCGAGGGCCAGTACTGGGTGTTCAGCGGGCAGCACTACAATTCCGGGTGCTGCTTCGACTACGGCAATGCGGAGACCGACAGCCGCGACGACGGCGACGGCACCATGGAAACGACCTATTTCGGCAACTCCCGCGGCTGGTACTACGGCGAGGGCGAGGGCCCGTGGATCATGACCGACCAGGAGAACAACCTCGTGGGCTGTGTCAATCCCGACCCGAACGACAAGTTCTGCCAGGGCCTCGAAACCGTCAACTGGCGGTTCGTCACGGCGACCGCCGACGGCGAGCCGCACCACTGGCGCTCGATGGGCGGAAACGCCCAGGAGGGCGCCCTGAAGGTGTATTACGACGGCGGCCGCATCCAGAACGACCGCAGCAGCTACGATCCCATGCGCAAGCAGGGCGCGATCCTGCTGGGCAACGGCGGCGACAACAGCAACGGGTCCGCCGGCACCTTCTACGAGGCCGCGATGACCGCCGCCGGGACCTTCCCGACGGAGGAGGTGAACCAGGCCATTCAGGCCAATGTGGTCGCGGCGCGCTACCGCGAGGCCACGCTGGAGGTCTTTCCGTCGCTGAAGGACAACCGCCCGTCGAACGTGCAGACCTTCGTCCCCGGCGGCACCGCCAAGACCGTGGTCCGCTTCCTCAACACGACCGACGAGCCCATCGAGGGCCTCACCCTGGCGCTGAACCTGCCGAAGGGCTGGAAGGCTACTGTCGATGGTAACAAGCAGCTGGCGGTGGACTACTCCGTCAAGCCCGGGCAGACGGTCGTCGCGGAGTTCGACGTCCAGGCCGGGGCCGCGTCCTTCAACGGCGACCTGGAGGCCGTCGCGTCCTGGGCCGGCGCCGCCGGCCGGGAGCGCGCCCGCCTCAAGGTCCGTTCCACGGACGCGGTGAAAATCAACGAGTTCAGCGTCACCGACGGCTTCATCGAACTGTACAACGCCGGGGACGGGGACGTGAATCTCTCCGGCTGGACCGTCCGCCAGCACGCGGCGAACGTCCCGGCCTTCTCCGACATCGTAATCCCCGCCGGTACGAAGCTCGCGCCCAAGTCCTTCTATGTCCTGGGCATGGCCGCTTCCGGCCTGGCCGTGGACGCCGCGAAGGGCGACAAGGAGATCTACGTCCGCAGCGTGGAGGGCTTCAAGCCCGGCGACGAAATCACCCTCGGCAAGGAGAAGTACACCGTCAAGGCGGTGAACGCGCCTGCGGCGGAGCCGGCGGCTCCCGGCCGCAATCCGTTCGGGCGCGGCTTCCAGCCCGCCGGCGCGCCCACCACGGTGTGGCAGCCG
>JAGCDF010000013.1 GCA_017651225.1 Bacteroidales bacterium
CCCACCTGGGAGGCCCAGAAGGATGCAGTCCTCGCAAAGATGCAGGAATACAAGGACCAGCTTCGCCGCGAAATCACGATGGAAGACATCGACCGTCTGGTGGAGAAGCCCGTTCGCAAGATCTCCAAGTTCGACACCAAGGCCATCGACGAGAAGATCCTCGCCCTGGAGGAGCAGATGGCCGTCGTGCGCGACAACATCGAGCACATCGACCGCTACACCATCGATTGGTTCAAGGCCCTGAAGAAGAAGTACGGCAAGGATTACCCGCGCCGCACCGAGCTCACGGGCTTCGAGACCATCGCCGCCACCAAGGTCATCAACAACAACGCGAAGCTCTACGCCAACCTCGCGGAAGGTTTCGTGGGCATCGGCCTCAAGCGCGACGAGGGCGAGTACCTCTGCGACTGCTCCGACCTCTCCGAGATCATCGTCATCGGCCGGGACGGCAAGTACCGCATCACCAAGGTGGAGGACAAGGCCTTCTTCGGCAAGGACCTGCTGTACGTGGGCCTGTTCAACCGCGGCGACTCCCGCACCATCTACAACGTCATCTACCGCGAAGGTAAGAGCTCCATCTACTACGCGAAGCGCTTTGCCGTGACTTCGATCACGCGCGATAAGGAATACGACATCACCACCGGCGCAGCCGGCTCGCAGATCGTCTGGTTCACGGCCAACCACAACGGCGAGGCCGAGACCGTGCGCGTGGCCCTGCGGCCCAAGCCGAAGCTCAAGAGAACCAGCTTCGAGTACGACTTCTCGACCCTTGCGGTCAAGAGCAAAACGGCCCGCGGCAATCTCGTGAGCAAGAACGCCATCCGCAACATCACCCTCAAGAGCAAGGGCGTGAGCACCATCACCGGCAAGGACATCTGGTATGACACCGACATCCAGAAACTCAACGAGGACGGCCACGGCCTGTACCTCGGCCAGTTCAAGGACGACGACAAGGTGCTCGCCGTGTTCAAGAACGGCACCTTCTACACCACCTCCTTCGATCTGGTCAACCGCTACCAGGGCGACGTCCTGCTGATCGAGAAGTTCGACCCCGACAAGACCTTCACCGCCCTCTACTGGGACGGCGCGGTCAAGAGCTTCTACGTCAAGCGCTTCTCCTTCGTGGTCAGCGACAACACCCCGCTCAGCTTCATCTCCGACGCCCCCAAGTCCTACCTGGTCGACCTCAGCGGCGACAAGCACGCCCGCTACGAGGTGGTCTGGAAGCTGGAGGACAAGGAGCCCGAGGCCGTCGAGGCCGAGGAGTGGATCGGTAAGAAGGGCTACGCCGCCAAAGGCAAGAAATGCGCCGAGCGCGGCGAGGTCAAGAGCGTCCGCTTCGTGGAGCCGCTCATCGTCGACGAGCCGGAGGAAGAGATCCCCGATCAGGTCGGGGATGACGAGATTCGCCGGTCGGAGCCGGCGAATGACGAAGGGACTGTCATTCTGAGCGACAGCGAAGAAGCTCCCACGACGGAATCCTTAGACGAAGTTCCGGACCTGCCCGGCGACCTCTTCGACGAGCCGACGCTGTTCTAAAGCACCCCACGAATAATCCGTTACAGAAAACGGCTGAATTCAGTTACAGAATTCCTGCTATCGAACGCTACAGGATGGATGACGCCATCCTTGCTGTCTTGGGGTGCAAATAGAAGCTAAAAATCGTAAAGATACAGGCCCGTCTCCTCGTCGAATTTGCGTCCGACTTTGGTGTCGCCGAACTTGTCGACCAGCAGTTCGCAGGCGCCGTTGACGCGGGCGCTGAGGAGGTGGCCGCCGACGCAGCTGTAGTCCGCGCGGCTGCAGGTCGCGTGGACGTGCAGATAGGGCTCTCCGTCTTTCTTGGAGATGTTGCCGGTGATGTTGGTGATCTCCATCTGCTCGGAGAAGGTCTTGTCCACGTACTGTTTCGTGGCGGGGTCGTACATCCGGAAGGTGGCCTCGCTGATGGCGCCGATGCCGCGCACCTGGCCGCAGCGGATATTCATGAGCTTGCAGAAATCGGTGAGGGCCCGCATGAGCTCTTCATGGTTGTCGATGCTGACGATATAGCGCGGATTCCCGTCCTCGAAGAGGTTGGAACTGATCCGCTTGACTTTCTTGTAGTTGTACATGGCTTTACCGGGATTTCGAAGAGAACAGGGCGTAGAGCAGCACGGGGACGGTGATCGGGCAGAAGGCCACCAGGCCGATGCCCCGCAGGGTCCGCAGGCAGAGGTAGCCCAGGCGCACGCCCGAGCGGCGCTTGGCCAGGGCCCATTCGCACAGCGTGCCGGGCAGCAGCGCCAGCAGGATGGCGGCGGGCGGCAGGTACCAGCGCATCGTCTTGAGGGCGAAGTATAACGCCGCCACGGCGAAGAGGGCGACCAGCAGGCCTTCGACAATGCGGATGCCCCGCGGGAAGTTGTTCCCGAGCCCCTCGGCGGTGCGGACAAGCGGAATGCTGCGCGAGCCGAGGAAATACATCAGCAGCACCAGCACGACGCCGCCGGAAATCATCATGAAACTGTTCATGCGACCGAACTGGATCAGTCCGGCCAGGAACGGCTTGGCGCCCAGGACGACCAGCAAAGCCCAGAGCAAAAGGCCGCCGCAGATGGCGGGGAAAAAGGGAGTGCCCTTCTTCGGGCAGATCAGCAGGCCCGCCAGGGCGACGAGGTTCATGCCGACCAGGACGGCGCCCCAGATATCCTGGGTCTTCTCCATCAGCTTGCCGGCCGGGCCTTCTTCGAAGACGCCGGTGAGGTAGTTCCCGTCGAGGGGGAGGCTGAAATAAAGCAGGGCGGCCATGGCGCCGCAAGCGAGCAGCAGGCCGAGGATGAAACGGAAAATGACGCTGCCGGTTTTCATGGGCTAGAGGATATCCTCCCGCTCTCGGATGTCGCGGATGCGGAGCTGGATGGAGGCGGAGCCGCGGTAGTAGTTCTCCACGATGGCGTAGCAGACGTCGATCGGGTTGCCCTCGCGGATGTAGTCGTAGTAGTCCGCCATGTTGAAGGCGATCGAAGGGATCTGGTGGTAGGGCTGGGACTCCTGGATGAGGTCCAGCTTGAGGTGCACGCCGCCTCCGCCGACCTTGCGGCCCGAACCGGCGTCATAGACGTTCTCCGTCATGAAGATCGGATTGTTGTTGCCGGGCCCGAAGGGCTGGAACTGCTTGAGGATGCGGGAGAATTTGGGCGTGATCTGTGCGAAGTCCAGCTTCGCGTCGATCTCCACCACCGGGATGAGCATTTCGGACGTGATCTTGCCGGAGATGAAGGCGTCCATGCGGCGCGCGAACTCTTCGAGGTTCTCCTCCTTGAGCGTGAGGCCGGCGGCGTAGACGTGGCCGCCGAAGTTCTCCAGCAGGTCGGCGCAATTCTCGATGGCTTCGTAAAGGTCGAAGCCAGCAATGCTGCGGGCGGAGCCCGTCACGAAGCCGTTCGACTTGGTCAGCACGACCGTAGGCTTGTAGTAGGCCTCCACGAGGCGGGAGGCGACGATGCCGACGACGCCCTTGCTCCACTTGGGATTGTAGACGATCGTGGCGTTCTCGTGGGCGAGGCAGACGCCGGCCTGGACCATCTCCAGGGCTTCCTGGGTGATCTCCCGGTCGATATTCTTGCGTTCGTTGTTGTTTTCGTTGATCTTCTCGCCGATGCGCATCGCCGTCATCGCGTCGGTGGCCTTGAGGAGCTCCACGGCCAGGCGGCCGGACTCCATGCGCCCCGCGGCGTTGATGCGAGGGCCGATCTTGAAGACGATGTCGTCGATGGAAATATGCCCCGGCTCCAGGTTGGAGAGCGTGATCATGGCGGCGAGACCCTTGCAGGGGTTCTCGTTGAGCTGCTTGAGGCCGAAGTGTGCGAGGATGCGGTTCTCCCCGACCATCGTCACGAGGTCGGAGGAGATGCTGACCACGAGCAGGTCGAGCAGCGGAATCAGCGTCTCGAACGGCACGCCGAACTGCTTCGAATAGGCCTGCACGAGCTTGAAGCCGACGCCGCAGCCGGACAGGTCGTCGAAGGGATACTCGCAATCCTCCCGCTTGGGGTCGAGCACGGCCACGGCCTTCGGCAGGGAATCCTCCGGCAGGTGGTGGTCGCAGATGATCACCTCCACGCCCTTGCTGCGGGCGTACTCCACCTTGTCGATGGCCTTGATGCCGCAGTCCAGCGTGATAATCAGCTTGAAGCCGCCGTCCGCGGCCCAGTCGATGCCCTTGTAGGACACGCCGTAGCCTTCGTCGTAGCGGTCGGGGATGTAGAAATCCACCTGGTCGGTGAAGCGCTGGATGAAGGAATAGACGAGCGCGACGGCCGTCGTGCCGTCCACATCATAGTCGCCGTAAACCAGGATTTTCTCGCCGCCCTTGATGGCGCGGTGCAGCCGCTCCACCGCCTTGTCCATGTCCTTCATCAGGAAGGGATCGTGGAGGGCGTCCAGCGAGGGGCGGAAGAAAGAGCGGGCCTGCTCAAAGGTTTCGACGCCCCGTTTGACGAGGAGTTCAGCCAGCACCTTGTCGATGCCGACCTCAGTCGCGAGCCGTTCGACCTTCGCGGGGTCGGCCGGTTCTTTGAGTATCCACTTGCATTCTTTCGCCATATCATACAAAGATAACAAATAATTTCGTAATTTTGCGCCATTATGGCAGAATATAGCGAACAAGAATTGATCCGCCGCGAATCGCTGGCGAAATTGAGAGAATTGGGGATCGAGCCGTACCCTGCGGCCGAGTATCCCGTGAACGCCACCGCGGCGCAGATCCTGGCAGAGTTCGACCCGGAGAAGGGCAACCTGCAGGACATTTGCATCGCCGGCCGCCTGATGAGCCGCCGTATCATGGGCGCCGCCTCCTTCGGCGAGCTCCAGGACGAAACCGGCCGCATCCAGATCTACGTCAAGCGTGACGAGATCTGCCCCGGCGAGGACAAGACGATGTACAATACCGTCTGGAAGAAACTCATGGACATCGGCGACATCGTGGGCATCAAGGGCTTCGCCTTTATCACCCAGACCGGCCAGCTGAGCGTGCACGCCAAGGAACTCACGCTGCTGAGCAAGTCGCTGCGCGTGCTGCCGATCGTCAAGGAGCAGGACGGCCAGGTGTTCGACGCCTTCACGGATCCCGAGCTCCGCTACCGCCAGCGCTACGTGGACCTGATCGTCAATCCGCAGGTCAAGGAAGTGTTCTTCAAGCGCGCCAAGATCATCGCGACGATGCGCGAATACTTCAACGCCGCCGGCTGCCTGGAGGTGGAGACCCCCATCCTGCAGGGCATCCCGGGCGGTGCCACCGCGCGCCCCTTCATCACGCACCACAACGCCCTCGATATTCCGCTCTACCTGCGTATCGCCAACGAGCTCTACCTCAAGCGCCTGATCGTGGGCGGCTACGCCGGTGTGTATGAGTTCGCGAAGGACTTCCGCAACGAGGGCATGGACAAGACGCACAATCCGGAGTTCACCTGCATGGAGATCTACGTGGCCTACAAGGACTACAACTGGATGATGAAGTTCGTCGAGACCATGCTGTCGAAGATTTCCCTCGCGGTGAACGGCACCACGAAGGTGAAGATCGGCGAGAACGAGGTCGATTTTGGCGGCACCTACCGCCGTCTTCCAATCCTCGACGCCATCAAGGAGTACGCCGGCGTGGACGTGAAGGGCATGGACGAGGACGAGTTGCGCGCCACCTGCAAGAAACTGAACGTTGAGATTGAGCCCTCCATGGGCAAGGGCAAGCTGATCGACGCCATCTTCGGCACTTATTGCGAGGACAAGCTGATCCAGCCGACCTTCATCATCGACTATCCCGTGGAGATGTCTCCGCTGACCAAGCGCCACCGCACCGATCCGACGCTCACCGAGCGTTTCGAGCTCTTCGTGTGCGGCAAGGAGCTGGCGAACGCCTATTCCGAGCTGAACGATCCGATCGACCAGCTGGAGCGCTTCGAGGAGCAGGCTGCACTCAAGAGCAAGGGCGACGACGAGGCCATGTATATTGACATGGACTTTGTCCGCGCGCTCGAGTACGGCATGCCGCCGACTTCCGGCCTGGGTATGGGTATCGACCGTCTGACGATGTTCATGACGGGCCAGACCACCATCCAGGATGTGCTCTTCTTCCCGCAGATGCGGCCGGAGAAGGTCCTCAAGAAAGAGAACAAGGAACAGGCTGAGTAATGGCCGAAGTCATCACCTCTCCTTCGAATCCGAAGATCAAACGCCTCCTCGCGTTGCAGCAGAAATCGTCTGCGCGGCGCGAGGCCGGTCTTTTTGTCGTCGAAGGTCAGCGTGAACTTCAGCATTGCATCGACGCCGGATTCGAAATCGACTCGGTTTTCTATTGTACTGAACTCTTTTCCGATAACGTAAAAGCAGATAAAGCATTCGAAGTAAACCGCCAGGTTTACGAGAAGATCGCGATGCGGGAAGGGACCGAGGGGGTGATTGCGGAGGTGCGGGCGAAGGAGCGGAAGTTGGAGGATTTGGAGCTTCCGGAGAAGCCGTTGATTGTGGTGCTGGAGCGTGTGGAGAAGCCGGGGAACCTGGGGGCGGTGCTGCGCAGTGCGGACGCGGCCGGCGCCGACGCCGTGCTGATTTGCGACCCGCTGACTGACCTCTGGAATCCGAACCTGATCCGCGCGTCGATCGGTGCCGTGTTCACGGTGCCCTGCGTCGCCTGCAGCTCCGCCGACGCCATCGCCTTCCTGAAGGCCCGCGGCATCCGCATCCTGACAGCCCAGCTGCAGGATTCTTCCCTCTACTACGACTGCGACATGACCGGCGGCACTGCCATCGTGATGGGCACGGAGGCCACCGGCCTCACGCCCGTCTGGCGCGAAGCCGCCGACGCCCATATCCGTATCCCGATGCTCGGCCGCCTGGACTCGCTGAACGTGTCCGTCTCGGCCGCCATCCTCCTCTTTGAAGCCGTCCGGCAGCGACAGAATGGATAAATTCGGCCTCATCGGGCATCCCATCGCCCATTCCTCCAGCCCCGCGCTGTTCACCGCCGCCTACGGCGGGAAATACCGCTATGACCTCATCGAGACGCCCGACTTCGACCAGGCCTGGGCCCGCTTCCTCGCGAACTACAAGGCCATCAACGTCACGGCCCCCTTCAAGGGCGACGCCTACGCCCGCGTGGATTGGCGCAGCCCCGAAAGCGAGCGCGTCGGCGCCACGAACCTGGTCGTCAAGACAGCGGAGGGGACGAAGGCATATAATTCGGATTATCGCGGCGTGAAGGCGCTGCTCGAGCCGCTCGGCTGCCGCACCGCGGCCGTGATCGGCTTCGGCGGCGCCGGCAAGGCCGCCCTCGCCGCCGCCGAAGATCTCGGCCTGGACACCCACCTCTACCGCCACGCGGAAGTGGCCGGCGGCGTGTCCGCGGACATCATCATCTACACGCTTCCGCGCGCCGTCGAAGGCATCGACCGCCTCGACTGCACCCATCTGCTGGAAGCGAATTACAAAGATCCCTGCCTGGCGGGTCGTCCGGGCTACATTCCCGGCTCCGCCTGGCTCCTGGCGCAGGCCGTCACCGGCTACGCCCTGATGACGGGCGAGCAGCCGGACGCCGCCGCGATGGCGAAGGTTTTCTCAGAAGTATAACACATTTGCAAATATGTTATCTTTTCTCTACCTTTGCAAAAAAGGATAGAGATGGAAAACACGCGCAGGATCCAGACCGCCTTCCGTCTGGAAGAGTCTTTGCTCAATCGATTGAAAAGCAAGGCGAAAAGGCAGAACAAAAGCCTGAATAATTATGTAGAAGCCCTTTTGAAAGAAGATGTAAGGGACGAACCGCTGTATCCGAAGGTGTCCTTCCCCATCCCTCATTCCGCACGTGTCAGCCGGATGCTTGATATTCTCCCCGATTTCACGGAAGAGGAGCTCAAGACAGACGAGAAACTTGCTTACATTCTTGGGAAATGACCAAAATCTATCTGGACACCAACGTCATCCTGGATCTGTACATTCCCGGGCGTGAAGGCAAGGCCGCGGCCCGGACGCTGCTGGATTTGCAGGAGTCATCGGAAGACACCATTCGGCTGTATCTGTCTTTCCTATCGGTCGCAGACATAGCGTATGTGCTGAGAAAGCATTACGACAAAGCCGGGCTGAAGAAGATTCTCCAGGAGTTGTTCCATTTCTGCAACGTGCTCCCGATGAGCGACCTCTTTATCTCCGAAGCCCTTGAGTCCCCCTGTCCGGACTTTGAAGACGCTTTGCAGATTTGTTGTGCGGAGACGGCGGACTGTGACTTCCTGTTAACTTCCAATCTCCGCCATTATCAGGGCAATACCTGGATAGCCGTCCTTACTCCCGGGCAGTTTCTCGAAAAGCTGCACTGCTAGGACAGCGTCGGCTCATCGAAGAAGTCGCCGGGCGTAGCCGAAATTTGAGTTTCAGGATTTTTGAATAGTTTTCTTGCGAAATTCATGATGGGATACCTCTTTATCCGTTTTGTTGGAACGCACAAAGAATATGACACGATAGACGCATCAACCATTTAAGCCATGGGAAGAATCACCGAAATGCAATATCAGTATGCGCTGGAGCGCATTGAAGACCTGCTGCCTGTCGTCAACGGGGAGGACCCCAATGAGGAGAAGGCGGTAGAGCTCTCCATCAATTCCGATATCGTCATCGAATACGAGAAGGAGCACTTCCCCATTGAAAAGCCCTCGCCGGCCGAGCAGAACCATCCCTGCGCATCGCGAGCCGCCTCTGCCTCGCTCTAGGCATCGCCCCTGCCGCAATGCTGGGGCTATAGCAGCGCGAGGATGGCGTCAGCGACGGCGTCGGGCGTGAGGCCGTCGGTGTCGACGGTGTGGGGCGCCTGGGCGTAGATGGGCGCGCGGGCGGCGAAGAGCGCCTCCGCGTCGGCGAAGAGCGGCCGGGAGGCGTCGGCGGCGCCGAGCCGCGCCCGGATGGTCTCGAAGCGCGTCCGCAGGAAGACGCATTCCGTTTCAGCCAGGATGATTTCCCGCGCGGCGGGGACGGTCAGCGTGCCGCCGCCGAGGGCCAGGACCACGTCGCCGGGCGCCTGGGCCGCCTCATTGAGTACGGCGCGCAGCGTCTCCAGTTCGACGGCGCGGAAGGCCGCTTCCCCGCCCTCCCGGAAGATCTCGGGAATCGGGCGGCCGTCGCGAGCGACGATCTCGGCGTCCAGGTCCACGAACCGGGCCCCGAGACGCTCTGCGAGCGCCCGGCCCGTGCTGCTCTTGCCGCAGCCCATGAATCCGGTGAGGGAAATCGTCATTTTTCAGAAAGATTACCGGACAAAGATACACGCAATTCGGCAAAAAATCCCTATCTTGTCAAACTAAATTTTATGTATTATGTCACTGAACAAAGTCATGCTGATCGGTAACGTTGGAAGAGACCCCAATGTACGTTACCTCGAAGGAAACAATGCCGGCAACCAGGGCCGGAAAGTCGCAACGTTCACCCTCGCCACCTCGGAGCGATACCGCGACCGCAACGGCGAGACGCGCGAGAACACGGAATGGCACAACATCGTCGCGTGGGGCCAGCCCGCCGACGTGTGCGAGCGCTTCGTCCGCAAGGGCACGCAGCTCTACATCGAAGGCAAGCTGCGCACCCGCAAGTATACGGACGCCCAGGGCGCCGAGAAATATACCACGGAAATCAACGTCGACACGCTGCAGCTCCTCGGCCGCCGCGAAGGCGACGGCGCCGGCTATCCGGCCGACCAGCAGGGTGGCGGCTATCCCCAGCAGGGTGGCTACCAGCGTCCCGCCCCGGCCCAGCAGCAGCCCGCTTACCAGCAGCCGACTTACCAGCAGCCCGCGCCGCAGGCCGCACCCGCTGCCCCGGCCGCTCCCGCCGTCGACGAAGGTCCGACCGACGATCTCCCGTTCTAAAATCTGAAACGCCATGACTGAAAAGATCCAACGGTTGATGAACGACAATCCGGTGGCACGGTGGGCCGTCCTGGTCCTCGTGGCGCTGATGATGTTCTTCGCCTATATGTTCGTGGACGTGATGTCCCCGCTCAAGTCGCTCGTCGAAGCCAACCTCGGCTGGAACAGCGCCGTGTTCGGCACCTACGCCGCCTCGGAATACATCCTCAACGTCTGCGGCTTCCTGATCCTTGCCGGCATCATCCTCGACAAGCTCGGGGTGCGCTTCTCCGGCATCCTGTCCGCCGGCCTGATGGTCTTCGGCGCCGCGATCAAGTTCGTCGGCGTGAGCGACTGGTTCCAGACCACGGGCTTCGCCCAGTGGCTCGGTTCCTGGTGGGTCGAGATGCCGGCCAGCGCCAAGATGGCCTCGCTGGGATTCATGATCTTCGGCTGCGGCTGCGAGATGGAAGGCACCAACGTCTCCAAGATCCTCGCCAAGTGGTTCAAGGGCAAGGAGATGGCCCTGGCGATGGGCCTCGAAATGGCCATCGCCCGTCTGGGTGTGTTCGGCGTGATGTGGATCGCTCCGCTGATTTCCGAGAAATTCGGCGGCTCCGTCGTCGCCCCGATGGGCTTCTGCGGCGCGCTGCTCTGCATCGGTCTGATCAACTTCATCATCTTCGCCGTGATGGACAGCAAGTTCGACAAGCAGCTGGTGGCCGCCGGCCTCGCCACGGACGAGAAATCCCCGGAGGACGAGTTCCACGTGAGCGACCTCGGCGCCATCTTCAAGAGCAAGATGTTCTGGATCGTGGCCCTGCTTTGCGTGCTTTACTACAGCGCCATCTTCCCGTTCCAGCGCTATGCCCCGAACTTCCTCGAGGAGACGCTGGGCGTGGATGCGGCCACCGCCTCCCGCCTGTTCAGCTGCTTCCCCATCCTGGCCATGGGCCTGACGCCGTTCCTGGGCTTCTTCCTGGACCGCAAGGGCAAGGGCGCCTCGATGCTGATGATCGGTTCTGTCATCATGATCGCCTGCCACCTGAGCTTCGCCTTCCTGCTGCCGGCTTTCCCGTCGAAGGGACTGGCCGTGACGCTGATCGTGATCCTGGGCGTCAGCTTCTCGCTGGTGCCCGCCGCGCTGTGGCCCTCCGTGCCGAAGATCATTGACGAGAAGATCCTGGGCTCCGCCTACTGCCTGATCTTCTGGGTCCAGAACGTGGGCCTCTGCCTCGTCCCGATGCTGATCGGCTCCCTGCGGAACTCGACCGGCGGCTACTTCGTGCCGATGATCGTCTTCTCCTGCTTCGGCGTGCTGGCCTTCATTTTCAGCCTCCTGCTGAAGAAGGAAGACCGCAAGAAAGGCTACGGCCTCGAACTGCCGAACATCAAGAAATAACACACCGCCACCGTGTACGAACTTCTCGACAGAATCAGCGGTCCTGCCGACATCAAGGACTTCAGCACTGAGCAGCTGCGCACGCTCTGCGCCGAGCTGCGCCAGTACATCGTTGAAGTCTGCTCCCACAATCCCGGCCACCTGGCTTCCAGCCTGGGGGCCGTGGAGATCATTGTGGGCGTGCATTATGTCTTCGACACCCCTGCCGACAAGTTCGTATTCGACGTGGGCCACCAGGCCTACGCCCATAAGGTCTTGACGGGCCGCCGCGAGGCCTTCGCCACCATGCGCACGAAGGGCGGCATCAGCGGCTTCCCCAACCGGGACGAGAGTCCGTTTGACGCCTTCGGCGTCGGCCACTCCTCCACCTCCATCTCCGCCGCGCTGGGCCTCGCCGAGGCCGCGCGCATGCAGGAGCGCCACGAGAAGGTCATCGCCCTGATCGGCGACGGCGCGATGACGGGCGGCCTCGCCTTCGAGGGCCTCAACAACGCCGGCGAAAGCCGCGCCGACCTGCTCGTCATCCTCAACGACAACAACCAGTCCATCGAGGGCAACACGGGCGCGCTGCACCGCTACCTGCTGAACATCACCACCAGCGGCTCTTACAACCGCGTCAAGAACCGCATCTGGAACCTCTTGGGCGACAACGCCCTCCGGCGCTTCATCCAGCGCTGGGTGCGTGCCACCAAGTCCTGGTTCGTCGGTAAGCCCGGCGGCGCCCTGTTCGAGTCGCTCGGCTTCCGTTATTTCGGCCCGATCGACGGCAACGACATCGCCGAGGTGGTCCGCACGCTGCGCAAGCTCAAGGACCTGGGCGGCCCGCGCCTGCTGCACTGCCTCACCGTCAAGGGCAAGGGCTACCCCGCCGCCGAGGCGGATCCCGTGACCTGGCACGCGCCCGGCCACTTCGACCCCGCCACCGGCGAACGGGTCCACACGCCGCACACGCGCGACCGCTACCAGGACGTCTTCGGCGAGGTGCTCTGCGAGCTCGCCGACGCCGACCGCAATATCGTCGGCGTCACGCCCGCCATGGCCACCGGCTGCGGGATGAACCTGCTCGCCGCGCGCCATCCGGACCGCTTCTTCGACGTGGGCATCGAGGAGGAGCACGCCGTCACCTTCTCCGCCGGCCTCGCCGCCGGCGGGATGAAACCGTTCTGCAACCTCTACTCCGCCTTCTCACAGCGCGCTTACGACCAGATTATCCACGACGTGGCGCTGCAGCGCCTGCCGGTGGTGCTCTGCTTCGACCGCGCCGGTCTGGTCGGCGAAGACGGCGCCACGCACAACGGCGCCTTCGACCTGGCCGCCTACCGCAGCATTCCCGACATCACCGTCAGCGCTCCGCGCGACGAAGTGGAGCTCAAGCGGCTCATGTACACCGCCTGGAAGCACGACGGAGGACCGTTTATTATAAGGTACCCGCGCGGGATGGGCGAAGGCGCCTCCTGGCGGCAGGCACCGGGCGATGTGCTCGAAGTCGGCCGCGGCGAGGTCCTGCTGGAGGGCGACGAGGTCGCTATCCTGGCCCTCGGGCCGGTCGTGAACCGCGCCCTGGAGGCCGCCGCCGGATGGCCCGGCCGCGTGGGCGTGTATGACATGCGCTTCCTCAAACCGCTCGACGAGGCGCTGCTCGCCGCGGCATGCAGCCGCTGCAAGCACCTCATCACGGTCGAGGACGGCTGCCTCGCCGGCGGGCTCTACAGCGCCGTCAGCGAATGGGTCGCCGCCCACCGCAGTCCCGTCACCCTGGACGGGCTCGGCATCCCCGACAGCTTCGTGGCGCAGGCCTCCCAGTCCCAGCAGCAGGCGGCTTGCGGAATCGACACCGTCGGCATCAAAAAAAGTTTGGAAAAAGTTTTTGGAAAATAGGAAATTGTTCCTATCTTTGCAGTCCCAAAAAATAGGGGGCTTTGAAATAATACATTGCCGATGTAGCTCAGTTGGCTAGAGCGTGTGATTTGTAATCTCAAGGTCGTGGGTTCGATTCCCTCCATCGGCTCACGATCAGCAATGTAAGATAAATTGGGCAAGTACCAGAGTGGCCAAATGGGGCAGACTGTAAATCTGCTGGTTTTCACCTTCGGTGGTTCGAATCCATCCTTGCCCACTGAAGCGGAAGTAGGATAAAAACGACTACTCCAAAAAGCGGGGTTCGTATAATGGCTATTATGCCAGCCTTCCAAGCTGGAAATGGGAGTTCGATTCTCCTACCCCGCTCCAAAATATTGCCGATGTAGCTCAGGGGTAGAGCGCATCCTTGGTAAGGATGAGGTCATGAGTTCAATTCCCATCATCGGCTCAAAAGCCGGTTGAAAAGCCGGTTTAATTTTGTAAACAAACTTTTAAACGTAATATTATGGCAAAAGAAGTTTTCAAGCGGGATAAACCGCATGTCAACATTGGCACGATCGGCCACGTTGACCATGGCAAGACCACTCTGACCGCAGCTATCACCAAGGTGCTCGCTGCCAAGGGTCTGAGCGAAGTCAAGTCTTTCGATCAGATTGATAACGCCCCTGAGGAGAAGGAGCGTGGTATCACCATCAACACCGCTCACGTCGAGTACCAGACCGCCAATCGTCACTATGCGCATGTCGATTGCCCGGGCCACGCCGACTACGTGAAGAACATGGTTACCGGTGCTGCCCAGATGGACGGTGCGATCCTCGTGGTCGCCGCCACCGACGGTCCGATGCCCCAGACCAACGAGCACGTCCTGCTGGCCAAGCAGGTGAACGTCCCGAAGATGGTCGTCTTCCTGAACAAGGTCGACCTCGTGGACGATGAGGAAATGCTTGACCTCGTCGAGATGGAGGTCCGCGACCTCCTCAGCAAGTACGACTTCGACGGTGACAACGCTCCCGTCATCCGTGGTTCCGCCCTCGGCGCCCTCAACGGTGAGCCGCAGTGGGAGGAGAAGGTCCTCGAGCTGATGGACGCTGTTGACGAGTACATTCCCCTTCCGGTCCGTGAGAACGAGAAGCCGTTCCTGATGCCTATCGAGGACATCTTCTCCATCACCGGTCGTGGTACCGTGGTTACCGGCCGTATCGAGACTGGTACCATCCACGTCAACGACGCCGCCGAGATCGTTGGTTTCAACGACAAGCCGAAGAACACCGTCGTCACTGGCGTCGAGATGTTCCGCAAGCTCCTCGATCAGGGTGAGGCTGGTGACAATGTGGGTCTCCTCCTCCGTGGTATCGACAAGAAGGAAGTCAAGCGTGGTGAGGTTATCGCCAAGCCGGGTTCCATCACTCCGCACAAGCACTTCCTCGGTCAGATCTACGTTCTGAAGAAGGAAGAGGGTGGCCGTCACACGCCGTTCCACAACAAGTATCGTCCTCAGTTCTTCATCCGCACCCTGGATGTTACCGGTGAGATTACCCTGCCGGCCGGTGTCGAGATGGTGATGCCTGGTGACAACGTGGAGATCGACGTTATGCTGATCACTCCGGTTGCTCTGAACGAGAACCTCCGTTTCGCTATCCGTGAGGGTGGCCGTACGGTCGGTGCCGGTCAGGTCATCAAGATCCTTGACTAATTTCGATTAGCACAGAGGCGGAGGGGGTTCTACCCGCTCCGCCTTATACAGGGGAATAGAATAATGGTAATTCAGCGGTCTCCAAAACCGTCAATGTGGGTTCGATTCCTGCTTCCCCTGCCAATATCAAAGGTTACGATTTGGTAATTGTTTAACAGACGCCGCCCTCCCGCTTCCATTTCGCGGCGTCCATTAAATGTAAAGATGAGAAAGTTTATCAATTACTGCAAAGAGTCTTTCACCGAGCTCACCAAGAAGACGACTTGGCCGACGTGGGCGAAACTTCAGAGCTCCGCTCTGCTCGTTATCGTCACGACCATCGTCCTCGCCCTGGTGCTCTGGGTGATCGATTTCGCTTTCCAATCTCTGATGACCGGAATCTACACATTGTAATCTTGACTCGTTATGGGCGAAATGAAATGGTACGTTCTGCGGGCAGCAGGAGGGAAGGAGAAGAAGGCTAAAGAGTATCTCGAAAAGGAGATCGAAAGAAGCGGACTTCAGGATTCAGTTGCTCAGGTACTGGTTCCCGTAAAAAAGGAAATTGTCACGAAAAACGGCAAAAGAAAGGCAGTCGACAAGCTGCTTTTCCCTGGTTATGTATTGATCCATGCCGAACTCAGTGCCAAGCTTGAGAACATCATCCGCAACCTTGTCCCCGGCATGTCCGGTTTCCTGACCGAAAAGAAAACGACCACCGGTGCCCAGTTCGAGCGCATCCCGGTGCCTATCCGCGAGGAAGAAGCACAGCGGATCCTCGGCGTTCAGGACGAGAATGTGGACAGCGCGGCCGAGACCCTCGTGAACTACGAGATCGGCGAGTCCGTGCGCATCACGGACGGACCGTTCAGCGGTTTCAGCGGCGTCGTCGACGAGATTCTGGAAGACCGGAGCAAGGTCAAAGTAATTGTGGTGATCTTTGGAAGAAAGACCCAACTCGAACTCAGCTTTACGCAAGTAACTAAAGAATAACATTTATCATGGCAAAAGAAGTTACCGGATTCATTAAGCTCCAAATCAAAGGCGGAGCTGCCAATCCTGCACCTCCGGTAGGACCTGCACTCGGTTCCAAAGGCTTGAACATCATGGATTTCTGCAAGGCTTTCAATGCAGCCACGCAGGCCCAGGCTGGCAAGACCCTTCCCGTTGTCATCACGGTCTACTCCGATAAGTCCTTCACCTTCGAAGTCAAGCAGCCGCCCGTGGCTGTGTCCCTGAAAGAAGCCGCCAAGATCGACAAGGCTTCCGGCGAGCCGAACCGTAAGAAGGTCGCCTCCGTCACCTGGGACCAGGTCAAAGCGATTGCCGAAGGCAAGATGCCGGACCTCAACTGCTTCACCCTCGCATCCGCGATGCGCATGGTGGCAGGTACCGCAAGAAGCATGGGTATCACCGTTACCGGTGAGTTCCCTGAGAACCTTTAATATCGACACGCGTTATGGCAACATTGACTAAGAATCAGAAAGCAGTCGCTGAGAAGTTCGATTCTCACAAGCTGTATCCGCTCGCTGAGGCGTGCCAGGTGGTAAAGGATATCACGTTCACCAAATTCGATGCAACCGTCGAGCTCTCCGCGAACCTCGGTGTTGACCCTCGTAAGGCCAACCAGATGATCCGCGGCGTGGTCACCCTTCCGAACGGAACGGGTAAGGTGGTGCGCGTCCTCGCCCTCTGTACTCCCGACAAGGAGAACGAGGCCAAGGAAGCCGGCGCCGACTACGTGGGTCTGGACGACTACATCGAGAAGATCAAGGGTGGCTGGACGGACGTTGACGTCATCGTCTGTACGCCTTCCGTGATGGCCAAGGTGGGTGCCCTGGGTAAAGTCCTCGGTCCCCGTGGCCTCATGCCGAACCCCAAGACCGGTACGGTCACCATGGAGATCGGCGCTGCCGTCAAGGCTTCCAAGGCCGGTAAGATCGACTTCAAGGTCGACAAGACCGGTATTGTTCATACGGGCATCGGCAAGGCTTCCTTCAGCGCCCAGCAGCTTTACGAGAACGCCGCGGAGGTGCTCAACGCCATCGCGAAACTCAAGCCGCAGGCCCTCAAGGGTACCTACATGAAGAGCGCAGCCCTGTGCTCCACCATGAGCGCCGGTGTTAAAATCGATCTCAAGGCATTCCTCTCCAAAGGTGCTGAGTAAAAATTCAATATTATGAAAAAAGAAGCAAAAGGTCAAATTATTGAAAGCATCTCAGCGCAGCTTCAGCAGTATCCGAATTTCTACATTACCGATATTGCCGGGCTGAATGCTGGTCAGACGAGCAAGCTCCGTCGTGAGTGCTTCAACGAAGGCATTGTCCTGAGCGTTGTCAAGAATACCCTCTTCGCCCACGTCCTGAAGGGCCTGGAGAACGAAGAGATCAAGACCCTGTCCGAGACTCTGGTCGGCAACACCGCCATCATGTACACGACCGTCCCGTCCGCGCCTGGTAAGCTCATCAAGAAGCTCCAGCGCGAAGGCTTTGCGAAGCCTGTCGTCAAGGGCGCTTATGTGCAGGATTGCGTCTTCATCGGTGCTGACAAGCTCGATCAGCTCGCTGCCATCAAGACCCGCGAAGAGCTCATCGGAGACATCATCGGTCTCCTCCAGAGCCCGATCCGCCGCGTCATCAGTGGTCTCGAGAACGCATCCGAGGGCAAGGCGGACGACGAGAAGATCGCGTCCGCAAAGCCCGCAGCCGCCGCTGCTCCGGCCGCCGAGCCGGCTCCGGCCGCTGAGGCTCCTGCAGCAGAAGCTGCACCCGCTCCCGCAGAAGAGGCTGCGCCGGCCGCCGAGGCCCCGGCAGCTGAGGCTCCTGCAGCAGAATAAGCAAAATATTAACAATTAAAAATTATAAAATTATGGCAGATGTTAAAGCCCTTGCAGAAGAGTTGGTTAACCTTTCTGTAAAAGACGTTCAGGAACTTGCAAAGATCCTCAAGGATGAGTATGGTATCGAGCCTGCAGCCGCCGCTGTGGTCGTCTCCGCTGAGGGTGGTGCCGCTGGCGCCGCTGAGGCCGAGCAGACTGAGTTCGACGTCATCCTCAAGAATGCCGGTCAGGCTAAGCTCAATGTGATCAAGGTCGTGAAGACTGAGCTCGGTCTCGGTCTGAAGGAAGCGAAGGATCTCGTTGACGGTGCTCCCGCCACGGTGAAAGAGAAGATTTCCAAGGCAGAGGCCGAGGCCCTCAAGGCTGCTCTTGAGGAAGCCGGCGCTGAGGTTGAGATTAAATAACTCCAACCTCTCCCTGCTTTCGGGGACAAACAGGTTTAGAGCCGGGTTAACAGGCTCTAAACCTTTTTTCCGTATTTAAGTTTTTCTTTCATTTCCAACCGTTTCCATCGGCAGAATATGTCAAAAAAGGCAACAAACAAGCGTATTAACTTCGCAACATCCAAGATCCTGGAGTATCCGGACCTGCTGGAGGTGCAACTCAAGTCCTTCCAGGACTTCTTCCAGCTGGAGACTACGCCTGAGAACCGCAAGAACGAGGGCCTTTACCAGGTATTTCAGGAGATCTTCCCGATTGAGGATACGAGGAACAACTACAAGCTTGAGTTCATCGATTACTTTATCGATCCTCCGAAGTATTCCATCGAGGAATGCCTGCAGCGCGGCCTGACCTACAATGTCCCGCTCAAGGCAAAACTCCGCCTTTCGTGCACGGATCCGGAGCATGAAGACTTCGACACCCGCGTGCAGGACGTCTATCTCGGGGACATCCCCTACATGACGCCCGCCGGTACGTTCGTGATCAACGGATCCGAGCGTATCATCGTGTCCCAGCTCCACCGCTCCCCGGGCGTGTTCTTCGACCAGAGCATGCACGCCAACGGCACGAAGCTCTATTCCGCCCGCATCATCCCCTTCAAGGGATCCTGGATCGAGTTCGCAACCGACATCAACAACGTGATGTATGCGTACATCGACCGTAAGAAGAAACTTCCCGTGACCACGCTCCTGCGTGCGATCGGTTACAACGCGGACAAAGACATCATCGATATCTTCGACCTGGCCGACGAGATCGAGGTGACGCCCGAGAACCTGGAGGCCGGCAAGGGCCGCAAGCTCGCCAACAACGTGCTGAAGACCAAGTTCGAGGACTTCATCGACGAGGACACCGGCGAGGTGACCCCGGTCGAGCGTATCGAGATCATCGTCAACCGTGGCGAGATTCTCGACGACAACACCATCGAGGCCATCCTCGAAGCCGATGAGAAGAGCATCCTCCTGCAGAAGGACGAGGTGGGCTCCAACGAGTACGCCATCATCTTCAACACCCTGCAGAAGGATCCTACCAACACCGAACTCGGCGCTGTCAACTACATCTACAAACAGCTCCGCAACTCAGAACCGCCGGATGAGAGCACGGCCCGTGACGTCATCGACAAGCTCTTCTTCTCCGAGAAGAGATACGACCTGGGCAATGTCGGCCGCTTCCGCCTCAACAAGAAGCTCGGCCTGACCATCGCTCCGGACGTGCGCGTTCTGACCAACACCGACATCATCGAGATCATCAAGTATCTCATCCAGCTGATCAATTCCAAGGCCGCGGTCGACGATATCGACCACCTGTCCAACCGCCGTGTCCGCACGGTCGGCGAGCAGCTGGCCAACCAGTTCAGCGTGGGTCTGAGCCGTATGGCCCGCACCATCCGCGAGCGCATGAACGTGCGCGACAGCGAGCAGTTCAACCCGATCGACCTGATCAACGCGAAGACGCTCTCTTCCGTGATCAACTCGTTCTTCGGCACGAGCCAGCTGTCCCAGTTCATGGACCAGACCAACCCGCTGGCGGAGATCACCCACAAGCGTCGTCTTTCCGCTCTCGGCCCCGGTGGTCTGAGCCGCGACCGCGCGGGCTTCGAAGTCCGTGACGTGCACTACACGCACTACGGCCGCCTCTGCCCGATCGAGTCCCCGGAAGGTCCGAACATCGGTCTGATCTCCTCCCTGTGCGTCTATGCCCGCATCGACGCACTCGGATTCATCGAGACCCCGTACCGTGACGTCAAGGACGGCAAGGTGGACCTGACGGCCGCCGGCTGCCACTACATGAGCGCCGAGGAGGAGGAGAACAAGCTCGTCTCCCTCGCCAACGTCCGCATGGACAACGACGGCAACATCCTCGAAGACCGCATCCAGTGCCGCCTCGAGGCTGACTTCCCGGTGGTCACGAAGGAAGAGGTCAACTATATGGACGTCGCCCCGAACCAGATGGCTTCGGTCGCGGCCTCCCTCATCCCGTTCCTGGAGCACGACGATGCGCACCGCGCCCTCATGGGTGCGAACATGATGCGCCAGGCCGTTCCCCTTCTCAAGCCGGAGTCCCCGATCGTGGGTACCGGCCTGGAGGAGCGCGTCTGCCTGGATTCCCGCACCCAGTTCATCGCCGAGCGCAAGGGCGAGGTGACCTATGTCGACGCCAACGAAATCCGCATCCGCTACGAGCAGACCGACGACGAGAAATTCGTCAGCTTCTCCCCGGAGGAGACGGTCTACAAGCTCCCTATCTACCGCAGGACCAACCAGAGCACCACGATCTGCCTCTCGCCTATCGTTGCGAAGGGCGACAAGGTGGAGAAGGGCCAGGTGCTGACCCAGGGCTACGCCTCCCAGAACGGTGAGCTCGCCCTCGGCCGCAACCTGATGGTCGCGTTCATGCCTTGGAAGGGTTACAACTATGAGGATGCCATCGTGCTCTCCGAGGAGATGGTGAAGTGGGATGTCCTCACTTCCATCCACGTGGACGAGTACCTCACCGAGGTCCGCGACACCAAGCGCGGCATGGAGGAACTCACCTCCGACATTCCGAATGTCAGCGAGGACGCCACAAAGAACCTCGGCGAGGACGGTATCGTCCGCATCGGCGCGCACATCGAGCCGGGCGACATCATGATCGGTAAGATCACCCCGAAGGGTGAGAGCGATCCGTCCCCGGAGGAGAAGCTCCTCAAGGCCATCTTCGGCGACAAGGCCGGCGATGTCAAGGACGCTTCCCTCAAGGCCAACCCGTCCCTGAGCGGTACGGTCGTCGGCACGGCCCTCTATGCCAAGCTCTCCAAGGAGACCGGCAAGAAGAGCCAGGCCAAGAACGACCAGAAGACCCGCCTCGAGATGCGTCAGGCCGAGTTCGACCGCAAGGCCGAGAAGCTGTACGCCGACTTCATCCAGAAGCTCGTGATCCTCACGAAGAACCGCAAGAGCGCCGGTATCTCCGACCTCTACGGCGTGGAGATCATCCCGAAGGACAAGAAGATCACCACCGAGATGCTCAAGAGCATCGACTATACCAACATCACGTCCGCCAAGTGGACGACCGACAAGGACGCCAACCTGCTGATCCGCGACCTGATCAACAACTACTGCATCGCCCTCAAGACCGAGCAGGCGATCTGCAAGCGTGAGATGGACAAGATCAAGGTGGGCGACGAGCTCCCGAACGGCGTGATGCAGCTTGCCAAGGTGTACATCGCCAAGAAGCGCAAGATCACGGTCGGTGACAAGATGGCCGGCCGCCACGGTAACAAGGGTATTGTGGCTAAGATCGTCCGCCAGGAGGATATGCCGTTCCTCGAGGACGGTACCCCTGTGGATATCGTGCTCAACCCGCTCGGCGTGCCTTCCCGAATGAACCTCGGACAGATCTACGAGACGGTCCTCGGCTGGGCTGGCGCCCGCCTGGGCCTGAAGTTCAGCACCCCGATCTTCGACGGTGCGAGCATCGACGAGATCTGCGCGTACACCGACAAGGCTGGCGTTCCCCGTTTCGGTAAGACCCGGCTTCGCGACGGCGGCACCGGCGATTACTTCGACCAGCCCGCGACCGTGGGTGTCATCTA
>JAGCDF010000014.1 GCA_017651225.1 Bacteroidales bacterium
GATCGCCAAGATTCTTAAATCCAACGGCACCGATGGCGGCCTCCTGATCGGAGTGCGCGACATCGAGGTCGGGCAGATCGACCTTCAGGAACCGGTGTTCATCGAATTCGATGGACTGCCGGTTCCCTTTTTTATCCAGGATCTCCAGCAGCGGGGCACTTCCAAGGCCATCGTCCACCTGAACGACATCACGTCCCTGGCGGACGCCGAGGAGGTGGTCGGCCGCGGCCTCTTTATCGAGGGCGAATGGGAAGAGGAGGAGGAACTGGACTTCACCGGCTGGACCCTGCTCAACCGCGGTGAGCGTGTCGGCACCGTCACGGGCATGGAGCCCATCCCCGGCAATCTCTGTCTGTATATCGGGGAAACCCTCGTGCCGCTGCACGAAGACCTCATCATCTCGGCCGACCCGGCCACCCGCACCCTCAACCTCGACCTCCCCGACGGTCTTCTCTGATTGGCGGTTGTTTTTGTAATCACCTATCTGTTAATTATTTATAGTTTTGCTTGAGGGCAATTGCCCGCAAGCAAAATAGCAAGTTTTTGACTACCAGTGGTTTGCAAAAACGGCTGCGATTCTCTATATTTGTGCTGATGGAAACGCCGCTCGTCAGCATCGTCATCGTGTGCATGAACCGGATGGACAACCTGGTTCCCTGTCTGGAGGGGATCCGGGCGCATACCAGCGTGCCGTACGAGACGCTGGTGGTGGCGTACCGCTTCAGCCCGGAGAACCTGGCGAAAGCGAAGGCCGATTTCCCCTGGGTGACCTTTCTGGAGAGCAACGAAGTCCGGGGTTTCAGCGAGAACAACAACCTGGCCTTGTGGCAGGCGCGCGGGCAGTTCTGCTTCGTGCTGAACGACGACACCGAGCTGCACGAGGACGTGATCGGGGCACTGGTGCGTGATTTCGAGCGGCTCCCCGCGGACGCGGCCATCGTCAGTCCGCTCCTGCTCAACGCCGACGGCTCGCTGCAGCTCTGCGGCCGCCCGCCGTACCCGGCGCGCTACTATGTGCTGCAGCAGTGGCATCTCCATAAGGAGCCCATCGACGATACCGTCGGCAAGACGCCCCTTTTCGGGGAGGTCTTCCGCACCTCCAACATTACCGGCGCCGCCTTCCTGATCCGCACGGACATCTTCCGGGAGCTGGGCTGGTTCGACGAAACGTACTTCTTTACCCCCGAGGACATCGCCCTCTCCACGCTCGCGCGGAAGAAGGGTTACGGCGTCTACGTCGACCGGGCCGTCAGCCTCACGCACAAGTGGCGCACCACGGCCACGCGCATGTCCCCGGCCATCCGCCCGGCGGCCGTGCGTGGCTCGCTGATCTTCTTCAGCGGCGGCTCGCGCCTGAAATACGTCCTGCTGGCGCTGCCCGTCTGGCTGGCGGAGTTCAGCAAGCGCAGCAAGGCCGCGCTGAAACTGCGCCGCGACCCGTCCGAGGCGAACCGCATCGCCTGGGAGACCTTCCGCAACATCACGCGCAACATCTTCAGCTGCCGCACGCCCAAAGAAATCTTTACCCGATACTTCCATGCCTAAGATCCTCGTCGTCATCGTCACCTACAACGCCCTGAAGTGGATCAAGAAGGGCCTGAAGAGCGTGGAGAAATCCACCCTCCCGGCCGACGTGCTGCTGATCGACAACGGCTCCACCGACGGCACGCTGCCGCTGGTCCGCACGGACTGGCCCGGCACGCGCATCATCGAGACGGGCGAGAACCTGGGCTTCGGCGCGGCCAACAACATCGGCCTGCGCATCGCTCTGGACGAGGGCTACGATTTCGCGTACCTGCTGAACCAGGATGCCTGGCTGGAAAGGGACACGCTGGAGAAGCTTGTGGACGCGCACCGGCAGGAGTGGGGCGTCCTCAGCCCGATGCAGCTGGACGCGCGCGGGCGGCGCGACAAGCGTTTCCGCAAGAAGTGCGGAAAATACGTGGAGCGCGCCCTGCAGGGCTACCACAACGACCGCCTGGTCGTGGAGGTGCCCTTCGTGATGGCGGCGCACTGGCTGGTCAGCCGCCACGCCATTGAGACCGTGGGCGGTTTCTCACCGGCTTTCAGGCAGTACGGCGAGGACGACAACTGGATCGACCGCCTGCACTGGCACGGGCTGCAGTGCGGCGTGGTGCCGGCGGCCCGGGCCGTGCACGACCGCGGCGGCCGGAAACTGCCGCGCGAGAAGAAGATGCGGCTGAAGTGCATCGCCGCGGTGGTGAAGGTCAGCAACCCCAACAGATCCTGGAACTGGATGCGCCTCCGCGAGGTGCTGGAGCTGGTCGGCATGGGCGTGAAGAATCTCTCCGCCATTCCCTGGAAGTTCATCCGGGAATTCCGCGGGCGCCTGCCGGAACTGCAGGAGCTCCGCGAGCAGTCCAAGCAGAAAGGGGCCTTCTTATAATCCCCATAAATGGGTATTGCGCATGTCGCGCGCGCGTGCCATCTTTGCACCTTGGTAAGTTGTGAATAGATGACACTGAAAGAACTCCCCATCGGCGGTAGCGCCGTCATCCTGACAGTCGGGGGCAAAGGGTCCCTGCGTCAGCACTTCCTGGATATGGGGCTCATCCCGGGCGCCCGGGTGAAGTTGGTCAAATACGCCCCGCTCGGCGACCCGATGGAGCTGCGCATCAATGGCTACGCCCTCACGCTGCGCCTCGCCGACGCGGCGAAGATCAAGGTTGAGCCGTTGGCAGAGGTGGAGGAAGCCGCTCCCGAAGCGGAGCGTCCCGTGCACGACGCCGACCACCCGGGTCTGGGTGAAGGCGGCAAATATCACGACAAGGCGCACGAGAATGCGCTGCCGGACGGCACCAAACTGACTTTCGCCCTCGCGGGCAACCAGAACTGCGGCAAGACGACGCTCTTCAACCAGCTGACCGGCTCCAACCAGCACGTTGGTAACTTCCCGGGCGTGACGGTGGACCGCAAGGACGGCGTAATCCGCGGCCACGCGGAGGCGAGCGTGACCGACCTGCCGGGCATCTATTCGCTTTCTCCCTACACTTCCGAGGAGATCGTCTCCCGCAATTTCATCCTGCACGAGAAGCCGCGCGGCATCATCAACATCGTGGATGCCGGCAACATCGAGCGCAACCTCTACCTGACCATGCAGCTCATGGAGCTGGACACACCGATGGTGCTGGCGCTCAATATGATGGACGAAGTCCGGAACAACGGCGGATCCATCCGCGTGAACGAGATGGAGGAGGCCCTCGGCATCCCGGTGGTGCCGATTTCCGCCTCCAAGAACGAGGGTATCGACGAGCTTGTGGAGCACGCCGTACACGTGGCGCGCTACCAGGAGCGCCCGGCCCGCCAGGACTTCTGCGACAAGAACGACCACGGCGGTGCGGTGCACCGCTGCCTGCATGGCGTGATGCAGCTCATCGAGGATCACGCCGAGCGCGCGGGCATCCCGCTGCGCTTCGCGGCGAGCCGCCTCGTGGAGGGCGACGCCGCCATCGAGAAGGCGCTGGCCCTGGAGCCCAACGAGAAGGAGATGGTGGAGCACATCATCGTGCAAATGGAGGAGGAGCGCGGCCTGGACCGCAACGCGGCCATGGCCGACATGCGCTTCGCCTTCATCCGCAAGCTGACGGCGCAGACCGTCGTGAAGCCGCGTGAGAGCAAGGAATACCGCCGCAGCCGCCGCATCGACCGCGTGCTGACGGGCCGCTGGACGGCGATTCCCATTTTCCTGGTCATCATGTGCTGCGTGATCTGGCTGTCGATCGACGTGCTGGGCGCGCCGTTGCAGGACCTGCTGGATCAGGGGATCCAGGGGCTGGCCGGGATTGTCGGCGCTGGCCTGGACCGCTGGGGCGTGGCCCCGGCCGTGTGTTCGCTCGTCGTGGACGGTGTCTTCGGCGGCGTGGGCACGGTGGTCAGCTTTGTGCCGATCATCATCATCCTGTTCTTCTTCCTGTCGATTTTGGAAGACAGCGGCTACATGGCGCGCGTCGCGTTCGTGACCGACAAGGCGCTCCGCCGGCTCGGTCTGAGCGGCCGGAGCATCGTGCCGCTGCTGATCGGCTTCGGCTGCAGTGTGCCGGCGGTGATGTCCACGCGCACGCTGCCTTCGTCGCGTGACCGTCGGATGACCATCCTGCTGACGCCGTTCATCAGCTGCTCGGCGAAGATTCCGATCTATGCTTTCTTCACGGACGCCTTCTTCCCGGGCCACGGCGGCCTGGTGCTGGTCGTCCTCTATCTGTCTGCCATCCTGATCGGCATCGTGGTGGCGCTGGTGGGCAAATTGCTGCCCCAGAAGGACGGCGCGGCGCCTTTCGTAATGGAGCTGCCGAACTACCGCTGGCCGGGCGCGAAGAATGTGGGCCACCTGCTGTGGGACAAGACCAAGGACTTCCTCCAGCGGGCCTTCACGGTGATCTTTGTGGCCTCGATCGTGATCTGGATTCTGCAGAGCTTTGATTTCCGGCTCCGCCTCGTGGAGCCGGGCGATAGTATGCTCGCGGCCGTCGCCGGCCTGCTGGCGCCGCTGTTCCAGCCCCTCGGGCTGGGCGACTGGCGCGTGGTGACGGCGCTGGTGACGGGTTTCCTGGCGAAGGAGAGTGTGGTGGCGACGCTGGAGGTGCTGAATGTCACGGCCTCCCTGACGGCGCTGACCGCCATTCCGATGCTGGCCTTCTGCCTGCTCTACACGCCGTGCGTGGCCGCCATCGCCGCGGTCAAGCGCGAGCTCAGCGGCAAGTGGGCCATCTGGGTGGTCTTATTCCAATGTGCTGTGGCGTGGGTTGTGGCCTGGCTGGCCTACCTCGTTGCCGGTTTATTCTTCTGATGTCATGAACCTGCCCACGCTCATCGTCCTCCTGCTCGTCCTGGCCGCCCTGGTGTTGGCCCTCCGCGTCCTGCGCCGCTCCGGCGGTAATTCCTGCGGCTGCGGCTCCTCGTCCGGCTGCTCCGGCACCTGCACCGGCTGCCCGCATTGTCAGGGGAAGTAGTTAAATCTTCGGAACGAAGAAGAACATAAAGATCGCGAGCATGATTGCACCGAGCGTGATCAGGATGTATGGGGCCTTCTTGCGCTCCACGTTCTTCCGGTCAATGAACACCCATCCCCATCCAACGAGCAGCAGCGCCAGCTGGACGATGACCCAGATCAAGAGGAAAGTCTTATTCATGGCAAATAGATTATTAGTTTGGATGTTTCAGTAAATTTAGGCGATTCCGGGAAATAAGCAATGCAGGGTGCCGGGTGGGCCTTGCAGATTGACGGACGGCTGGCCCAAATTGATTGAAAACTCGCCTTGAACGAAAAAAGACAGCCTCTTTCGAAGCTGTCTTTTCAAGTGCGGCAGGTGAGACTCGAACTCACACAGGCCAACGCCCACTACCCCCTCAAAGTAGCGTGTCTACCATTTCACCACTGCCGCATGCACTTTGGGACTGCAAAAATAGGGATATTTCTGTAAATCACAAAAATATTTTACTTAATTTTGTGTGAGTATGGACAAGTTTACCAGTAACATGAAGGTCGCGGACCTCGTCGAGGCCAATTATCGGCTGCTCGGCGTGCTGGCCCGCGTGGGGATTGACGGCTGTTTCGGCGAGAAGACGGTGGCCGAGGCGTGCGCCCAGTGCGGCCTGGACCCTGACACGCTCATTCTCCTGTGCGACGTGTATTCTCACCCGGATTTCAAGCCGACCGTCGAGATGCTGCACCGCAGCCACGTAGGCGACATTCTCCGCTACCTCCACCAGTCGCACGACTACTACCTGAACTGCGCCATCGAAGAGATGGAAGCCTCCACTTCCCGCTTGCTGGCGCCGTGCACCAAGAAGCAGCAGGAAGTGTTCTGGGACTTCTTCCGGGGCTACAAGGTGGAGCTCAAGAACCACTTCGGGTTCGAAGAGGAAGAGGTGATCCCGTATGTGCAGGACCTGATGATCGGCCGTCAGCGGAGCGGGTTCAGCATCGACCGCTTCGAGGAGAATCATTCCAACATCGACGAGAAACTGTCCGACTTCAAGAACCTGGTGATGAAGTCGCTCCCGCCGGTCTGCGACACCATGGAGCGGCTGCAGCTGCTGCTGTGGATCTTCGCCCTGCAGGAGGACCTGAAATGCCACACCTACATCGAGGACCACATTCTGGTGCCGATGGTGCGCCTGCTGGAGAACCCCCAACGCTACCGCGAACGCGCCCGGGCGCAGGAGGAAGAGGCGGAGGAGCATCTGGAGCTCTCGGCGCGCGAGAAGGAGATCCTGGTCAGCGTGGCGCAGGGCCTGCTGAACAAGGAGATCGCCGACAAGCACAACATCTCCATCAACACCGTGATCACGCACCGCAAGAACATCACCCGCAAGACGGGCATCAAGACGGTGCCGGGCCTGACGGTGTACGCCATCCTGAACAACCTGATCGATATCAACGAGATCGAATAATGCTGAAGGTCGAAGCGCCGGGCGGGGCCCGGGACATCCTGCTGCACGCGTGCTGCGCGCCTTGTTCCGGGGCCATTCTGGAGTGTCTTCGGGACAGCGGAATCCGCCCCGTGGTGTTCTTCAGCAATTCCAATATCTACCCGCGCGCGGAGTACGACCTGCGCCTGGCGGAGCTGCAACGCTACGCCGACAAGATGGGCGTAGAGCTCGTCGCCGACGAGTACGACCACGACGCGTGGCTGGCGGCGGTCCGCGGGCTCGAGCGCGAGCCGGAGCGCGGCGCCCGCTGCGCGGCCTGCTTCCGCTTCCGGCTCGATCGCGCCGCCCGCTACGCCGC
>JAGCDF010000015.1 GCA_017651225.1 Bacteroidales bacterium
CGGGATGCTTGCCGGCAAGGCTGGCAGCGTGTCGCTGAGGCAGAGCCGCCGCGAGCGCCTGTTCGTCTTTTATGCCCCGGTGGAAAAGACGGGCTGGTCAATGGCCATCGCCATCCCGGACAGTGAAATTTACGGCGAGATTCGCCGGATGAGCCTGCTGGTCACCATCCTCATGCTGATTGGTCTGGGGATGTTGATCCTGATCCTGCGCTCGGCCGCCAGGAACCAGCTAAAGGTGGTGTCCCTGAAAGAGAAGAAGGACCGGATGGAGAACGAACTCCTCATCGGCCACAATATCCAGATGTCGATGATCCCGAAGGACTTCCCGAAGCGGAAAGACATCGACATGGCCGCCTCCATCGTCCCGGCCAAGGAGGTCGGCGGCGACCTGTATGATTTCTACATCCGGGATGGGAAGCTGTTCTTCTGCATCGGCGACGTGAGCGGCAAGGGCGTGCCGGCCTCGCTGGTGATGGCCGTGACCCGCAGCCTCTTCCGCTCGGTCTCCGCCCACGAGCTGAGCCCGCAGCGCATCGTGACCCTGATGAACGAGTCGATAACGGACATGAACGAGAATGAGATGTTCGTCACCTTCTTCTGCGGTGTGCTGGATATGGCTTCGGGCCACCTGAGTTATTGCAATGCCGGCCACAACCCGCCGTTGGTCTATATTGACAAGCTGCAGTTCCTCCCTGCCCAACCGAACCTGCCGCTGGGCATCATGCCGGGCATGACCTTCGTCGAGCAGGAGACGGACCTGAGCAGCAATGACGCCCTTTATCTCTATACGGACGGCCTCACCGAGGCCGAGAATCTCGCGCACGAACAATTCGGCGAAACCCGGATGATGGACGTGCTGCGCACGCACCGAAATGCCCAGGATGACCTGGAAGCCATGCAGAAAGCGGTCGCCGACTTTGTGGGCGACGCCGATCCGAGCGACGACCTGACCATGCTGTTTATCCATTACCTCAACGATATGCAACCGGACGAAACCGAACGCCATCTGATTCTGCACAACGACATTCAGCAGATTCCGCAGCTGGCAGAATTCATCGAGACCATTGCCGATGAAATCAATTTGGACCAGGGACTGGCGATGAGCCTGAACCTGGCCCTCGAAGAGGCTGTGACCAATGTCATCCTCTATGCCTACCCTAAGGGCTCCGACGGCCGGGTGGACGTCGAAGCCATCATCAGTAAGGACAAGCTGAAGTTTATCATTTCCGACAGCGGCAAGGAATTCGACCCGACCGCCGCGCCGGAGGCCGACGTCACGCTGGGCGTGGAGGACCGGCCGATCGGTGGCCTCGGCATTTATCTTGTCCGCAAGATTATGGATTCGGTCAGCTACGAGCGGACCGATGGAAAGAACGTTCTGTCAATGATTAAAAAATTATAATAAAGCATATGGAAGTTATTATCAACAAAGAAGATTCCGTGACCACCGTTCGCCTGATCGGTCGTCTGGACACCCCGGCGTCCCAGGACGTCGCCCAGAGTTTTGAACCCCTGATGTCGGATGCCGGCGGTACGACCGTGCTGGACTGCTCGGAGATGAGCTACATCTCCAGCTCCGGCCTGCGTATTTTCCTTTCCATGCGTAAGGCGGCTGCTTCCCAGGGAGGTAAAGTCATCGTCAAGAGCATCTCCGACGACATCCGTCAGGTGTTCATGATGACCGGCTTCCTAAACCTCTTCGAGATCCAGTAGGCTGGTCCTGCTCTAATTTGAGAATCACCAATTTATCCCCGGCTGCCAGAACGGTATCGCCTTCGGGGATAATTATTTCGTCCCCACGTCGGATCATCATGATCAGCCCCTTTCCCGGATAGCGGGAGATGGGCTGGCCGACGCGTCGGCTGTCCACCTTGACCGTCTTCTCCTGGAGATAGGTCTTCTTGTCTTCGAAACCGCGGGCCATGATGATGACGTCGTCGCCGGGCAGCAGCTGGGTTTCTCCGCGCGGCAGGAGGCGCTCCTCTCCGCGAATGATCATGGTCAGCAGCATCGTGCCGGGCAGGATCAGCTCCTTGACGCGTTTGTTGGCCCAGGGACCGCCCGGTTGGATGGATATCCGTCCGAAGCGCATCGGGGTGTTGTCCGAGTAGTCATTGAAGGTTTTCATCACGTCCGCGTGCCGGTCGATGATGTCCAGCTTCCGCGCCATCCAGGGGATCAGCGCCCCCTGCAGGGAGATGGAAAGCAGGACCAGGCAGAAGGTGATGTTGAAAAAGTCGTGCAGCAGGTTGTCGTAATAGACCGTGGCCATGATGGCGAACACGATGGAGGAGGCGCCGCGCAAGCCGACGAATGAGATGAAGGCCTGCTGCTTGAACGGGTATTTCCGGAAGGGCGTCAGAATGGCGAATACCGCGGCGGGACGTGCGATCAGCAGCATGAAGCCATAGATGACCAGGGCCGGCAGGATGGCCTGGGCGAGCTCGGCCGGCCGGGCCAGCAGACCCAGCATGAAGAAGATGAGCACCTGCATCAGGCTGGTCACGCCGTCGAAGAAGTTGACCAGGGACTTCTTGTCCTGGAATTCCTCGTTGCCCAGGATGATGCCCGCGATATAGACGCTCAGGTAGCCGTTTCCGCCGGCCAGGGTTGGAACGGCGTAAGCTGCTATCGCCGTGCCGAGGATGAAGAGCGAGTCAAATCCCTGCGTCTGGATCTTCATATTCCGGAACCACAGGGTGGCGAGCCGGGCGATAATCATACCGCCCAGGGTGCCGAAGAGGATCTGTGCCACGATGAGCCAGGTGATGCTCCCGCCAGTGGTCGACCCGCTCATGACGGCGAGCAGGATGCCCGTCATCATATAGGCGGCCGGGTCGTTGCTGCCGCTTTCCACTTCCAGCATCGGAGCTGTGTTGTTCTTCAGGCCCAGCCGTTTGCTTCGCAGAATGGAGAAGACGGACGCCGCGTCCGTGGATCCCATGACCGCACCGAAGAGCATGCTCTCGGCCCAGCTCCAGCCCAGGGCGAAATGCAGGAAGAGTCCTATCATCCCGGACGTCAGGAGGACCCCCAGGCTGGCCAGCAGAGCAGCCTCCCGGAGAACGGGCCGGACCGCCTTCCAGCGCGTGCCGAATCCGCCGTAGAACATAATGAACAGCAGGGCGACGGAACAGACTTGTTCCGCGAACTCCTGATCATCGAAGTCGATGGGCCAGAGGCCTGTGCTGGAAAAGAGGATACCCAACAGCATGAATACCAACAGGGTCGGGATACCGATCCGCAGGGACAGGTTGTTGAGCCAGACGCATACCAGGATGACGGCGGCGATGACGATCAGGAAGAGGGTGGTCATGCCGCAAAGATAGCATTTTTCCTCCGGAGACTCTCCTCGATCCGGGCTTCGGAAATCACGCCCGAACGGACAGCGTCCGCGACCGCGTCGAAAGCGGCGCAGTAGTCCAGCGGACAGAGCAGCAGGTCGGCGCCGGCTTGCAGGGCGCGCAGGGCGGCCTCGCCGCTGCCGAAGGCCCGGGTGATGGCGCCCATCTCGAGCGCGTCGGTGACGACGGCGCCTTCAAATCCCAGTTCGCCCCGCAGCTTGTCCGTCAGGATGGCGGGGGAGAGCGTGGCGGGCAGGTCGGAACCCGTCACTGCCGGGGCGGCAATGTGGGCGGCCATGACCAGCTTCGCGCCGGCCTGGATGCCCGCGCGGAAGGGAATCATCTCGCAGGCGTCGATCTCCGCCCAGCTTTTGTGCGTGAAGGCGTAGCCGAGATGCGTGTCGGCGAGGGTGTCCCCGTGGCCGGGGAAATGCTTCAGGGTGGCGGCGGGGCCGGCCTCCTGCAGGCCCCGCACATAGGCGGCGACCAGCGGCGCGGCCGTCTGCGGCTCGTCGCTGAATGCGCGCGTGCCGATGATGATATTGTCGGGGTTGGTATTGACATCCGCCACGGGGGCGAAGTCGATATCGAAGCCGTATTGCTTGAGATATTCGCCAATGCTGCGCGCCGCCCGGTACGTGGCCTCCGGTCCCGCGGCCGCCAGAGCGGCGGCGCTTTCGAAGCGCGGCACGTCGAAGGCCGGATTGTTCGCCAGCCGGCTCACGCGTCCGCCTTCTTCGTCAATGCAGAGCAGGGGACGGCCCGGCAGGGCGCGAAGGTTCCGGATGAAAGTGCGCAATTGATTCTCATCCTGGATGTTATGCCCGTAAAGCAGAACGCCGCCCACGGGATACTCCCGGGCGCGCGTCCGCATTCCGTCGCTCACCGCCTGGAGACGGTATTGCGGCAGTTCCGCCTCAGAATCATAGCGGATAGCCGGCTCCAGCGACTCCGGCCGGACGATGAACAGCTGCCCGACCTTTTCCCGCAGGGACATCGTTTTGAGCGTTTTCTCAGAAAGCATGTCCCAAAATTACGAAATTATTTTATCATCTTCAGCCACTTCCGGTAGCCGAGTATCGCGACGGCGCAGTAAATGCCGTAGATCGCGGCCTTGAAGGGAATCCCTTTCCGGACATAGAGGATGCAGCAGACCACGTCCACGACCAGCCACAGGAGCCACTGCTCGGCATATTTCTGCGCCAGGGCCCACAGGGCCACGATGCTCAGCGCGGTGGTGAAAGCGTCGGCCACCGGCACGGTGGAATTGGTCCAGTGGGTGAGCATCCACCAGATCCCGAACCAGAGCAGCAGCATCGCTGCCAGCGAGGGCAGGATGTGCTGCTTCTTGTATCGGACGATCGGGCGCTCGGTGCGCTGCTGCGTTTCCGCCTGTTTGAACCATTTCCACGATGCATAGCCGTACACGCCGGCCAGGCAGTAGTAGATGGCCATACCGAAGTCGGCGTACAGGCCGGCCTTGAAATAGAGCACCATGTCGATGGCCGGCATGATGATGCTCGCCAGCCAGAGCCAGATGCTGGCTTTGTACTCAAGGATCAGGTAAACCAGTCCGACGACGAATCCGAGGATGTCCAGGAAGCGCAGCGTATCCATATGCTTAGAATCTTAAGGTGATGTGTCCCAGCACGGTGAGCGGAGCCACCGGGATGAAGCCGATCTGGTAATAGCGGTTCTCTTCGGGATGCCCGTAGCTGTCGCAGATGGCGCTGTACACCCAGCCGCTCTGCGCCACGCGGGCGGAGAAGACGTTGTTGAAATCCAGGCCGAAGACCACTTCTCTGAGGACCTTGCGCGGCTTGAGCGTATAGCTCAGGGAGAGGTCGGAGAGGCTGTAGGCCGGCAGGGAACGGTCCACGTTCTCGCTATTGTCCAGGTACATGCGGCTGACGTAGCCCGTGTGCCAGACGGCGCGGAAGCCGCCGAAATGCACGTTCACGAAGCCGTTCAGGATGGCTGACGGCGAGAAGGCCAGGGCCTTGTCAGAATAGTGAAGCGTGCGGGTCCCGTTGTCCCAGTCTTCGACGACCTCGTCGAAGTCCAGCAGGCGGTTGCGGCTCAGGGCGGCGTTGCCCTCGACGCTCAGCCAGCGGGTGATGGCCCAGCCGGCCGTCAGCTCGGCGCCCAGGCGATAGGAATCCGGGATGTTGGTGGTCAGCGGCTCGCCGATGTCGCTCACCTCGCCGGTCTGGACCAGCTGATCCTTATAGCGCATGTAGTAGAAGTTCACCCCCGCGTGGAAGCGCTTGCCTTCGTACTGGTAGCCGGCTTCCCAGTCGAGCAGGCGCTCGGCGCGCGGGAAGGGATATTTGCCGTTGTCGGTGAAGTTGTTGCGCTCGGGCTCGCGGTGCGCCATCGCGAAGGAGGCGTAGGCCCGGTGGCCGCCGCGCTGGAAGTTGACGCCGGCCTTGGGATTGAAGAAGTCGTAGTGGACGTTCACGTCCAGCATGTGCTTCTGCGGCACGCCGTTGTCGTCGACGTAATACTTGTCGTTGTAGCCGTCGGTGCGGTAGTCCACGTGGCGGTACTGCAGGTCACCGAAGATGCTCCAGGCGTCGTTGAAGGCGTAGGAGGCCTTCACGAAGCCGCTGGCGTCCAGTTTGGCGGCGTCGGAGTTGTAGTATCGATAGTGGAGATTCCCGTTCTCGTCGAAAATGGGCGTGTTGATGCACATGAGAACTTGCATGGCATCCGGATCGGCATACGTCAGGTAGCCGAAATGGTTGCCCGTGAAGTATTGGGCGCTCAGGCCGCCGGTCACATCCACGCTGCCTTTCCGGAAGCTGACGTTCGCCACGGCGCCGTACGCGTCCTGCGTGAGGCCCTTCTGGCGTACGAAGTCGCCGCGCTTGATGCCGAACATGGGGCTGAGGCCGTACTTGGTCAGTTTGTTCTGGTAGCGGAACTCCTCGTAATAGCCGTAGCCGTGCGTATAGTGCGGCGAGACGGAGAGTTTCCAGTACTCGTTGATGGTCCAGGCGAAGTTGAGGATGTGGCGGGTCTGCCAGAAATTGTCCGTGGTGCGGGGCCAAAAGGAGCCGTCACTCATCCGGTAGCGCTCGAGCGTGTAGTCGGTGCCGTCGATGATGAGGCGCTCGTACAGGGAGTTGTAGCGGCCCAGGCCGGCGTCATAGAGGTCCTTGTAGGTCTTGATGCCGGTATGCGTGCCATAGGTCCCGTCCATCAGGGAGAGGTCGTCGTTGCCGGCCGTGACGCCGTTCCAGGCCTGGCCGGTGACTTCAAAGTTCCCCAGGATGCGGTAGGAGAGCTTCCAGCTGCGTCCCAGCCAGCTCAGGCTGCCGAACCAGCTGCCGGAGCGGCCGTTGGTGCCCGGCAGGTAGCCGTCGGTCGTGGTCTGGTGGTAGCCGCCTTCGAGGATGAGGTGGTTCCAGAGGAGGCCCGTGGAGGCGTTCACGCCGAGGTTCATCGTGTTCCAGGAGCCGTAGGAGGCGTTCAGCTCGGCCGTCGGCACGAGCGAGGGGGCCTTGGAGCCGAGGGCGATGGTGCCGCCGAAGGCGCCGTCGCCGTTGGTCGACGCGCCCACGCCGCGCTGGATCTGCACGCTGCCCATCATGGAAGCGTAGGAGTTCATGTTGACCCAGAAGACGGTCTGGTCCTCCGGGGAATTGAGGGGCACGCCGTCGAGCGTGACGTTGATGCGGGAGCCGCCCGCGCCGCGGATGCGCATATAGGAGGTGCCGGTGCCCACGCCGTTCTCGCTCCAGGCGAGGATGCCCGGCGTACGGGCGAAGAGCATCGGCAGTTCGATGCCGGTGGTGGAGAAGTCCTCCAGCTCGGCGCGCTGGATGTTGGCCACGGCGAAGGGAGCGTCTTTGGCGGCGCGCACGGCGCCGATCACGACCTCCTGCAACTGTTCGACTTGCAGGGAATCCGGCTGCTGGGCGGCAGCCGGGAACACGCCGGTGGCTGCCAGCAGGAGCGGCATCGCGGCGTTCAGGAAACGTTTGTACATAGTAAAACCTTAATTGTAAATAAATTATACAAATAAGGGGATGGGAAGATAACTGTTCCTACGCGGGCATTACCCCGATCAGGTATGAGGGTATCATCTCAGCCTCGGCCCCACGGGCCTCAGCACCCCTTGGTCTGCGCTCTGCAAACCAAATGCAAAGATAACGCAATTGCGTTATCTTTGCAAATCTATCTATGCCGGAAGGCGAGTTCGCGCTCGAGGTCGGGCAGGGAGACGCCCTGCTGCTCGAGCAGGACGAGCAGGTGATAGATCAGGTCGGAGGCTTCGTAGACGAAGCGGTCGCGGTTGCCGTCGACGGCCTCGATGACGGCCTCGCCGGCCTCCTCCACGACTTTCTTGCCGATGGCCTTGGGGCCCTTGATGAAGAGTTTGGTGGTGTAGGAGCCCTCCGGCATTTTGGCGTGGCGGTCGGCCACGACGCCCGCGAGGGTGCGGATGAAGCCCTCGTCCTCCGGCGTGTCGAAGCAGGCGGTGGTGCCGCGGTGGCAGGTGGGCCCGTCGGGGCGCGCCTTGATGAGCAGCGTGTCGGCGTCGCAGTCCGCGAACATCTCCACGACATGCAGGAAATTGTTGCTCGTTTCGCCCTTGGTCCAGAGCGTCTGCCGGCTGCGGGACCAGAAGGTCACCAGCCCCGTCTCGGCGGTCTTCTCGAACGCTTCCTTGTTCATATAGCCCAGCATCAGGACCTTGAGGGTCGTGGCGTCCTGGACAATCGCCGGCAGCAGGCCGTCGCCTGTCTTATCTAATTTGAAGTCGCTGAATTTCATATTCTTACGTTGATTCCTGCGGCGCGGAGCGCCTGTTTGAGTTGCGGGATGGGGATCTGGCCGTAGTGGAAGATGCTGGCGGCGAGGGCGGCGTCGGCGCGCCCCTCGGTCAGCACGCGGCGGATGTCCTCGACGGAGCCGGCGCCGCCCGAGGCGATCACCGGAATCGTGAGCTCATCCGTCAGGCGGGCGTAGACGTCGTCGGCGTAGCCGGCGCAGGTGCCGTCGTGGTCCATCGAGGTGAAGAGGATCTCGCCGGCACCGCGCTCCTGCGCCTCGCGGGCCCAGGAGAAGAGCTCCACGTCGGTCAGGCGTTTGCCGCCATGCGTGGTGCAGGTCCAGCGGCCCTCGATGCACTTGGCGTCAATGGCCACCACGACGAACTGGCTGCCGTATTTCGAGGCGATCCGGCTGATGAGCGTCGGGTCGGCGATGGCGGCGCTGTTGACGGAGATCTTGTCGGCGCCGGCGTCCAGCAGGCGTGCGGCGTCCTCGATGCTGCCGATGCCGCCGCCCACGGTGAAGGGAATGTCGATGCCCTGGGCGATGCGCTCCACGAGCGCGGCGAAGGTGCGCCGTCCCTCCTGGGTGGCGCTGATGTCGAGGTAGACCAGCTCGTCGGCGCCGTCCCGGGAGTATTTCACGCCCATGTCCACGGCGTCGCCGACTTCGCGGAGCCCCTCGAAGTTGATGCCTTTGACGACCTGGCCGTCCTTTACATCGAGGCAGGGGATGATGCGCTTTGCGACCATGACTTGATATCTTCCAGACTGATACGGTTCTCAAAAATCGCCTTGCCCACGATGACTTTGCGCAGGTGCAGGGCGTCCAGCGCGCGGATGTCGGCCATGCCGGAGATGCCGCCGCTCACGGTGAAACTGATCTCGGGGAAATCCCGCTGCAGGTGCACGTAGAGCGCGGAAGCGGGGCCCTGCAGCATGCCGTCGCGGGAGATCTCCGTGACGATGCATTCCTGCAGCCCGAAACCCTGGAAGCGCGACACGAGGTCCTCGATGCTCAGTGCGACGGAATCCTGCCAGCCGGACACGGCGATGCGTCCGTTGCGCACGTCGGCGCCCAGGATCATCTTCGCGCCGAACTTCTTGAGCCAGGTCTCGAGCAGGTCCGGACGCCGGGCGGCGACGCTGCCGATGATGGCGTGCGTGGCGCCGGCGTCGAAGGCGGCCTGCACCGACGCCTCGTCGGAGAGTCCGCCGCCCCATTCTATTTCGCAGGACACGGCCTTGGCGATGGCCTCCAGCGTGGCGAGGTTCTTCGGGGCGCCGGCCTTGGCGCCGTCCAGGTCCACGAGGTGGATGCGCCGGACGCCGCAGTCGGCGTAGCTGCGGGCCACGTCGGCCGGGGAGCCGTCGTACACCTTCTTCTGATAATAATCACCCTGGGTCAGGCGCACGCAGCGCCCGTCAATGAGGTCGATGGCGGGAACGATCTGGATCATAAGGCGAGGAAATTCTGGAGAATGGCCGCTCCGACGGAGCCGCTCTTCTCGGGGTGGAACTGGGTACCGTAGAAATTCTCATATTTCAGCGCTGCGCTGAAAAGCTGCTCCCCGTGGCGGCAGGTCGCGATGGTGTCGGGACACAGGCCGGGGAAGTAGGAGTGGACGAAATAGACGAAGCTGCCGCCGTCCAGGCCCTTGAACAGCTTGCTGTCCAGGTTGCCGATGGCGTTCCAGCCCATGTGGGGAACCTTGGCGTCCGGGGCCTCGGTGAAGCGGCGCACGTGGGCGTCGAAGATGCCCAGGCACTGCGTGGGGCCTTCCTCGGAGTCGCGGCACATCAGCTGCATGCCCACGCAGATGCCCAGCACGGGGCGGCGCAGGCTCTTGACGAGGCCGCACAGACCGCGGGCCTCCAGGCTCGCCATGGCCTCGGCGGCGTTACCCACGCCGGGGAGGATGACCTTGTCGGCCGCGAGGATGCGGGCGGGATCCGCGGTGAGTTCATATTCCGCGCCCAGACGCTGCAGGGCGTTGCCGACCGAACGGATGTTGCCGGCGTCGTAGTCGATGATCGCGATCATAGCAGTCCTTTGCTGGAAGGTAGGTCGTAACTGAAAACATCGCGCCGCACCGCCTGCTTGAGCGAGCGGGCGAAGGCTTTGAAGATGCCTTCGGCGAGGTGGTGGTTGTTCTCGCCGCGCGCCTGCACGTACAGGTTGGCGCGCATGGCGTCGGAGAGCGATTTGAAGAAATGCTTGAACATTTCCGTGGGCACGTCGCCCACGTACTCGCGGGTGAACTGCACGTCCCAGACAAGCTCGCTGCGGCCGCCGAAGTCGAGCAGCACGATGGCGCGGCTCTCGTCCATCGGCAGGGCGAAGCCGTAGCGGTCGATGCCGCGCTTGTCGCCGAGGGCCTGGCGCAGCGCCACGCCGAGGGCGATGCCGACGTCTTCGATGGTGTGGTGCTCGTCGACCTCCAGGTCGCCTTTGCACTTGATTTCCAGGGCGATGCCGCCGTGGTGGATGAGCTGCGTGAGCATGTGGTCGAAGAACTTCAGGCCGGTGTCGACGCCCGACGCGCCCTTGCCGTCCAGGTCCACGCGCACGTAGATGTCCGTCTCGCCGGTCTTGCGGGCGACGGTCGCGCTGCGCGCGCTGCTGCGGATGGTCTCGGCGATCTCCGCCCAGCTCTTCTCGCCGACCAGCAGCGCCTGCGCGCCGAGGTTCTCCGCCAGCTGGCGGTCCGTCTCCCGGTCGCCGACGACCCAGCTGGCCGCGAGGTCGTAGGAGCCGTCGAGGTACTTGCCGAACATCCCCGTGCCGGGCTTGCGGTTAGGGGACTTGTCGGCCGGGAAGGACGGGTCGATGAGGATGTCGTCGAAGACCACGCCTTCGCCTTCCATCGTGCGCTGCAGCAGGTTCTGGGCGGGCCAGAAGGTCTCCTCCGGGAAGGCGGGCGTGCCGAGACCGTCCTGGTTGGAGGCCATGACGAGCTCGTAGCCCAGGCCCGTGAGGGCTTTCAGGCCGCTGATGGCGCCGGGCACGAAGACGACCTTGTCCAGGGCATCGATCTGCTCGTCTGCGGGTTCGCACAGCAGGGTGCCGTCCCTATCGATGAATATCGCCTTTTTCATATGCTTGCAGGGATTCTAACAGTTTATCGTTCTCGGACTTGAGTCCGATGGTGATGCGCAGGCAGCCCGCGCAGCCACGGACGCGGTTGCGGTTGCGCACGATGATGCCGTCGGCGATCAGGTGCGCGTAGAGCGCGTCCGCGTCGTCCACCTGCACCAGCAGGAAGTTCGCGTCGCTCGGGTAGACGCGGCGCACGAAGCCGAAGGCGGGGAGCGTCGCGGCGATGCGCCGGCGCTGGGCCACGATCTCGGCCACCTGGCCGTCGACGGACTTGTCCAGCGCCGCGGAGACGAGCTCCTGGGTGGACTGGTTGATGTTGTACGGGTACTTGACCATCGACATCAGCGCGATGATGTACGGGCTGGCGAAGGCCATGCCGAGGCGCAGTCCCGCGAGGCCGTAGGCCTTGGAGAGCGTCTGGAAGATGACCAGGTTGGGGAATTCCGCCAGGCGTCCGCGCAGGCTGCCCTGCGCGCTGAAGTCGGCGTAGGCCTCGTCCAGCACCACGATGCCCGGGAACTGGCGGATCAGCGCCTCCAGCTCCGCGGCCGGGAACGCGTTGCCCGACGGGTTGTTGGGGCTGCACAGGAAGAGCAGCTTGGTGTGCGCGTCGGCCGCGGCGAGCAGTTCTTTCGCGGGGAGGGCGAAGTCCGGCCCGAGCGGCACACGGCGCATCTCGATGTCGTTGATGTCGGCGGCGACGTTGTACATGCCGTAGCTGGGGTCGATGGCGACGGCGTTGTCCACGCCCGGCGCACAGAAGATGCGGAACATCAGGTCGATGGCCTCATCGCTGCCGTTGCCGAGGAAGATGCTCTCCGCCGGCACGCCCTTGATGGCCGCCAGTTTGGCCTTGAGCGCCTTCTGGCGCGGATCCGGATAGCGGTTCCAGCCGGTGGGGTAGGGGCTCTCGTTGGCGTCGAGGAAGATGCCGAGCGAGCCCTGGTATTCGTCGCGGGCCGTGCTGTAGGGGCAGAGGGCGCGTATGTTGGGGCGCACGAGCGCTTCGATATCCTGGCTATTCATTTTGCAGGCGGATTTTGACGGCGTTGGCGTGGGCCTGCAGGCCCTCCGCTTCCGCCATGGTGACGATGGTGGCCGACAGGCCGCGCAGGCCTTCCGGCGTGAGCTCCTGCAGGGTCATCTTGCGGTAGAAACTGTCCAGGTTGACCCCGCTGAAGGAGCGGGCCCAGCCGCAGGTGGGCAGGGTGTGGTTGGTGCCGGAGGCGTAGTCGCCCGCGCTTTCCGGGGTCCATGCGCCGACGAACACGCTGCCGGCGGCCGTGACGCGCTCGGCGAAGCCCCAGGCGTCAGCGACGGACAGGATGAGGTGCTCGGGGGCGTAGGCGTTCGCGAAGGCGATGCGGTCCTCCTGCTCGGAGAACACGACGCAGCGGCTCTTCTCGAGCGCCTGGCGCACGAAGTCGGCGCGGGGCAGTTCGCGGGTCTGCCGCTCCACCTCCGCGCGGACGGCTTCCGCGGTCGCGGCGTCGGGGCAGACCAGCATCACCTGGCTGTCCACGCCGTGCTCGGCCTGCGAGAGCAGGTCCGCGGCGGCGAAAGAGGCCGGCGAGCTGCCGTCGGTGACGACCATCACCTCGGACGGTCCGGCGGGCATGTCGATGGCCACGGTGCCGGCCGACAGGAGCTGCTTGGCCGTGGTGACGTACTGGTTGCCGGGGCCGAAGATCTTGTCGACCTTCGGGACGGTCTGCGTGCCGTAGGCCATGGCGGCCACGGCCTGGGCGCCGCCCAGCTTGAAGATGCGTTGCACGCCGCAGTAGGCGGCCGTGTAGAGGACTTCCGCGTTGACCTTGCCGTCCTTGCCGGACGGGGTGCAGAGCACCACCTCGGGGCACTGGGCGATCTTCGCCGGCACGGCGAGCATCAGCACGGTGGAGAAGAGGGGCGCGGTGCCGCCCGGGATGTAGAGACCTACGCGCTCGATGGGCACGGGGCGCTGGATGCAGCGCACGCCGGGGGCCGTCTCGACGCTGACTTCGCGCGGGCGCTGCGCTTCGTGGAAGGCGCGGATGTTCGCCTCCGCCTGCGCCACGGCGCGCTTGACGGCGCCGCTCACGCGCACCTCCGCCTCGAGGATCTCCTCGGGGCTCACTTCGATCGCGCCCAGCGGGCGGCCGTCGATCTCTTCCGACAGGGCCCGGAGCGCATCGTCACCCTGCTCGCGCACGCGCTGCAGGATGGCTTCCACCCGGGCGCGGACCGTCGGATTGGCGGCCGAAGGACGGGCGCAGAGCGCCTCCCATTGATCCCGGGACGGGTTGATATAGGTCTCCAGCATGGTTTACGGAATAAGCTTGTCGATATTCAGGACCAGGATGCCCTCGGCGCCGATGGCCTTGAGCTGCTTGATCTTGTCCCAGAGGTCGTCCTCGTCCACCACGGAGTGCATGGAGCACCAGCCCTCGGCGGCGAGCGGCATCACGGTCGGGCTGCGCATGGCGGGCAGGATGCGCGTCGCTTCCTCGACGGAGGCCTGCGGGAGGTTCATCAGGATGTATTTCTTGCGGCGGCTGACCATGGCGGAGTCGATGCGGAAGAGCATCTCGTCCAGGATTTCCTGCTGGTCGGGCGTCAGGTCTCCGCTGGAGATGAGCACCGCTTCGGACCAGAACACCTTCTCGACTTCCACCAGGCCGTTGGACACGAGCGTGCCGCCGGAGGAGACGATGTCGAAGATGGCGTCGGCGATGTCGGCGGCGGGGGCGATTTCCACGGAACCCGTGATCACTTCGATCCGGGCCTCGATGCCCTGCTCGTCCAGCCATTTCTTCAGGATGCGGGGGTAGGAGGTCGCGATGCGCTTGCCCGCGAACCACTTCGGTCCGGTATAGTCCACGGTCTTGGGCACGGCCAGCGAGATGCGGCAGGCGCCGAAACCGAGTTTCTTGACGATCTGCACCGGGAGACCGTGCTCCTCAACCTCGTTGAGGCCGACGATGCCGAGCGCGGCGGTGCCGCTGGAGACGACCCCGGGGATGTCGTCATCGCGCATATAAAGGAGTTCCAGGGGGAAATTGGGAGCCTGGGACAGGAATTTCCGGCGAGAATCGTCAATGTCGATCCCGATCTCGCGCAGCAGGGCGGTACTGTCTTCGTTCAACCGGCCCTTGGATTGGATGGCTAATCTTATCATTTTTTCTACTAACTTTTCATCTCACATAGTCATTCCGGGCTTGACCCGGAATCTATGAAAAAAGGCTTACCGATATTCCGGCAAGCCTCTCTCAACGCAACACGCACGCACACGACGACCTACCGGATCCTCAGATTCGGTGGTGATGGTGATATGCGCGCAGTTGTGTCATACGTTCTGCAAATATAGGGTTTATTTCCGGAAATTCAAAATCTTGTCAATCATACCGTACTGGAGGGCTTCTTCGGCGTTCATCCAGTAGTCGCGGTCGGCGTCGGCGAAGACTTTGTCGTAGGACTGGCCGCTGTGCTGGGCGATGATGGAGATGAGCTCCTTGCGGGTCTTTTCAATCTCTTTGGCGGCGATCAGGATGTCGGAGGCCTGGCCTTCCGCGCCGCCGAGCGGCTGGTGAATCAGCACGCGCGAGTGGGGCAGGGCGGATCGCTTGCCGGGGGTGCCGGCGCAGAGCAGCACGGAGCCCATCGAAGCGGCCATGCCGGTGCAGATGGTGGCCACGTCGGGCTGGACCAGCTGCATGGTGTCGTAGATGGCGAGTCCGCTGGAGACGCTTCCTCCCGGCGTATTGATATACAGGGAGATATCTTTATTCGGATCGGTGGAGGAGAGGAAGAGCAGCTGGGCCATGATGATGTTGGCGACGTCGTCGTTGATGGCCACGCCGAGGAAGATGATGCGGTCCATCATCAGGCGGCTGAAAACATCCATTGAGGCTACGTTCAGGGGACGCTCCTCGATGATGGTGGGGTTGATGTAGGCGTCCAGGGCGGAACGATAGTCCTGCAGGGTCATGGAGTTGACACCGCGGCCGAGGGTGGCATACTTTTCAAATTCGCTCTTTTGCATATTCGTGGGCTATTAGTTGTCAAAACCGATTTTAGGCCGTTTGGGGGCCGACAGGGAAGAAGGATTGCAGCGGAGGGATTCCTCCAGAATCTGCTGCGAGATGGGCTCGTCGGCGAGCGCCGCCACCATCGCCGATTCGTTGACGACGAAGGCGATGTCGGACGAGGCATAGCCGTCGGACAGGAGGGCGAGGCGGCTCAGGTCGATGTCCTCGGTGGTGGGGCGGCCCTTCAGGTGCAGCGCGAACATGGCCCGGCGCGTCTCGGGATTCGGGGCCGGAATCTCGTATTTCAGGTCCATGCGGCCCTTGCGGAGCACGGCCGGGTCGATCATGTCGATGCGGTTGGTCGTGCCGATTACGAAAATGCCGCGCTCGGCGCAGTTGTTCAGCTGCGAGAGGAATTCGTTCACCTCCTCCGCACGGTTCCGCGCAGAATCGGATCCGCGGGCGGGGACGAAGGAATCGAATTCGTCGAAGCAGATCACGGACGGGGCGTTCTCGGCGGCCTTCTTGAAGAGATCGGCGATCTTGCCCTGGGTGCCGTGGATATAGGTGCTGCCGAGGTCGGAGCCGTTCACGAGGTAGTAGTTGAAGCCGGATTCCTCGGCGAATTTCTTGGCAAAGAAGGTATTGCCGCAGCCCGGAGGGCCGTAGAGCCGCATGCCGTTGGGGGGCAGCAGCCGGTATTTTGCGGCCTTCTCCTTGTCCTGCAGGACCCAGATGACGCGGCGCAGCAGTTCCTGTTTGAGATCGTTCATGCCTGCCACGTCGGCGAAGCCTCCTTGCCCGGCGCGGTTCTTCTGCGCCTGGAGTGAGACCTGGTCCTCGCGAGGCTGGTCCGTCGGCTCCTGCGTCGGGTCCGGCTGGGGCGCGCTGTCCTCCTTCAGGGTAATCTCCGCAGGGGAGAAATCTTCCGTGAGGGTCTTGAGCAGGATGGCTGCGTCCGGCCGTTGTGCCGGGTCGAAGTTCAGGCAGACGCTGATGACGGCGTCCAGTTCCGGATCGTAGGTGGCACCTTTCGGATATTCCAGGGCGTTCTGGCGGGCGCGCCCGATGCTGATCTTGCGGGAATAGAAGGAGTCGTGCACGCCGATGTTGCAGTGCCAGGGCTCTTGTCCGGTGAGCATGGTGAAGAGGATGGCGCCGAGGGAGAAAATGTCACTTTTCTCGTTGAAGGAGTCTTTCAGTGCTTCCGGAGCAACGTAGAAGAGGTTGAGGTCCTCCATGGGGAAGGGGACGGGCCCGTTCAGGTCGCCGTGGGTGTGGCCCAGGTCGATAATTTTCGGCGTAACGCCGTCCGGGGTGGACTCCAGCAGGATGTTGCGCGGGGTGAGGTCGTTGTGGTTGAGGTCCAGCTCGTCGTGCAGGTACACGAGTCCCTCCAGGATGGGGATGAGGATGGATTTGGCCTCGGCGGCGGAGAACTTGCGCCCCTCGCGGAGCACTTCCGACAGGAGCTTGCCCTCGAAGAACTTCGTGATCAGGTACTGGAATTCCTTACCGTTGATCTTGCCGGAACCGTCCGCGACATAGCGGATGATGCCCGGGTGCGAGATGCGGCGTGCGTGGACGATTTCCTCCACGACGCCGTCCACCAGCATCTTGTCCGGCATGCGCGACACGTCGAAGAATTTCATGAAGAAAAGCGCGCCCTGGGCGTCCTTCACGATGTAGCTGTCGTTGTACAGGCCCGCCTTGATGAAGCGGTGGATGAAGTAGTCCCCGAAGGGGGTGAATTCCGGAAGCCGTGTCATATTGAGAAACCTTCCCTCGCGGGCTTATTTCATCTTGAAGCCGTCCAGCAGCAGGATGTCGGACACGCAGAGGTCCTGGTACTTCGTTCCGGGAACGACTTCCAGGACGGTCATGCGGATGTGCTTGATATTGTCGGAGCCTTCGGGCCGCTTTTCGCGGATGTAGGCGTACTCGATTTCTGGATCCGGAATCAGGCGTCCGAAGTAGTAACGGTCGATGTTCGTCAGGGAGATGAACGTGTACTCGCCGAATCGGGACGAGCCGTCGAAGAGCGTATAGGTAAACTCGTCCCAGTCCGTCAGGTCCACTTCCATGGGCTCCTCCTTGAAGCCGTCGGCGCGGGTGATCTCCACCTGCACTTTCTTGATCTGGCTGTTGGCCGACCAGAGGGAGGCGGACTTGTGGTAGCCGTTCAGCAGGGCGAGGTCGGACACCCGGCAGGCCTTCGGGAAGTCGATGTCGATCACGGCGCCCACGCCGTTGCCGGTGGCCACCCAGGCCGTTGCCGGATTGCCGTCCGTCATGTTGGCGGCGGGATAGTTGTTCTGGGCGTTGGAGGTCTTCAGCTGGAAGGCGGAGGCCGGGACGGCGCAGAAGTTCAGCGGGTCGCCCCAGGCGGTTTCGCGCGCATGCTCGTTGTCATAGTGCCAGAAGGAGAAAGCGATGTTCTCGGCCTTGGCGAAGTCGAAATTCTTCTGTCGGCAGGTCCAGACCTTTCCGTTCCGCGTGAAGGGCGTCGCTTCGTTCGAATAGAAGGAAGGGCTGCTGTCGCCGAAGTAATTGGCGGGCAGTCCGCTGGCGTCCAGCGTAATGACCGCCTCGTCGGCCTTGCCGTTGCCCCAGTGCTGGGCCGGGGAGAAGTCGTAGTTGAAATCGCCGCTGGACGGGAAATAGCGGGACAGCGGAGAAGCTTTCATCATATAATACCCGGTCGACCAGTTGCACAGGATGTCGTATTCGACGTCCAGGGTGACGGTCTGTCCGGCCGGCAGACTCAGCTTCGTGTACGTCCAGAGCCGGCATTTCTCCAGCACGATTTTCTCGCCCGTGTCCTCATCCTCGTACTCCAGCTCCTCCCGGAGAACCTCGTCGGAGTTGGTCCACTTCAGTTCGGCGCCGTCCAGCCGGAAATGTACGTTCCGGACCGCGCGGCCGGCGATGCCGACCTCGTCGATGGATTCGCTCCACTCGTTCCCCTCAAAGCCCGGGGCGTCGTCGATCTTGCCGCTGAAATCCACCGGGAAGCCATAGTCCACCTGAATCAGTTTGGCGGAAGCGTTGCGCAGCCGGTAGCTCACCTTGACGTGGGTGTACGGGAGCAGGACCTTGATGTTCAGGTCTTCGCGCACCACCTGCACGTCCGCCACCTTGAGCGGGACGGGATTGGCGGAGCGGATCTCGGCGGAATAGGCGATCACGGGGTCGCCGTTGGCCCGGGAAAGAAGCGGAAGGGCCAGCAGGACCAGCAGGGAAACAAGGATTTTTTTCATATCAGGAGTCGTTAGAATCAATGCACGGGCCGCTCGATGCGGGGTTTGCGGCCGGAAAAGAGACGCTGCGGCAGCTCCATCGCGACGATGATGCCGAGCACGATGGCGACGGCCGTCTTGGCGGCGCCGAAGCCGCTGGTGAGCGCCGGCGCGAGCTGGCCGGACACCAGGTAATAGGTGCACCAGAAGATGCCGGCTCCCGGCACCAGCGGGAAGATGCCGCAGAGCAGGAACACCTGCGCCGGGCACTTGTGGTGGATGGCGTAGAAACGCGCCAGCACGCAGATGAAGATCGAAGAAAGGATCACGGCGATGACCGGGGACACGGTGGCGAAGCGCACCAGCACCAGGTAGAGGCACCAGCCGAGGGCGCCGATGACGCCGGAGGCGACGTACTGCGCCCGCGGCACGCCGAACAGGTCGGCGAAGGCGAGCGTGCCGACGAAGGCGGCCAGCGTCTGGGTGATCAGGCCGGCGGTCTGCGGATTGACGCTCATCCCCTCCAGCACGATCATGCCGCCAAAGCACCAGCCGTCCAGCAGGAAGCTGAAGGCCACGCCGAGGGCGATGCAAAAAAAGCCGAGCAGGGCGTCCGTCAGGCGCGTCAGGCCGGCGATGTAGTCGGAGTTCGCCAGGTCCCGCACGCCGTTCACGAAGGGCACGCCGGGGACCAGGGGCATGATGGCGCCGATGATCATGTTGCTGAGGCTCTCGCCGAAACCGATGCGGTAGAAGAGCAGGCAGAGGAACGTGACCAGCAGCGCGTTGCTCACCCCGCCCACGATCTTGGACAGGAAACGGCCGCTGAAGAAGAGGATAAAGGCATACAGCAGCGCGCCCACGACGAACGCGGCGGCGCAGTCCAGCCAGCCGCCGCCGAACACGGCGCAGAAGCTGGCGGCGCCCAGCGCGGAGCCCAGGATCTGCTCCCAGTTCGGCTTGGGGGCCGACTCACGGATGAGTTTGAGGCGCTCGCGCGCCTGCTCGAGCGTGCAGACGCCGTAGGAGATATCGTAACTCAAACGATTGACGGCCACGACTTTGGACAGCTGGATGCCCCGGATGGGGATGAACTCCACGTTGGCGTAGGTCTGCGCCTGGCCGCCTCCCTGGCGGACCTTGTCGACCGAGCCGGTGGTGAAAATACCGTTGCTGAGCACGAAGAAACTGCCCGAATCCACGCCGTAATGCGACGCGATGCGGGACATAATGTCCTCGACCCGTGAGATTTCCGCTCCGTTTTCCAGCAGGATGTGCCCGGCTTCGGCCGCCACTTCCAGCACCTCAGAGAGGTTGGCTTCCTGTCGTGTTGTTTCTGTCATAATTGCAAAGATACGATATTTCCATTACTTTTGCAGGCCATGATCCGCAATATCTTTTTCGACTTCGACGGCACGCTGGCCGACACCACCGAGGGCATCGTACAATGCTCCCTGGCCACCCTGCGGCAGCTGGGCCTGCCCGCATCCACCCCGGAACGGATCCGTTCCGTCATCGGGCTCCCGCTCACCGGCTGCTTCGCCCGCGGCACCGACACGCCGCCGGAGCGCATCGACGAAGCCTGCGCCACCTACCGGCGCCTGTTCAACGACATCGCCATCCCGTGCACGACGCTCTATCCCGGCACGGATGAAACGCTCGCCGCCCTGCAGGCGCGCGGCCTTACGCTGGCCCTCTGCACTTCGCGCAGCAACAACTCGCTGAACGCCCTGCTGCAGGTCCTCGGCATCCGGGCGCACTTCTCGGCCATCGTCACCAACGAAGACGTCAACCATCCCAAACCCGCACCGGACATCGCCCTCCTGGCGCTGGAGCGCCTCGGCGTCCGGGCAGACGAGACAATCGTCGTCGGCGACACCGTCTTCGACCTGCAGATGGGCCGCGCGGCCGGTTGCCGCACCTGCGGCGTGACCTGGGGCAACCAGGACCGCCCCCAGCTGGAGGCGGAGCATCCCGACCTCGTCATTGACGACTACCGGGAGCTCCTCGCATATTGCAGAGAATCCGTTGATTGACAAGACGCTATATGGATGACCGACTGAAACGGCAGCTGGATTTCATTCTGGAAATCGACAAGGAGAAAAGCATCTTCCGGCAGACGCACCTGTCCGGCCACGGCCGGGCGGAGAACGACGCCGAGCACGCCTGGCACATGGCCGTCATGGCCTGGCTGCTGCGGGAGTATGCCAACGAACACGTGGACGTGGCGAAGGTCATGATGATGTGCCTGATCCACGACATCGTGGAAATCGACGCCGGCGACACCTACGCCTACGACCCGGCGGGCCTGCAGACGCAGCAGGCGCGCGAGGATGCCGCCAAAGAGCGCATCTACTCCCTCCTGCCCGAGGACCAGAAGGCGGAGCTCGTCGCGATGTTCGATGAATTCGAAAACTGGAGCAGCCCGGAAGCGCGTTTCGCGCACGCGCTGGACAACCTGCAGCCGCTGATGCTCAACGGCAGCAACGACGGCGCCGACTGGAAGGCGCACGGCGTCACGGCCCGGCAGGTCTACGGCCGCCAGAACAAGACGCGCCTCGGCTCCGAGCGCCTCTTCGAGGTCGTCGACGGCATCATACGCGAGCAAATCCGGAAAGGCAACCTCCCGGAAGGGGAAGAATAGGAGAACGGGGTGCAAATAGCCCCGTTTTGCACCCGAAACTCACTGGCAGAGACCATATTGTTGACAAACAACCGCTTTTTTAAGCGGTTGTTGCTTTTTTAAGAGAATTCAATGTTTTTTTCTTGACTTTTCACGCTTTTTGCGTCTATGTCTGTGAAGTATGGACAAAACGCTTGAAACAGAACTCGCAGAGATAAGGCCCAAAGCATTAGCAACGGCACTGAGATTCTTCCGTTCATCCCATTTGGACGGCGATCCGGAGGATGTGGTGCAGGAGGTCTTGCTTAGGCTTTGGCAGGCAAGATGTGCCGGAGCGATTATTCGCAACACAGAAGCCTGGGTAGTCGCGATAACCAAGAACAGTTGCATCTCATTGTGGCGAAAAAAGAGCCCTGTAAGAAGCGGTTTTTTCCCGGAATGGCTATCTGATGGTAGCGATGCTTCCATGCCGATGGAACAATCGGAGGCCGAAAAGATGGCCGACAAGGCGTTGGAGCGACTTCCTGCAGGTACAAGGCGATTGCTCCAATTGAGAGCCACCGGGCTCTCCTTGGATGAGATTGCCGCTATAACCGGAAGGACGAAAGGCGGGGTGAAGAGTTCCATATCGGCCGCGCGACAAGAATTGATGAATACCTTTAACACGAAGTAATACAATGGACCGGAAAGATTTGATTAGATTGTATCTGGACGCAGAAACGACCTGCGAACAGGAACAGGAGCTTGCCGCCTCCTTTGCCACTACGCCTCCTGCCGATGAGGAAGAGAGGGCGGTATATAAGATGATGCAGGCTGTCAAGCCCATCGAACTCCCTGAACTGCCGGAAGCCGGCGATGAGTATGACCGGATGGTCAGGCCTTCAAGGGTGCGGCCTTTCTATACCTGGGGCCTTTCCCTGGCCGGTGTTGCTGCTGCCATTGCTGCCGTGGTCTTGTTTACGGGCAAACCTGACACTACGGCCATCCCAACTGCGCCTCAGAATGACTACACCCAGTTGATCCACCAGATTGCTTTTTTATCCAACTTTAATCCGGCGGAAGCCGAGAACCTTGAATTCAAGCCCGTTGGGGACGGGTTTGTGATGACCGCCCATTTCCCCGATGGGCATACTGCTTCCTACATCCTTACTCCTTTGGACGGAGGCGAATCCTTCAATCTCGTAGCGTTAAACCAGTAAAAAAAATCACTCATGAAAAAAAGAGTACTTCTTTCCATCTGCCTGCTGATAGGAGCATGGACGCTGTCTGCCCAGCAGACCATTTATATCATTGACAATGAAACCGTGGAGAATTTCGATGGCTCTCAACTCAAGGACAGGACCATCAGGGATTATAAGATCAATACGAAAGGATCCGGGCGCAATGCCATCACTGTTCACGCCATAACCACATCGCCCTCGGTGTTTTCTGTTACGGGTTCATTCAAACCCCTGAATATTTTGGCCGATACAACGGTTGTCATCAATCCCACACATCGGAAAATAGTCTATGTTATCGATGGCGTAGTACATGAAGATGTTTCAGCCTTCAATTCTATTTCCCCCTCGGATATTGAAAACATTACAGTCGTTAAGGAAGGCTCACCAGAACAGCTGATATATGGTGAGGATGTTGTCGTCATGAAGATTACCACAAAGAAGGAAAAATTCCTGAAGGCGCTGAAGGCGATTCCTGGCGTGACGGTTGACGAGGAGGGGAAAATCACTTACAACGGTCGAGCGGTTAAGTCAATATCGATTAACGGACGAGAGTATTCCGTAGATCCAGAATAGAATAATCCCCCTATTATAAGACTGTTATGATAATGAGAAGATGATCGATAACCAGTAACTAGAACGACACTCAAAGTCTTGTAATATGCTGATGTAATCTCGGAGCCAAAAATGGTCATAATCGGCGCCGACCCCACTTTCAAAACCCCTGTCGGCGCCGAAATGGGCCAAAAACGGCGCCGAGATTCGCCGGTCGGTGCCGGCGAATGACGAAGAAGGCGGGTGCTGGAGGCAGAAAAGCCTGTGGGGTGCTAGTAGCCTGCAGTTTTTCAAGCAGACTACTCGCAAAATCGGCCATTTTTGCAAGTAGCATGTAGTTTTATAAGCAGGCTACTCGCAATAGGCAATGAGATGCCCGATCAGGTCGGGCATGACGCCGATTTCCGGGAAGTTTTCGTATCTTTGCGAGTGTTATGAAAATCGGATTGATCGTAGCGATGAGCAAAGAGCTCGCGGCCCTGCAAAAGGCCGGGATGACGGACGCCGTGCAGTCCGGGATCGGCAAGGCGGGCGCGGCCCGCACGGCCACGGAACTGATCCTGCGCGAGCGCCCCGACTGCATCATCAACTCCGGCTGTGCCGGCGGCCTGGCGCCGTCGGTGGCGGTGGGGGACACGGTGCTGGGCGCCCAGACGGCCTACCACGACGTGTGGTGCGGGGAGGGGAATCTCCCCGGCCAGGTACAGGGGCTGCCGCAGCGCTTCGACGCCGATCCGGCGCTCCTGCGGAAGGCGCTGTCCTTGCCGGCTGCGCAGCGCGTGCACAGCGGCCTCATCTGCACCGGCGACTGGTTCGTGACGACGGCGCAGGAGGACGAGAAGGTCCTCAGGACTTATCCCGAGGCGCTGGCGTGCGACATGGAGTCCGCCGCCATCGCGCAGGTGTGCCACCACTACGGCGTGCCCTTCCTGAGCTTCCGCATCATTAGCGACACTCGCGTCGGCGGCCACGACATGCAGGCCTACGCGGACTTCTGGGACCGCATCTCCGACACCTCCTTCCACTTCCTGAAACAGCTGATCGACACCTTATAAAATGACAGCGGCCCGCTCCTGCAAGGGAGCGGGCCGCCGCGTTTAATTAATAAGTGTATGTGCTATGATTAGGCGATCGCGATGTGACGCGAAGCCGGGATCTGCTTGTCCGGGGTCTTCTTCGGCAGTTCGATGCCGAGGATGCCGTTGTTCATCGTGGCCTTGATCTCCTCGACGGCGATGTTGTCGGGCAGGGTGAAGGCCTGGTGGTAGGAAGTGTAAGAGAACTCGCGGCGGAGGTAATTCTCACCTTTCTTCTCTTCTTTGTTCTCGTGCTTCTTCTCGAGGGCGATCACCAGTTCCTCGTCGTTGTCCACGCGGATCGTGAAGTCGTCCTTGGTCATGCCCGGAGCCGCAATCTCAATCTCGAAGGCCTTGTCGGTCTCCTTGATGTTCACGGCCGGGGAAGCGAACTGCTTCGCAGGCATTACGTTGAAATCGTCGAACAGGTCACCGAAAATGCTCGGAATCCAAGCTTGGTTTCTTCTTGCGGGATACATAATCAAATCTCCTATCATTTAAAATGTCGTTTAACTTTTTATCATCGTCCCGACCGGGGGACGCCTTACAACTTACAATTCGTACACCACTTGCCCTTTTGAGACATTTTGGCGCAAAAGGGCGGTTAAACCACTGATAATCAAGACATTTTGTCAAAATCGCTGACATTTTTTCAGCGGAGCGCATGGAATTATTAAAATTTTTTCTTACATTTGAATCCGGTTAGTTAAACACCCATAATAAGTAAATGGACAAATTCACTCAGAACTACGTCGACCGGTTCATGGATGAACTGATCGCACGCAACCCTGGCGAAAAAGAATTTCACCAGGCTGTCCGTGAGGTGGTGGAAAGTGTTGCACCTTATGTCACCTCTTATCCTCATCTGATGGACCTCAAGATCCTCGAGCGTATGGTTGAACCGGAGCGCGTCATCATGTTCCGCGTCCCGTGGACCGACGACAAGGGCGAGATCCATATCAACCGTGGTTACCGCGTGCAGATGAACAGCGCGATCGGCCCCTACAAGGGCGGTATCCGCTTCCACGCCAGCGTGAACCTCAGCATCCTGAAGTTCCTTGCTTTCGAGCAGACCTTCAAGAACTCCCTCACCACGCTCCCGATGGGTGGCGGCAAGGGTGGTTCCGACTTCAGCCCGCGTGGCAAGTCCGACGCAGAGGTGATGCGTTTCTGCCAGAGTTTCATGACCGAGCTTTCCCGCCACATCGGTCCCGACACGGACGTGCCGGCCGGTGACATCGGCGTGGGCGGCCGCGAGGTCGGCTTCCTGTTCGGCCAGTACAAGCGTCTCCGCGACGAGTTCACGGGCACGCTGACCGGCAAGGGCCTGCCCTTCGGCGGCAGCCTCCTCCGCACGGAAGCGACGGGTTATGGCGTTTGCTACTTCGCCCAGGAGATGCTCGCCACGCGCAATGAGACCTTCGAGGGTAAGACCGTGGTCGTGTCCGGCTCCGGCAACGTGGCCCAGTACGCCGCCCAGAAGGCCATGCGCCTGGGCGCCAAGGTGGTCACGCTCTCCGACTCCGACGGCTTTATTTACGATCCTGACGGATTCGACGAGGAGAAGCACCAGTTCGTGCTCGAACTTAAGAACATCCGCCGCGGTCGTATCAAGGAATATGTCACCAAGTATCCGAAGGCCCAGTACTTCCCGGGCGAGCGCCCCTGGCGCATCCCCTGCGACATCGCGCTCCCTTGCGCCACGCAGAACGAGATCGAGAAGGCCGACGCGGAGAATCTGGTGAAGGGCGGCTGCTGGTGCGTTGTCGAGGGTGCGAACATGCCCTCCACGCCTGAGGCCATCGCCATCTTCCAGGAGAAGAAGATGCTCTACTCGCCGGGTAAGGCGTCCAACGCCGGCGGCGTTGCGACTTCCGGCCTGGAGATGACCCAGAACTCGATCCGCCAGAAGTGGACTTCCGAGGAAGTCGACGAGCACCTGCACCGTATCATGTCCGACATCCACGCTGCCTGCATCAAGTACGGCACCGAGGAGGACGGCTACATCAACTACGTCAAGGGTGCCAACCTCGCCGGCTTCATCAAGGTTGCCAATGCGATGGTGGCCCAGGGTCTGGTCTAAATCGTCTCTATGAGCAATAACACGGACTACACACAGTTAATGGCCAGGAGGATTCGCCGAATCCTCCTGGTTTGTAACAATTATGACAGTTTCTCCCTGGAGGAGGACGGACACATCGAAGCCCTGATCACGAAGGAGTACTCCGATCTCAACCTGAGCAACCCGCCCGCCATCGTGCGGGCCGAGTCCACGCTCGAGGCGCTCGAGATCCTGAAGGGCGGGGAGGGGTTCGACCTCATCATCACGATGTACAACGTCGGCAAGCTCGACGTTTTCTCCTTCTCCGTGGAAGCGAAGCAGCTCGCGCCGGACACGCCGATCGTCCTGCTGTCTTCGTTCTCCCGGGAGATCTATCGCAAGATCGCGGAATGCGACCACGCCGGCATCGACTATGTGTTCTGCTGGAACAACAGTACCGACGTGCTCATCGCCATCATCAAGCTCCTGGAGGACAAGCTCAACGCCGAGCACGACTGCCTGGAGATGGGTGCCCGCGTCATCCTGCTGGTGGAAGATTCCGTCCGTTATTACTCGACCTATCTGCCGTTGCTGTACCGCCTCGTGCTGCAGCAGAACAGCGAGGCGGTGCGCGACGCGCTCAACGAGGAGCAGCAGTTCCTGCGCAAGCGCGCGCGGCCGAAAATCCTCATGGCCACGTGCTACGACGAAGCCTACGATTATTATCAGAAGTATAAATCCAACGTCATCGGCATCATCTCCGACATCGGCTTCGTCCTGCACAAGGGCGACAAGCCGGAGCAGGAGAAGATCGATGCCGGTATCGACCTCTGCCGCATGGTGCGGCAGGAGGACCCGATGCTCCCGTTCCTGATGCAGTCCTCGCAGGAGAGCATGCGCGCCGTGGCCGAACAGCTCGGCGTGGGCTTCGTTCACAAGCGCTCCAAGACCCTCACGCAGGAGGTGTCGGACTACATCGGCCGCGAATTCGGCTTCGGCGACTTCGTGGTCACGGATCCCGACACGGGCCGCGTCACGGCGCGCGCCCGCAACCTCTACGAATTCGAACAGGTCGTGGCGGGCATGTCCGACCGGGCCCTGCGCGAACTCGCGGACAAGAACTACATCTCCCGCTGGCTCTACGGCCGCGGTATTTTCCAGATCGGCGACCTGTTCCGCCCGATCCGCATCCATTCCGACGAAGACGTCGCCCACGTGCGCGAGATGAACCTCCGCATGATTCGCGACTACCGCATCAGCCAGGGCCTCGGTGTCGTGGCGCTCTTCGAGCCGGAAACCTACAACGACGCCATCTGGTTCGCCCGCATCGGCTCAGGCTCCCTGGGCGGCAAGGCGCGCGGTCTGGCGTTCCTGAACCACATCCTCCAGAAATACGACCTCTACGACAAGTGGGAAGACGTGCGCGTGCTCGTGCCGCGTACGCTCGTGATCACCACGGAATTCTTCGACCGCTTCATCCGTGAAAACGGTCTGAAATACGTCATCAATTCCGACCTGTCGGACGCCGAGATCCTCTCGGAGTTCGTGGCGTCGACCCTGCCGCAGGAGCTGACGGAATCGTTGCGCGTGTTCATCCGCAACGTCCGCAAGCCGCTCGCCGTTCGCTCGTCGTCAAAGCTGGAAGATTCTTACTATCAGCCGTTTGCGGGGGTCTATTCGACCTACATGATTCCGCACACGGAGAACGAGGACCAGCAGCTCCGCCTGCTGTCCAAGGCCATCAAGAGCGTCTACGCATCTGTGTACTTCGCCTCGTCGAGAGGCTACATCACGGCCACAGCCAACGTGCTCTCCGAGGAGAAGATGGCCATCGTGCTGCAGGAGATCTGCGGCAGCGAGGACCGGGGCTACTTTTTCCCGACCTTCTCGGGCGTGGCCCGTTCGGTCAACTTCTACCCGATCGGCTATGAAGCACCGGAAGACGGCGTCGCCAAAGTCGCGCTCGGCCTGGGCAAGGCCGTCGTGGACGGCGACCAGGTGCTCCGCTTCTCGCCGAAATACCCGCGCAACGTCCTGCAGACCTCCACGCCCGAGCTGGTGATGACGGAGACGCAGCAGGCCATGTATGCGCTTGACCTGCAACCGGATAAGTTCAAGACCAGCGTCGACGACGCGGTCAACCTGGACCGCATTCCCGTCACGGACTGCGGCAACTTCCGCAACTTCTCCCGCGTGGTCTCCACCTATGACTACGAGAACCAGCGCATGGTGGATTCGCCGGCCCCGGCCGGTCCGAAGTTCGTCACCTTCGCGCACATCCTCAAATACAACACCTTCCCGCTGGCGGACATCCTGAACGAGCTGCTTGACATCACGCAGAAGGAGGTCAAGTGCGGCGTCGAAATCGAGTTCGCCGCCAACCTGGACGTCGGTCCCGACAGTCCCGCCATCTTCAACGTGCTGCAGGTGCGGCCCATCTCCGCCGACGGCCTGGACGCCGAGGTGGACTGGAACGACATTGACACCGACAACGCGCTGGTCAATTCCGGCAGCGCCATCGGTCCGGGCTGGATCCAGGGCGTGCACGACATCGTGTACCTCAAGGAGTCGGCCTTTGACGTGCTGAAGACGCGCGAGATGGCCGCCGAGCTCAAGACGCTCAACGCGCAGATGCGCCAGGAGGGACGCAACTACGTCCTGGTCGGCTACGGCCGCTGGGGCTCCAGCATCCCGTCGCTGGGCGTGCCGGTGCAGTGGAGCGACATCTCCGAGGCGCGCGCCATCGTGGAGTGCTGCCTGGAGAACTTCCGCGTGGACCCCAGCCAGGGCACGCATTTCTTCCAGAACATGACCTCGTTCAACGCGGGCTACGTCAACGTCAATCCCTACGCCCGCGAGGGCGAGTGCTTCGACGCGGCGCGCCTGGACGCCATGCCGGCCGCCTTCGAGACGGAGTACCTGCGTCAGGTCCATTTCGAGGAAGAGCTGAAGATCTGCATCGACGGCCGCACCGGCAAGGCCCTGATCAAATGAGAAGATTCCTCATCGCCGCCTGCCTGCTCCTGACGTCCCTGTTCGCGGGGGCGCAGGATTACGCGTCCACGGCGGACGACATCGCGCTCGGCAAACTGGTGCTGGAGCGCCTCGCCGCCGCCCCGCAGCAGGAGCCCGGCGCGCAGATGATCATCGCCGCGAAGGCCCTCCTGGGCCAGCCCTACGAGGCCGCCACGCAGGAGGGCAGGGAAGAGCGGCTGCGCATCTACCTGACCCGCACGGACTGCATCCTCTTCGCCGAGACCTGCCTGGGCCTCGTGCGGACCGTGGAGCGCTGCGGCGCGCAGGCGACTTTCGAAGACCTGGCCGCCAGCCTGCAGCAGTCCCGCTACCGGGACGGCGTCGTGGACGGCTATCCTTCCCGCTTGCATTATACGACGGAATGGATCCGCCAGGGCGAGGCGAACGGGCTTTTCGACGACCTCTCCGACGACCTGGGCGGCGTGCGGGACGCGCGTCCGATCCGTTTCATGACGCAGCATCCCGACAGCTACGCGCCCCTGACCGGGGAGTCGCAGTACGCCAAGGACAACCGCCGCGCCATCCGTGCCGTGGAGGAGCGCCTGGACGGCGTGGAGCGCTATTACATCCCGCGGGACAAGCTGGCCGATGTCGAAAGCCGCATCCAAAACGGTGACATCCTTTGCTTTGCCACCTCCATCGAGGGCCTGGACTATTCGCATGTCGTGATTGCGTACCGGGAGAAAGCCGGCGACGCCCTGGGCTTCATCCATGCCTCCACGGCGGCGAAAAAGGTCGTCGTCGAGCCGCGCACCCTCGTGGCCTACCTGAAAGCGAATCCGAAGATTCTCGGCGTCAGCGTGCTTCGCGTCCGGTAATTTTTCGTATCTTTGTCTTGTTATGACCACAAGCAGCGAACTTCTCCGATATGATCTGGGTCCGGGCGCGGAGGCTTTTTCCACCCGCCGGGATTCCGAGCTCCCGTATCCTGTGGTCCAGGGCCACCAGGTGCACGGCGTGCGCGTGGCCGTCGTGGACCGGCCGGATCTGACGCGGGAGGACCTGGAGGGCGTCGATGCGCTGGTGACGGCCCTGCCGGGCTGCGCCATCGGCGTGCGGACGGCGGACTGCGTGCCCATCCTGCTGTACGATCCGGAGTGCCGGGTCGTGGCCGCGGTGCATTCCGGCTGGAAGGGGACGGTGCAGCGCATTTCTCAGAAGACGCTCTTCCTGATGAAGCAGGAGTTCGGCTGCCGTCCGGAGAACATCCGGGCCGCCCTCGGCCCCGCCATCGGTCCGGCGAGTTTCCAGGTCGGCGAGGAGGTCGTGCAGTTCTTCAAGGAGCAGAATTTCCCGCTGGACGACATCTGGACCTTCCGGCCCGGCCACAGCGACATCCCCATGGCGGACGGCCATCACATCGACCTCTTCAAGGCCAACCGCTGGCTGCTGGAAGAATCCGGCGTCCCCGCCGCCTGCATCCAGGTCGCCGGGATCGACACCTACACGGATCCCACCTTCTTCTCCGCCCGTAACGAGGGCATCGACTGCGGCCGCACCATCTCCTTCATCAAGCTGGTGTAAGCACCCTTCGTCATGAGCCCATTCCCCATCGACGTCGTGCTGCCCTGGGTGGACGGGAGTGATTCCGTTCTCGCTGCGCGGCGTGCGCGCTATGCCCAGGACGACGCCCTGACCAATGAGGAGAAAGGCGGGGCAAGCCGTTACGCCTCGGTGGGCGAGATCCGTTACTGCATCGCCTCCCTGCTGCGTTTCGCGCCGTTCGTCCGCAAAATTTTCATCGTCACGGACGGGCAGGATCCGGACCTGGGCGGGATGCTGCGCGAATACTTTCCGCAGCGGGTGGACGACGTGGTGATTGTGGACCATCGCGTCATTTTCCGGGGCCGGGAGGACGCGCTGCCCACCTTCAACTCCAATTCCATCGACACGCTGATCTGGAACATCCCCGAGCTCTCCGAACATTTCATCTATACCAACGACGACGTCATGCTGGTACGCCCGGCCGAGCCGGAGGATTTCTTCCGCGGGGACAGCTATGTCTGCTACGCCAAACGCCTCTCCGCGCGCTTTGTCCGCCTGCTCCGTTTCATCCGTCCGCAGCACGTGGGCTACAAGGTGTCCATGCTCCGGGCGCTGGAGCTGATGGGCGGGGGAGACCACATCCTGAACCTGGGCCATACCCCCTGCGCGATGAGCAAAAGCTGGTTCGAGCGCTGGGCGGAGGCGCGTCCGGACATGGTGGAGAACAACCTGCGGGACAAATTCCGCAGCCTGGCCCAGTTCGAGGTGCAGGAACCGTTCTACCTGGACATGGAGCGGCAAGGGAAGCTTTGCCTGCTGTCCGACACGGATTTCTCCATGGTCTTCAAACGCAAGAAGCGTCCGGGCTATGTCGCAAAAAAAATACGCGCCTTCCAAGCGGACGAGACGCGTAAATTCGTGTGTTTCAATGCGCTCAACCTTTGCACGCCGGACGAGATCGCTGCGGTGAAAGCCTGGCTGGACGCGCGGATCCTGCAGGCCTAACCGAAGACGATCGTCCGGTTCTTGTAGGTCAGGATTTTCCGTTCAATGTGCTTGGTGACGGCCCGGCTGAGCACGATCTTCTCCAGATCACGTCCTTTCAGCACCAGGCTGTCGGGGGTGTCCTTGTGCGTGATGCGCACGACGTCCTGCTCGATGATCGGGCCGGCGTCCAGCTCGCGCGTGACGTAGTGGCTCGTGGCGCCGATGATCTTGACGCCGCGCTCGTAGGCCTGGTGGTAGGGCTTCGCCCCCACGAAGGCCGGCAGGAAGGAGTGGTGGATGTTGATGATATGGTGCGGGTACTCCGCGATCATCTCGTCGCTGATCACCTGCATGTAGCGCGCCAGAACGATGAAATTGATCTTTTCCTTGTGCAGGAGCTCCATCTCCGCCTGCTCCACCTCGGCGCGGTTGGACTTGTCCGGGGCGATGCTCCACACGTAGAACGGAATCCCGAACTGGTCGGCCACGAAACGCAGGTCCTCGTGGTTGCTGACGATGCACGGGATGTCCACGTCCCACTCGCCCGCGCGATAGCGGGCGAGCAGGTCGTAGAGACAGTGGCTCATCTTGCTCACGAAAATGGCCATGCGCGGCCGCTCGTCGCTGAAGAAGATGCTGGACACCATGCCGTAGCGCTCGGCGAACAGCTCGTCGACGACTTCCTTGATGTGCTCGCGCGGGATGAAGAATCCCTTGAGCTCCCATTCGATACGCATGAAGAGGTGCCCTTCGATGGTATCCACATACTGGTCGATGTAGACGATGTTGCCGTGGTTGCGGGTGATGAAGCCCGTCACGTCCGTGATGATGCCCTGCTGGTCAGGACAGTGCAGCAGGATTATCGCTTTTCCTTCCGCCATTATTTCTTGGAAATCAGGTACTCTGCAATCTGAACTGCATTCAAGGCAGCGCCTTTCTTGATCTGGTCGCCGGAGAGCCAGAGGGTGATGCCGTTGTCGTTGGCGAGGTCCTTGCGGACGCGGCCCACATAGACGTCGTCCTTGCCGCCGGTGAAGAGCGGCATCGGGTAGGTTTGCGTGGACGGATCGTCCTGCAGGGTGACGCCCGGCGCGGCGGCGATGGCGGCCTGCACCTGCTCGACGGTCAGCGGCTTCTCGGTCTCGATCCACACGGCCTCGGAGTGGGAGCGCAGCGAGGAGATGCGCACGCACATGGCGCTGCAGCGCACGTCGGAGTGGAGGATCTTGCGGGTCTCGTTGAACATCTTCATCTCCTCCTTGGTGTAGCCGTTGTCCTGGAAGACGTCGATCTGCGGGATGACGTTGTAGGCGAGCTGGTAAGCGAACTTCTTGACCGTCACGGGCTTGCCCTCGACGATCTCCTGGTACTGCTGCTGCAGCTCGGCCATGGCCTGGGCACCGGCGCCGGAGGCGGACTGGTAGCTCGCCACGTGGATGCGGGTGATGTGGGAGAGGGCCTCGATCGGCTTGAGCACCACGACCATCATGATGGTGGTGCAGTTCGGGTTGGCGATGATGCCGCGCGGGCGCACGAGGGCGTCCTCGGCATTGCACTCAGGCACCACGAGAGGCACGTCGGCGTCCATGCGGAAGGCGCTGGAGTTGTCGATCATCACGGCGCCGTGCTTGGTGATGGTCTCGGCGAATTCCTTGGAAGTCGAGGCACCGGCCGACACGAAGGCGTAGTCCACGCCCTTGAAGTCGTCGTTGTGCTGGAGAAGCTTCACTTCATATTCCTTCCCGCGGAAGGTGTACTTGCTGCCGGCGCTCCGGGGAGAGCCGAAAAGCACGAGTTCGTCAATGGGGAAATTGCGTTCGTCGAGGACCCGCAGGAACTCCTGTCCCACGGCTCCGCTTGCACCTACGATAGCTACTTTCATAACTTATTGAATTTTTGATAAATAATCTTTGAATGAGGCATAGTCCCGACCCATCGGGACGGATTGTTTCGTGCCCTGCATGAAGGCGGCGAGGCGGGCGGGAATCTCGATCTGAGCGCCGGTGGCCGCTTCGACGGTGTCCTTGAACTTGGCCGGATGCGCGGTCTCGCAGAGCAGGGCGGCTTCGCCCGGACCCAGGTTATGGTAAACGGCGTGGAAGCCGCAGGCGCCGTGCGGGTCGAGCTGGTAACCGTATTTCTCGCGGCAGTACTTCAGCGCCTCGCGGATCTGTGCGTCGCTGCAGACGTTGCCGGAAATATCGTTCGTAATGGCCTTCCAGTCGTGGCCGTAGAGCTCGAAGATGCGGGCGGCGTTGCTCGGATCGCCGACGTCCATCGCGTTGGCGAGGGTCGGGATGCTCGGACGCGGGTCATACTGCCCGGTCTGGAGGTAGTCGAAGAATACCTGGTTGGCGTTGTTCGCCGCCACGAAACGCTTGACCGGCAGGCCCATGCGCTTCGCGAAGAGGGCGGCGCAGATGTTGCCGAAATTGCCGCTCGGCACGCACACGACCAGCTGGTTCGCGAGGCCGAGGCGCTTCATTTGGGCGTAACCGTGGAAATAGTAGAACGACTGCGGCAGCAGCCGCGCGACGTTGATGCTGTTGGCGGAAGTCAGGCGCAGGCGCTCCGTGAGCTCCGCGTCCATGAAGGCGCTCTTGACGAGGGCCTGACAGTCGTCGAAGTTGCCGTCCACCTCGAGGGCGGTGATGTTCTGCCCGAGGGTGGTGAACTGGCACTCCTGAATGGGGCTGACCTTGCCCTTCGGGTAGAGCACGTGCACGCGCACGCCCTCGACGCCGAGGAAGCCGTTGGCCACGGCGCTGCCCGTGTCGCCCGACGTGGCCACGAGCACGTGGATGGTGCGCGGGTCGTCGGAGTGCTGCGTGAAATGGCGCAGCAGGCGCGCCATGAAGCGGGCGCCGACGTCCTTGAACGCCAGGGTGGGGCCGTGGAAGAGCTCCAGCGCGCCGATGCTCCGGGTCACGGGGACCACGGGGCAGTCGAAGGCGAGCGTCTCCTCCACGATGCGGTGCAGCTCCGCGGCGGGGATGTCCTCGCCGAACAGCGCGTCCGCGACCGTGCAGGCGATTTCCTGGAAGGTCATCGTCTGGATGTTCTCGTAGAACTCGGCGGGCAGGACGGGGATGCGTTCGGGCATGTAGAGCCCCCGGTCCTCGGCGAGGCCGCGGATCACCGCCTTCTCCAGGCTGGCGCGGGGCGCTTTTCCGTTGGTGCTGTAGTACTGCATAGGCGTCAGGCTATCAGGCGGGCGCCCTTGTTGGACACCTTGACCACGTAAGTTTCAGAAAGGATGCCCTGCTGGGCGAAGTGGCGCTCCATGATGGAACCCACGCGCTGGGCGATGTCGCTGCGGTTCGCCAGGGCGAACACGGACGGGCCCGAGCCGCTGATGTTCATCGCGAGGGCGCCGGCGCCGAGCAGCTTGGCGCGGAGCTCGTCGAAGCCCGGGATGAAGCCCTTGCGGTAGGGCTCCGCGACGGCGTCGCGCATGGCGCGGCCCACCAGCTCGATGTTGCCGGTGCACAGGCCGGCCACGAGGCCGCCCACGTTGCCCCACTGGGTGATGGCGGTGTGCATCGGAATCTCCTTGGGGAGAATGCTGCGCGCCTCCTTGGTGGAGACCGTCAGGTGGGGATGGATGACGGGGCAGTAGAGGTTGCCCGGGACGGGCAGCTTGATGATGTCCAGCGGCTCGTAGCCGCGGATCAGCGTGATGCCGCCCATGACGGCCGGCGCGGCGTTGTCGGCGTGGTAGCCGCCGCTGGCGAGGTTCTCACCCTCCATGGCGCAGATGACCACGTCCTCCTCGGAGAGCGGGGCGCCGAAGAGCTCGTTGATGCCGAAGGCGGCCGCGGCGCTCGAGGCGGCGCTGGAGCCGATGCCGGAGCCGGGATAGATTTTCTTGACGATGCGCACGTCCACGCGGCCGCTCCGGCCGGTCATCGCGAAGAATTTCCGGATGACGGGCGTGACGACGTTGTCTTCGACGTTCTCGGGCAGGGGAACGTCCGTATCATTGATGATGGAGATGCCGGAGCCTCCTTCGTCGAGGGTCATTTCCAGCACGTCCCCGACTTCGTCGAGGGCCATGCCCATCACGTCGAAACCACAGCCGAGGTTGGCGATGGATGCGGGTGCGAATACTTTGATCTTTTTCATAATCTGCTGCCCGTTAGATGTTTGCGATGCTCATGATGTCGGCGAACACGCCGGCGGCCGTCACGTCCGCGCCCGCGCCGTAGCCCTGGATGAGCATCGGGTGGCGGTTGTAGCGTTCGGTGGTCAGCAGGACGATGTTGTTGGAGCCGTCCAGCACGTAGAAGGAGTGCTGGTTCTCCACGGCCTGCAGGGAGACGGAGTACTTGCCGTTCTCCATCTTGGCGACGAAACGCCAGCGCTTGCCTTCGGCTTCCAGCTTGCGGCGGCGCTCCTCGAAACCGGCGTCGAGGGAGGGGAGCTTGGCCCAGAATTCCTCTTCGCTGCAGTCGAAGAAGTCCTTCGGAATGAAGAGGTTGGCCTCCACATCCTCCTGGTTTACTTCATATCCAGCCTCGCGGGAGAGGATGACCAGTTTGCGGATGACGTCCTTGCCGGAGAGGTCGATGCGCGGGTCGGGCTCGGAGAAGCCCTGCTCCTTGGCCATGCGGACGGTCTCGCTGAAGGGGACGTCGGCGGACAGGGTGTTGAAAATGAAGTTGAGCGTGCCGCTCAGCACGGCCTCCAGCTTGAGGATGGTGTCGCCGGAGTTGCACAGGTCGTTGATCGTGCCGATGATGGGCAGGCCGGCGCCGACGTTGGTCTCGAAGAGCCACTTGACGTTGCGCTTGCGCGCGAGGTCCTTGAGCCGGCGGTAGTTCTCGTAGTCGGAGGAGGCGGCGATCTTGTTGGCCGCGACCACCGAGATGCCGTGGTCGAAGAAGTCGCCGTAGAGCGCCGCGACGGCCGGGCTGGCCGTGCAGTCCACGAACACGGAGTTAAAGATGTTCATGCCGATGATCTCCTCTTTGAGGCGCAGCGGGTCGGTCTCGATGCCGTCCTGCTGCAGGCGCTCCTGCCAGTGGGCGAGGTCGATGCCGGCGCGGTCGAAGACGGCGCGCGTGCTGCGGGCGATGCCCACGATATTGATCTTAAGGCCGCGCGTGCGCATAAGCGTCTCGCGCTGCTGGGCGATCTGGGCGATCAGGCGGCCGCCGACGGTGCCGATGCCGCAGAGGAAGAGGTTGAGTTCTTTATACTCGGACAGGAAGAAACTGTCATGGATGACGTTCAGGGATTTGCGCAGCTGGCGGCGCTCCACGATGAAGGAGATGTTGGACTCGGCGGCGCCCTGGGCGAGGGCGATGACGCTGATGCCGTTGCGCCCCAGCGTGGTGAAGAGCTTGCCGGCGATGCCTGCGTGCTGCTTCATGTTCTCGCCGATCACGGCCACGGCCGCCAGCTCCTCGCGGATTTCCACGGGATTGATGGCGCCGCTTTCGATCTCGCGGGCGAAGGCCTCGTCGAGGACTTCCCGGGCGCGGGCGGCGTCGGCGCGGCTGACGCCGATGGAGATGCCCGTCTCGGAAGCCGACTGGCTGACGAGGAAGGCGCTGATCTGCTCCTGGGTGAGGGCGGCGAAGATGCGGCTGTCCACGCCCACGATGCCGACCATGGAGGTGCCGGAGAGCGTGATCAGGGCGATGTCGTCAATGGAGGAGATACCCTTGATGGAAGTGGATCCCGGGGTAACGTTTTTCTTGATAATCGTACCCTTTGCTTTCAAATTGAAAGTATTCTTGATGAGAATGGGGATGCCTTTCGCGCAAACCGGGTACAGGGTAGGCGGATAGACCACTTTCGCTCCGAAATTGCAGAGCTCCATGGCCTCCTCGTAGCTCATCTCGTCAATGACGTAGGAAGTCTTGATAATGCGCGGGTCGGCCGTCATGAAGCCGTCCACATCGGTCCATATTTCAAGGAGTTCGGCGTCGAGCGCCGCGGCGATCAGGCTGGCGGTGTAGTCGGAACCGCCGCGCCCCAGCGTAGTGATCTCGCCGGTGGCGGCGTCGGAGGCGATGAAGCCCGGCACGACAGCCGAGGCGCCGGCCTGGCTCCAGCCCTGGAAAGTCTTCTGGATCAGGTCGTAAGTGAGTCCCTGGTCGACCTCGTCCCGGTGGCCGTGACGGCGGGTCTTGATGAAATCGACGGCGTCGTAGCGCATGGCGCAGGGGAGGCATGCGGTGACGATGCGCGAGGAGAGCCGCTCGCCGAAGCTCATGACTTCGTGCGAGATCTTCGTGGGGATGACCTGCAACAGATAAATGCCCTCGCAGATGCGCTCCAGCTGGTCCAGCAGGGTGTCCATCTCGGTCTCCACGGTCTTGACCGCAGCGGCGGGCACAACGGCCTCGCACACAGCACGGTGCCGTGCGCGCAGCTGCGCGACTTCGTCGCGGAAGGTCACGTCGCCGGAGGCCGCCAGCTTGGAGGCGCGGATCAGCTGGTCCGTGACGCCGCCGAGGGCGGAGACGACTACGATGGAGGGTTCCTGACGGGAACTTACAATCTCTTTGACTCTGAGGATGCTCTCCGGTGTACCCACCGAAGAACCGCCGAATTTCAGGATTTTCATGACTAACTAACGCGTTTATCCATCCCAAAGTAAAGCATTTTTTGGCAATTTTTCAAAATTTTAATAAATATTTTGCACTTTCCTTGCTTTTTCCGCAAAAAATCCCGAGATTCGTGACCGGTAAGGGGGTATTGTACCCCGCAGTTAGTTATGAAATATCGTAGTAGTGTAACCTTCGAAGGCCGCAGGATGGCCGGGGCCCGTGCGCTTTGGATGGCCGATGGGATGAAGCGGAGCCAGTTTGGCAAACCGGTCATCGCCATCGCGAATTCCTTCACGCAATTTGTCCCCGGTCATACGCATCTTCACGATGCCGGCCAGATTGTCAAGGCCGAGATCGAGAAGCTGGGTTGCTTCGCGGCTGAATTCGACACGATCGCCGTGGACGATGGCATTGCCATGGGCCACGACGGCATGCTGTATTCCCTCCCGTCCCGTGACATCATCGCGGACAGCGTGGAATATATGGTCAACGCGCATAAGGCGGACGCGCTCGTGTGCATCAGCAACTGTGACAAGATTACCCCGGGCATGATGCTGGCCGCGATGCGGCTCAACATCCCGACCATCTTCGTGTCGGGCGGCCCGATGGAAGCCGGCGTCCTGGGCGAGGCGAAGCTCGACCTGATCGACGCGATGATCAAGTCCGCGGATCCTTCCGTGACGGACGACCAGGTGGCCGAGATCGAGGCGCACGCCTGCCCGACCTGCGGCAGCTGCTCCGGTATGTTCACGGCCAACTCGATGAACTGCCTCTCCGAGGCCATCGGCCTGGCCCTGCCCGGCAACGGCACCATCCTCGCCACGCACGCGATGCGCGCGGAGCTCTTCCGCAAGGCGGCGCGCCAGATCGTGGAGAACACCTACAAGTATTATAACGACGGCGACGAATCCGTGCTGCCCCGCAGCATCGCCTCGCGCGCCGCGTTCCTCAACGCCATGACGCTCGACATCGCCATGGGGGGCTCGACCAACACGGTCCTGCACCTGCTGGCCGTGGCGGCCGAGGCGGGCGCGGACTTCAAGATGGCCGACATCGACGCCCTGTCCCGCAAGGTCCCCTGCATCTGCAAGGTGGCCCCGAACACGGCGAAGTACCATATCCAGGACGTGGGCCGCGCCGGCGGCATCGTGTCCATCATGGCCGAGCTGGCCAAGGCCGGCCTGGTCGACACCACGCTCAAGCGTGTGGACGGCATGACCCTCGCCGAGGAGATTGACAAATGGTGCATCCTCTCCCCGAATTGCACGGCGGAGGCGAAGAACACCTATCGCGTCGCGCCCTGCGGCCGCTTCAACATCGAGCTCGGCTCGCAGAAGATGTACTACGACAGCTTCGACACCGACCGCGCCGAAGGCTGCATCCGCGACGTGGCGCACGCCTACACCCGCGACGGCGGCCTGGCCGTGCTCTTCGGCAACATCGCCCAGGACGGCTGCATCGTCAAGACGGCCGGCGTGGACGAGAGCATTTTCCATTTCGAGGGCCCGGCCCGCGTGTTCGACTCCCAGGAGGCGGCCTGCGAGGGCATCCTCGGCGGCAAGGTGGGCAGCGGCGACGTGGTCGTCATTACCTACGAGGGCCCGAAGGGCGGCCCCGGCATGCAGGAAATGCTGTATCCGACTTCGTATATCAAATCGATGCACCTGGGCAAGGAGTGCGCCCTGCTGACGGACGGCCGTTTCAGCGGCGGTACCTCCGGCTTGAGCATCGGACATATTTCCCCCGAAGCGGCCTCCGGCGGCAACATCGCCCTGGTCCGCGACGGAGACATCATTGTGATTGACATCCCTTCCCGCCGCATCGAGGTGCGGCTCAGCGACGGGCAGCTCGCGGAGCGCCGCCGCACGGAGGAGGCCCGGGGCCGCAAGGCCTTCACGCCGCCGTTCCGCCAGCGCGAGGTGTCCAAGAGCCTCAAGGCGTACGCCGCCATGGTGAGCAGCGCGGACAAGGGAGCCATCCGGATCATTGAAGACTAAAGCGTATGGGACAGCGATTGACAGGAGCCGAGATTCTGCTGGAGTCTCTCATCGCCGAAGGGGTGGACACCGTCTTCGGCTATCCGGGCGGTTCGATCATCACCGTCTATGACAAGATGTACAGCTACCAGGACCGTCTGAAGCACATCCTGGTACGCCATGAACAGGGTGCGATCCACGCCGCGCAGGGCTACGCCCGCGCCACGGGCCGCCCCGGCGTCGTGATTGTGACCTCGGGTCCGGGCGCCACCAACGTGATCACCGGCGTGGCCGACGCGATGGTGGATTCCACCCCGGTCATCGTGATCGCCGGCCAGGTGGGCAACGCCTCGCTGGGCACCGACGCCTTCCAGGAGACGGACGTGGTCGGCATGACCGGTCCGATCGACAAGTGGACCTACCAGATCCGCCGGCCCGAAGACGTGGCCCCGGCGGTCGCCAAAGCCTTCCACATCGCCTCCACGGGCCGTCCCGGCCCCGTGGTGCTGGACTTTACCAAAGACGCCCAGGTGGGCGTGGGCTGGTTTGAATATGAGAAATGCGATCACATCCGCAGCTACGCGCTGCCGGCGCCCGCCGACGAGGCGGCCCTGGACGCGGCGGCGGAGCTGATCGACAACGCCGAGCGCCCCTTCGTGGTGTTCGGCCAGGGCGTGGTGATTTCCCACGCGGAGGAGCAGCTGAAGGCCTTCCTGAAGAAGGGCGGCATCCCGGCGGCCTCCACGATGCTGGGCCTGAGCGCCCTGCCGTCCGACTTCCCGTACTACGTCGGCATGGCCGGCATGCACGGCAACGTGGCCTCCAACATGATGACGCAGAAGTGCGACGTGCTCATCGCCGTCGGCATGCGTTTCAGCGACCGCGTCACGGGCACGCCGTCCCACTACGCGCCGAACGCGAAGGTGATCCACATCGACGTGGACCGCACCGAGATCGGCAAGATTATCCCGGTCGACGTGGGCATCCTGGGCGACGCCGCCGAGGTGCTGGAGCGCCTGACCGCGAAGATCAAATTCTCCTTCCACGACGAGTGGGCCGCTTCCGCGCGCCACTACGACGCCGTGGAGAAGGCCAAGGTGGCCGCGCCCGAGACCACGCCCGAGGAGGGCCCGATCAACATGGGCGAGGTGGTGTCCAAAGTGGCCGAACTGTCCGGCCGCAAGGCCATCATCGTCACCGACGTGGGCCAGAACCAGCTGATGGGCGCGCGCTATTCCCGTTTCGCGGACACGCGCAGCTTCATCAGTTCCGGTGGCCTGGGCACGATGGGCTTCGGCCTGCCGGCCGCCATCGGCGCCAAGGTGGGCGAGCCCGGCCGCCAGGTCTGCCTCTTCGTGGGCGACGGCGGCATCCAGATGACCATCCAGGAGCTGGGCACGATCATGCAGGAGGGGACGGCGGTCAAGATCGTCATCCTGAACAACAACTGGCTCGGCAACGTCCGCCAGTGGCAGGAGCTCTTCTTCGGCGAGCGCTACTCGCAGACGCGCCTGCTCAACCCGGACTACTCCCTGATCGCGAAGGCCTACGGCATCCGTTACCGCTGCGTGTCCGACCGCAAGGAGCTGGACGACGCGATCCGCGAGATGCTGGACGCGAAGGAGGCCTACATCCTCGACGCCCACGTGGTCGAGATGGGCATGGTCTATCCGATGGTCCCCGGCGGACGCCGGCTGGACGAGATCCTGTTGAACAAAGATGAATGGTATCGCGATGGAGAATAGCAATATGTATATCATCTCGGTGTACTCCGAGAACCAGGTGGGTCTGTTGAGTTCGATCTCGAACATCTTCACCCGCCGCGGCATCAACATCGAGAGCCTGACGGTGTTCCCGTCCGAGTTCCCGGGCATCCACCATTTCACCTTCCGGGCCATCACCACCGAGCGCGCCGCGCAGCAGGTGGTGGGCTTCATCGAGAAGAAGGTGGAGGTGGTGAAGGCCTTCTGCTTCCCGGACAATTCGACGAGCGCCGCCGAACACGGCATCATGGAAGAATATTTACAAAACAGAAACCAATAAAAACAAAAAGAGTATGGCAAAGATGAATTTCGGCGGCGTGGTCGAGAATGTCGTCACCCGCGATGAGTTTACGATCGAAAAGGCACGCGAAGTCCTCAAGAACGAAGTTGTGGCCGTGATCGGCTACGGTGTCCAGGGTCCTGGACAGTCCCTGAACCTCAAGGACAACGGCATCAACGTCATCGTCGGCCAGCGTCCCGGCAAGACCTTCGACAAGGCTGTCGCTGACGGCTGGGTGCCCGGCAAGACCCTCTTCAGCATCGAGGAGGCCTGCGAGAAAGCGACCGTGATCGAATACCTGCTCTCCGACGCCGCCCAGATCGCCCAGTGGCCCGTGGTCAAGAAGCACCTGACCGCCGGCAAGGCGCTCTATTTCTCCCACGGCTTCGGCATCACCTTCAACGACCGCACCGGCATCATCCCTCCGAAGGATGTCGACGTGATCATGGTGGCCCCGAAGGGCTCCGGCACCTCCGTGCGCCGTCTGTTCCTGCAGGGCCGCGGCATCAACTCCTCCTTCGCCGTCTACCAGGACGCCACCGGCCGCGCCCTCGAGCGCACCCTGGCCCTCGGTATCGCCATCGGCTCCGGCTACCTCTTCGAGACCGACTTCAAGCGTGAGGTCTACTCTGACCTGACCGGCGAGCGCGGCACCCTGATGGGCGCCATCCAGGGCATCCTGTCCGCCCAGTACGAAGTGCTGCGCGAGCATGGCCACTCCCCGTCGGAGGCCTTCAACGAGACCGTCGAGGAGCTGACCCAGTCCCTGATGCCGCTCTTCGCGGAGAAGGGTATGGACTGGATGTATGCCAACACCTCTACGACCGCCCAGCGCGGCGCCCTCGACTGGATGGGCCCGTTCCACGACGCTACCAAGCCCGTGTTCGAGAAGCTCTACAACGAGGTGGCCAGCGGCCGTGAAGCCCAGCGTTCCATCGACTCCAACTCCAAGCCGGACTACCGCGAGGGTCTGGAGAAGGAACTGAAGGCCCTGCGCGACAGCGAACTCTGGCGCACCGGCGCCGCCGTCCGTGAACTGCGTCCTGAAAACAAGTAATCCCTATGGATAACAACCGGATCTACATCTTCGACACCACCCTGCGCGACGGTGAACAGGTGCCCGGCTGCCAGCTCAACACCGTGGAGAAAATCCAGGTGGCGAAGGCGCTGGAAGAGCTCGGCGTGGATGTGATCGAGGCCGGCTTCCCGGTCTCGAGTCCCGGCGACTTCAACTCGGTCGTGGAGATCTCCAAGGCCGTGACCTGGCCCACCGTCTGCGCCCTTACCCGGGCGGTGCAGAAGGATATCGACGCCGCGGTGGATGCGCTCAAGTTCGCGAAACACAAGCGCATCCATACCGGCATCGGTACGTCCGACTCGCACATCCGCTACAAGTTCAACTCCACGCGGGAGGAGATCCTGGAGCGGGCCGTGCGTGCCGTGAAGTACGCCCGCCAGTTTGTCGACGACGTGGAGTTCTACGCCGAAGACGCCGGGCGCACCGAGAACGCCTTCCTGGCCCAGGTGGTCGAGGCCGTGATCAAGGCCGGCGCCACCGTGGTGAACATTCCCGACACCACGGGCTACTGCCTGCCCGAGGAATACGGCGCCAAGATCAAGTACCTGATGGAGCATGTGGACGGCGTCGACAAGGCCATCCTCTCCACCCACTGCCACAACGACCTCGGCATGGCCACGGCCAATACGATGTCCGGCCTGCTGAACGGCGCTCGCCAGTGCGAGGTGACGATCAACGGCGTGGGCGAGCGCGCGGGCAACACCGCGCTCGAGGAGATTGCCATGATCCTGAAGAGCCATTCCGACATTCCCCTCCAGACCAACATCAACACGACGCGCATCTATCCGGTCAGCCGGATGGTGTCGAGCCTGATGAACATGCCCGTGCAGGCCAACAAGGCCATCGTGGGCCGCAACGCCTTCGCGCACTCGTCCGGTATCCACCAGGACGGCGTGCTCAAGGAGGTGAGCACCTACGAGATCATCGATCCCAAGGACATCGGCCTGGACGACAACAACATCGTGCTGACGGCCCGCAGCGGCCACGCCGCCCTGCGCTACCGCCTGGAGACCCTGGGCATCAAGCTGACCGACGAGAAGCTGGACGCCTTCTACCAGGAGTTCCTCAAGCTGGCCGACAAGAAGAAGCAGGTCAACGACGACGACCTGCTCGTGCTGGCCGGCGCCGAGCGCGCGGCCGTGGCCCACATCAAGCTGGACTATCTCCAGGTGACGAGCGGCAAGGGCCTCAAGCCCGTCGCGAGCATTGGCCTGGACATCGCCGGCGAGAAGTTCGAGGGCGCGGCCCAGGGCAACGGCCCGGTCGACGCCGCCATCAATGCGCTCAAGAGCATCGTCCACCGCCAGATGGTGATCAAGGAATTCACCATCCAGAACATCACCAAGGGCTCGGACGACGTGGCGAAGGTGCACATGCAGGTGGAGCACGAGGGGCACGTCTACTACGGCTTCGGCGCCAACACGGACATCGTGACCGGTTCCGTGGAGGCTTACATTGACTGTATCAACAAATTCCAGAACTAGGAAATGAATACGCTTTTCGACAAAATCTGGGACGCCCACGTGGTCTCGCTCATCGAGGACGGTCCGACCCAGCTCTACATCGACCGGCTCTACTGCCACGAGGTCACGAGCCCGCAGGCCTTCGACGGCCTGCGCGCCCGGAGGATCAAGTGCCTGCGGCCGCAGCAGATCTTCTGCATGCCGGACCACAACACGCCCACCCACGACCAGGACAAGCCGATCGAGGATCCCGTGTCCAAGGCCCAGGTGGACGCGCTCGCGCGCAACGCCGCCGAGTTCGGCCTCACGCACTACGGGATGATGAGCCCGGACAACGGCATCATCCACGTGGTGGGCCCGGAGAAGGGACTTTCGCTGCCGGGCATGACCATCGTATGCGGCGACTCGCACACCTCCACGCATGGAGCCATGGGCGCCGTCGCCTTCGGCATCGGTACGAGCGAGGTGGAGATGGTGCTGGCCTCCCAGTGCATCCTGCAGCAGAAACCCAAGTCGATGAACATCCGCATCGAGGGCACGCTCGGCAAGGGCGTGACCGCCAAGGACATCGCCCTCTACCTGATGATGAAGCTCACCACGAGCGGCGCCACGGGCTACTTCGTGGAGTACCGCGGCAGCGCCGTGCGCGCGCTCTCGATGGAGGGCCGCCTGACGCTCTGCAACCTCTCCATCGAGATGGGCGCCCGCGGCGGTTTCATCGCTCCGGACGAGACGACCTTCGCCTACCTCAAGGGGCGCGAGTACGCGCCGAAGGGGGAGGCCTGGGACAAGGCCGTGGCCTACTGGAAGACCCTGCGCAGCGGCGACGACGCCGTCTTCGACAAGGAGCTCGTCTTCGACGCGGCCGACATCGCCCCGATGATCACCTACGGCACCAACCCGGGCATGGGCATTCCCGTGAATGGAAGCATTCCTGCAGATGCCACGCCGAAAGCGTTGAATTACATGGGATTCCAAGCTGGACAAAAACTGCTCGGACATCCTGTCGACTATGTTTTCCTCGGGGCCTGTACCAACGGCCGCATCGAGGATTTCCGGGCCTTCGCCTCGCTGGTGAAGGGCCGTCGCAAGGCCGCCGGCGTGACCGCCTGGCTGGTGCCCGGCTCCTGGGCCGTGAAGCGCCAGATCGAGGAGGAGGGGCTGGACAAGCAGCTCGCGGAAGCGGGCTTCGAGGTCCGTCAGCCCGGCTGCTCGGCCTGCCTCGCGATGAACGACGACAAGATCCCCGCCGGGAAATATGCCGTCAGTACGAGCAACCGTAACTTCGAGGGCCGTCAGGGCCCCGGCTCCCGCACCATGCTCGCCAGTCCGCTGACCGCGGCGGCCGCGGCCGTCACGGGTGTTGTAACCGATCCCAGAACGCTATTATGAAACAGAAATTCGACATCATAGAGAGCACTTGCGTGCCGCTTCCGCTGGAAAACGTGGACACGGACCAGATCATCCCGGCCCGCTTCCTGAAAGCCACCACGCGGGAAGAGAAGTTCTTTGGCGACAACCTGTTCCGCGACTGGCGCTACAACGCCGACGGCACGCCCAAGGCGGATTTCGTGCTGAACGATCCCCGCTACGGCGGCTGCATCCTCGTGGCCGGCAAGAACTTCGGCTCCGGCTCGAGCCGCGAGCACGCCGCCTGGGCCATCGCCGGTTACGGCTTCCGGGTGGTGATCTCCAGCTTCTTCGCCGACATCCACAAGAACAACGAACTCAACAACTTCGTGCTGCCGGTGGTGGTTTCGGAGGCGTTCCTGAAGGAGCTCTTCGACAGCATCGCCGCCGACCCGAAGATGCAGGTGCGCGTCGACGTGCCCGCCCAGACCGTGACCAACCTGGCCACCGGCCGCAGCGAGAAGTTCGAACTCAACGCCTACAAGAAATATTGCTTGACTAACGCATTAGATGATATAGATTATCTTCTTGAAAATAAGTCAAAAATTGAACAATTTGAGAGAAATAGACAGGGCTAGGAGCGAAGCGACTAAGCCCCTTCCCGCCGGGAAGGGGTTTGGGGATGGGGTCGTTGGACGACCGTATTTCGACAATCAGGTTGTCGAAATACTGGATACCACGCTGCGCGACGGCGAGCAGACGGCGGGCGTCTCGTTCAACGCGAACGAGAAGCTGGCCATCGCCCAGCTCCTGCTCGAGGAGCTGAAGGTCGACCGCATCGAGGTGGCGTCCGCCCGCGTGTCCAAGGGCGAGAGCGAGGCGTTCCGGCGCATCTGCGCCTGGGCCGCCGACGCCGGCTGCCTGGACCGCGTGGAGGCCCTCGGCTTCGTGGACGACGGCGTGTCCGTGGACTGGATCGCCGACGCCGGCGGCAAGGTGGTCAACATCCTCGCCAAGGGGTCCCTGCGCCACCTGGAGAAGCAGCTGAAGAAGACCCCCGAGCAGCATGCGGAGGACATCATCCGCGTGATCGGCCACGCCGGCGTGCGCGGCCTCGCGGTGAACCTCTACCTCGAGGACTGGTCCAACGGCATGGCGGATTCGCCCGACTACGTCTTCGGCCTGCTGGACAGACTGCGTTTCCAGCCCATCCAGCACGTGATGCTGCCTGACACGCTGGGCGTGCTCAACCCCTGGCAGGTGGAGGAATACATCGGCCGGATGAAGCAGCGCTTCCCGAACCTGGCCTTCGATTTCCATGCCCACAACGACTACGGCCTCGCCGTGGCGAACACCCTGGCGGCGGCCCGCGCCGGCGTCGGCGGCGTCCACGTGACCGTGAACGGGCTGGGCGAGCGCAGCGGCAACGCCCCCGTGGCGAGTGTCGTGGCGGCGCTCCGGGACCAGCTCGGCTGCACCGTCAGCGTGGAGGAGGGAAGTCTCACCCACGTCTGCAAGTACGTGGAGAGCATCGCCGGCATCCGCATCCCGGACAACGAGCCGGTGGTGGGGGAGAACGTCTTCACGCAGAGCAGCGGCGTGCATGCCGACGGAGACAACAAAGCCGACCTCTACGCCAACCGCCTGCTGCCGCAGCGCTTCGGCCGCGAGCGCAGCTACGCGCTGGGCAAGATGAGCGGCAAGGCCAATATCGCCAAGAACCTCGACAAGCTGGGCATCCGCCTCACGCCCGAGCAAATCAAGCTCGTGACGCAGCGCGTCGTGGAGCTCGGCGACAAGAAGGAGTCCCTGGCTCCGGAGGACCTCCCGTTCATCGTGGCGGACGTCCTCAAGACGACGCACAACGCCACCCAGGACAACATCCACATCGTCAATTACTCCCTGCAGCTGGCCCGCGGCATGCGCCCGGTGGCCATCGTCAAGGTCAGCATCCACGGCGAAGAATATGAAGCCGCCGCCCCCGGCGACGGTCAGTACGACGCCTTCATGAAGGCGCTCTGGATCATCTACGAGAAGCTCGGCAAGAAGCACCCCGTGCTCACCGACTATCAGGTCACCATCCCCCCGGGAGGCAAGACGGACGCCCTCGTGTCCGCCAGCATCTCCTGGAAGAACGGCGACTA
>JAGCDF010000016.1 GCA_017651225.1 Bacteroidales bacterium
CCCGCGGCCGCGCCCGGCGCCGCGACCTTCCAGCCCGCCGCCGGGCGCAGCCTGGCCGGCACCCGGACCGAGAAGAACCTCCTGGAGGCCTTCGCCGGCGAGTCTCAGGCCCGCAACAAATATACTTACTACGCTTCCAAGGCCCGCAAGGACGGCTTCGAGCAGATTGCCGCCCTCTTCGAGGAGACGGCCGCCAACGAGAAGGAGCACGCCAAGATCTGGTTCAAGTACCTGCACGGCGGCGCCGTCCCCGGCACAGCCGACAACCTCCGCGACGCCGCGGCCGGCGAGTACTTCGAGTGGACGGACATGTACGCCCGCATGGCGAAGGAGGCCCGCATGGAGGGCTTCGAGGAGATCGCCCGGAAGTTCGAAATGGTGGGCGCCATCGAGAAGCACCACGAGGAGCGCTACCGCAAGCTTCTGAAGAACATTGAGGACAGGAAGGTCTTCACCAAGGACGGCGACGCCATCTGGCAGTGCGCCAACTGCGGCCACATCGTCGTCGGCCGGCAGGCCCCGGAGGTTTGCCCGGTCTGCGACCATCCGCAGAGCTTTTTCCAGGTGGAAGCAACGAACTATTAGACCATGGACAACGAAAAGAAACAACTGAACTTTGAGCTCCGCCCGGAGGTTGCGCAGGGCACTTACTCGAACCTGGCCATCATCAGCCACTCGCACAGCGAGTTCATCATCGACTTCGCGGCCGTCCTCCCCGGGATGCCCAAGCCCGAGGTGCGTAGCCGCATCCTGATGACGCCGGAGCACTGCAAGCGCCTGCTCAACGCCCTAAACGACAACATTTCCCGCTACGAGGCCCAGTTCGGGCCCATCAGCCTCGGCAACGCGCCCGAGCAGAAGGGAACGTTCAACCTGGGAGACTTCGCACCGAATGGCACAAAATCTTAATCTACAGAATATCAAGGCCATTGCCTACGACCTGGACGGCGTGGCGACCGACGGGAGCATCATCCCCATCGGTCCCACGCCCGAGGGTCTGCTGCGTGTCGTCAACGCGAAGGACTCCTTCGCGTCCCGCTTCGCGGCGAAGCAGGGCTACATCATGGGCATCATCTCCGGCGCTGAAACGGAGCCCCTCCGCAGCCGCTGCATCCACATGGGCGTGAAGGAGGAGAACCTCTTCCTCGGGGTGCGCGGCAAGCTGGCGGTCTTCCGCAAGTTCTGCGAGCAGAACGGGCTGGACGCCAGCGAGGTAGCGTTCTTCGGCGACGACATCCCTGACACGCAGGTGCTGCGCGCCTGCGGGCTCGGCATCGCCCCGGCCGACGCCGTCAACGAGGCGAAGGCCGCGGCGGACTACGTGACCGTGCGCCCGGGCGGCCGCGGCTGCATCCGCGAGGGCATCGAGATGATCATGAAGGCCCAGGGCAAGTGGGTGTTCGACGAGGACCATTTCGACCAGATCTTTTAGCATGAAGAAGATTATTCTCGGCAGCAATTCGCCGCGCCGCAGGGAGCTGCTGGCGGGGCTGGACATCGATTTCACGGTCGACACCGGCAATACCTTCGAGGAGCGCCTGGAGCCGGGCGTGGAGGCGCATCAGGTGCCCGTGCAGCTGAGCGCGGGCAAGTCGCACGGCTTCCACCGACCACTGGCGGCGGACGAGGTGCTGATCACGTCCGACACGGTCGTGATCGTGGATCAGGAGGTGCTGGGCAAGCCGCATTCCCGCGAGGAGGCGGTGGAGATGCTCTGCAAGCTGTCCGGCCGCGCGCACGAGGTGGTCACGGCCGTGACCATCCGCGACTGTGAGCGGGAGGAGACGTTCAGCGTGTCCACGCAGGTGCATTTCGAGACGCTCGCGCAGGCGGAAATCGACCATTATATCGACAAGTACCGGCCGTACGACAAGGCGGGGGCCTACGGGATCCAGGAGTGGATCGGGTATGTGGGCATTTCCGCCATCGAGGGCTCTTTCTACAACGTCATGGGTTTCCCGGTGCACCGGGTCTGGCACGCGCTGCAGCGCTTCCTCTGATGGCCCGCGCGCCCTTCACCTACCCTTTCTGCTACACCCCCGCGCCCGACATCGTCGCCGCCGCGGAACGCCTCATTGCCTTCTTAGATCGGCCATTCGGGAGCTTGCCCCTGAAAACGTCCTGCTGCGCAGGACCCTTCCCACTGCCTTCGGCAGCGGGCCCCTCCCTCTTACGAAGCCGAGGGTGGCTACGGTTTTCAGGGGCAACTCCCGAAATGGCCAATTTATTGAAAGGAGGCAAGATGTTAGGGGTATTGAAAGTAGAGGATGAGGAAGGACGGGAGGATTACTTGTATGCGTTCAGCGGGACGGTCGGGGGTCGGGCGACGCTGCCGGGGTTTGTGCCGCCGATCTACGATCTGACGGCGCCGGAGGGCTATTTCCGGCAGCGCGAGGCGGAAATTTCCGCCATGCCGGCCGGACCGGAGCGCGCGGCGGCGTCGGCGGAACTGCAGACCTGGATCTTCGACCAGTACCGCGTCAGCAACGCCCGCGGCGAAACCCTCACCATCCGCGAAGTCTTCGCCCGCCGCGGCCTCATCCCGCCCGGCGGCACGGGCGACTGCGCCGCCCCGAAGCTCCTGCAATACGCTTACAGCCATCACCTTACGCCCATCGCCATGGGCGAATTCTGGTACGGCGCCTCCCCCGCCTCGGAAGTCCGCGAACAGGGCCGCTTCTACCCCTCCTGCACCGGCAAATGCGGCCCCCTGCTGAGCTTCATGCTGGAAGGCCTGGACGTCGAACCCAACCCCCTCGACCGCGAATTCACCGCCGACAGCGAACCCCGCATCCTCCACGAAGACGCCGACATCCTCGTGGTCAGCAAACCCGCCGGCATGCTCTCCGTGCCGGGCCGCACCCGCGCCAAATCCCTGCTGGACTGGCTCCGGGAGCGCTTCGGCGAAGTCCACTCCTGCCACCGGCTCGACATGGACACCTCCGGCGTCATGGTCTTCGCCCGCAACCTGGCGGCCAAATCCGAGCTCGAGCGGCAGTTCGCCGAGCGCGAAGTCGCCAAGACCTACCGCGCCCGCCTCGCCGCCGGCAGCCAACCTTTCGCCCACGCACGCAAAGGCACCATCGCCCTCCCCCTCTGCCTGGACTACTACGACCGCCCCCGGCAGATGGTGGACCGCGAGCACGGCAAGCTCGCCGTCACCGAATACGAAGTGCTGGAGCAACTCCCTGACGGTGAGATCGATATCCGCTTCACGCCCAAGACCGGGCGCACCCACCAGCTGCGCGTCCACGCCGCCCACGCCGACGGCCTCGGCCGCCCCATCAAGGGCGACCGCCTCTATGGAAGCGCAGACGGAGGCCGTCTCTGGCTGCACGCCGAGAGCCTCCGTTTCCGCCACCCCGTCACCGGGGAGATTCTCTATTTCGAAGCCTGATTACTGCCGGCTGCGGAACGCATCCAACTGCTTGAAACAGCAGTCGTTCAGGATGCCCTGCAGGGGCCGGTCGAAGTTGCGGCGCACGCCGCACTCATAATCGAAGATGAAGCATTCGCCGTTCTCCGGCGTATACGGCTGCCAGGCCGGCAGGCCCTCCACGTTGGGATCGCCCGTGATGGCGAAATTCGCCCAGCTGCGGCTCATGTTCTGCGCCAGCTGCCAGTCCGCCTCGGACGGCTCGGGCAGCACCCGGCCGTGCAGGTTCGGCGTGTTGAAGCAGAAATTCAGCTCGTAGCCGTGCACGGAACCCTGGTCCGCCGGGGACTTCCAGGTGAACATGTACATCCACAGGGGCGCCTTGCGGGTCGTCGCCACGGCGTCGGCCGTGATCAGCGTCTTGGGACGGAACATCATGTCGATGGACAGCAGGTCCTGCGGCGTGCAGTCGGGCCACGCTTCTTTAAAAGCGGCCACGTACTCGTCCACGCGCTCGCCGAAGGTCGCCTTCAGCTGCTCCTTCGCCTCGTCGAGCGTCATCGGCGTGCCGTACACGCGGCGCTGCAGCTCGTTGAAGGTCGTGCCGATCATCAGCGGCACGTCCGAGGAGATCTCCGCGAAATCGGGCTGGAACGGCTGCTGGAGCAGCACTTCCCCATCCGGCGCCGGGCCGAAGCCCCACATCATCGGCGTGCCCGGCGAGCGGGTGCCGATGCTCGCGGCCATGGCCCGCTGGCCGGCCGCGACCAGCTCGCCGTACGGCACGTCCTTGAGCTTCTCCACCTCGTCCGGGCCGAAGCCCAGCTCCGCCACGACGGCGCGCCCGAGCTCCTCGGTCATCGCTTTCGTGTTGACGTTCAGGATGGTACCGCTCATGATGATGGCCTTGTGGAAGAGCCCCTTCGCGGCGGGCATGCACATCAGCGTGCCCACCTTGCCGCCGCCTCCGGACTCGCCGAAAATCGTCACGTTGGACGGATCGCCGCCGAAGGCCTTGATATTGTCGCGAATCCACTCCAAGGCCTGCACGATGTCGAGCATGCCCACCATGTTGGAATGCTTGTACTGCTCGCCAAAGGTGGAAAGATCCAGGAAGCCGAGGATGTTCAGGCGGTGATTCAGGCTCACCACGACCACATCCTGCTTCGCCAGGCCCATGCCGGGATTGCCGGCCGCCGAACCCGAGTCGAAGCCGCCGCCGTGGATCCACAGCATGACCGGCTTGCGGGCCTTCAAATCCGTGGTCCAGACGTTCAGTACGCAGGAGTTCTTCTCGGACATCACGCTCTCCGGCACCTCGCGCCGGCCGTTCCCCTGCATCACCTGCGGGCCGAAATGGTCGCAGACCATCACGGTGTCCCACTTCTCCACGGGCAGCGGCGGCATGAAGCGCTCCACGCGCGCATACGGAATGCCCTTGAAGGCCAGCGTGCCTTCTTCTTCAATGCCCCGGACCAGACCGGCTTTCGTGCGCACGGTCAGCGGATCGGACGGCGCACAGGCGTAACAGGCCGCCACGGCAGCCAGCGCCAGAATGAATCTTTTCACCATAATAATCAGTTAATTAGCGGAAGAAGAAATAGTAAGCGACCCAGCGCATCGGGATACCCTCGGCGTAGCCGATGGTCCGATAGGACGAATCCTGGACCGTGCCGTTGCTCTTAATATAGCCGATGGTCCGGTACGAAGAGTCCTGCACGGTGCCGTCACTCTTGATGTAGCCGATCGTCCGGTAACTCCCGTCCTGGACCGTGCCGTTCTCTTTCAGGTAAGCGACCGTCCGGTAGCTGCCGTCCTGCACCGTGCCGTCGGCCTTGATGTGGCCGATGGTGCTGTAGTTGCTGCTCTGGATGGTGCCGTCGGACTTGATATAACCCAGGGTGCTGTAGTTCGAAGCCTTCACCGTCTGGGCGTGGGCGGCGGAGCCGGCCAGGGCCAGCAAAGCCGCCAGGATGATAAGGATACGGCGCATGGCTATTTCGCTGCGATACATTCGATTTCCACCAGCGCCCCCTTGGGTACGGACTTGACGGCCACGGCGCTGCGGGCCGGGAAGGGTTCGGCGAAGAACTCGGCGTACACCTCGTTCATCGCGGCGAAGTCGCCCATGTCGGCCAGGAAGACCGTCGTTTTCACGACGTTGGCCATGGAAAGGCCCTCGGCGGCCAGGATGGCCTGCACGTTACGCAGGGACTGGCGCGTCTGCGCCTGGATGCCCCCTTCGGGGAAGGCGCCCGTGGCGGGATCGATGGGCAGCTGCCCGGACAGGAAGACGAGACCGGCGCCACTGTCGACAGCCTGGCTGTACGGACCGATGGCGGCGGGAGCGTTGGAAGTACTGATGGGTTTCATATATAGGTAAATCACTAACTATTTTCGTGACGGACAGGCATAAAAAGAAATGAGTTGGTACCATCCCGGCAACAACTCATACTAACCACATAATTAATAACACTAAAACTAATAACCAATAGGTTGATGGGCCAGAACGGTCACTTGCTCAACCCGAGTGCAAAGGTACTACAAAAAATTGAATCTGCAAATTTTTTTTGAAAATTTTTTAATAATTTCTCTCATTGTTGATTTTCAATGTTTTAGAGTTAAATAAAATCTTTTTAAAGGGTTTTTCGACCGATAATTGCCGCTTTTTGAACGAAGTTTGTCGCTTTTTGCCTATCTTTACCTAATAAAACGTGTACTATGAGTCCAGAAATCACCTCAGTTATAGACGGAATTAACGTCACCATGAACGCCGGTGGCATGAACACCATCAACATTGTCCTGGCTTTCGTGATGTACGGCGTGGCGCTCGGCATCAAGCCGAAGATGTTTGCCGAGGTATTCAAGAATCCCAAGTCCCTGATCATCGGCATGTGCTGCCAGCTCATCCTGCTGCCGCTGCTGACCTTCCTGCTGGCCCTGGCCTTCGGCCACTGGATCAGCTGGACCATGGCGCTCGGCATGATCCTGGTGGCCTCCTGCCCCGGCGGCAACATCTCCAACTTCATGAGTTCGCTCTCCAAGGCGAACATCGAGCTCTCCGTCAGCCTCACGGCCGTCAGCACGGCCCTGGCCGTCCTGATGACGCCGTTCAATTTCTGGCTCTACGGCAACCTGTACCTGCATTTCGCCGAGATCGCCGGCGACGTGCCGCAGCTTGCCATTCCCCTTTGGGATGTCTTCAAGACCATCTTTATTTTATTAGGTATTCCCCTGACGCTCGGCATCCTGACCGCCCGCTACCTGCCCAAGGTGGCCGAGAAGATGAAGAAACCCATGCAGTGGTTCAGCATCATCTTCTTCGTCGCCATGGTGGTGCTCTCCTTCATGGGCAACATCGAGGCCTTCCTGAAGAGCATCCAGTACATCTTCCTGGTCGTGCTGATCCACAACCTGCTGGCCCTCAGCATCGGTTTCGGCATGGGTTCCGCCTTCAAGGTCCCCAAGAAGGACCGCCGCACCCTGACCATCGAGACCGGCATCCAAAACAGCGGCCTGGGCCTCGTCCTGCTGCTGGGCACCAACCTCTTCGCCGGCTTCCCGCCGCACGGCGGCACGCTCGTGATCACCGCCTGGTGGGGTGTCTGGCACATCATCAGCGGCCTGACCGTCAGTACCATCTTCAACCGCTACGAATTCCGCAAGGCCAAGAAGAATGGCTAAAATCTGGGAAGAATATCCCTGGTACAGGTTCACGCGCGCATATGTTGACATCATCACCCGGACCTGTCTCCGCTCTATCCAGATAGAGGGGCTGGAGCACATTCCCCGCAGCGGCGCCGTCCTGCTGGCGCCCAACCACTGCGCCACGCTGATGGACCCGCTGCTCCAGTTGCAGATTCCGGGGCTGATCGGTTTCGGCGCCCGCTCGGATATCTTCGAGAATCCCAAAACCGCCAGGATTCTGCGCTGGATGCGCATCGTTCCCCTCGCCCGCGAGCGCGACGGCCTCGCGGAGGTGGCCAAGAACTTCGAGGTCTTCGACGAAATCATCGACTGCCTGGCCCACGACGTCCCCTTCTGCATGTACGCCGAAGGCACGCACCACCCCGCGCCGGGCATGCTGCCCGTCAAGAAGGGCCTCTTCCGCATCGCGAAAATGGCCTCCGAGAAGCTCGGAAAGCCGGTTTACATCGTGCCGATCGGCACCAATTACGAGGATTACTACCGCGGCCAGACGCACGTGCGCATGCGCATCGGCGAGCCGATGGAGATCGCGCAGGAGTTCGCGCGCCGCGAGGGCATGCCCGAAGCGGAGATCTACCGCGAGCTCTGCGAGCAGCTGCGCGAGCGTGACCTCGCGCTGATCGGCGAGCCGATGGTCTTCAAGCGCCCCGCGAAGGCCCTGCGCTGGCTCCTGTCCGTGCTGTCGCTCCCGCTCTTCGCGGTCTGCGCCGTGGGTGCCCTGCCCATCTGGCTCCCCTACCTGCTGATCATGCGGGGCATGAAAGACAAGGCCTGGGCGCACACCGTGCGCTTCGGCCTGCACATGTTCCTGCCACTCTTCATCCCCTTCCACATCGGGTACGAGCGGCTGCTGAATCTGTATCGGAGTCTGTTCTGATCAGGCTATTTGCCTTTCTTCGACCCAGTGAGAATTTTCCTGATGCCCTGCACCAGGCCAAGACCCGCATCCGCCAGTAAGGATGACGGGACCAGGTTGCTGACCAGATTGGCCGGCTTCAGCGAATTCAGCAGGCGGCCCGTTTCGTTGCTGATGTTTCTTCCGGTCGCCTTCTGCTCCGCCTTGATGTAGAGAATGGCTTTCTCCAGATCGTCGACGGTCTTGATATTTTCGTATTTGCTACTCATCTTCGTCGTAGAATGCATCGATAAACAGTTTCACGAACATATCGCGGAACAGGTTTTTCCTGCACGCGCACAGGACGATCAGGACCAGCACAAAGAAGGCGGCGACCAGGAGCGTTCCCCACGGGGCGCCCAGCAGGCCGTTGATCCACTGGAGCAGCGCGATGGAAAGCAGACCGAGCACCAGCGACACGGTGCAGATGATGACCAGGCTGGCCAGGAACTGCGAAAGCGCGTTCGAGAGGGCGCGGGTGGTCTTGAGCTTGGCTTCGTCGACCGCCAGCTTCACGTATTCCTGGACATCTTTGCCGATGATGCCCAGCGAAGTGTCGATATCCATAACTATTCTTCCGCTTGTTTCTTGCTCTTGCTCCTGGCGGTGGCTTTCGCCTTCTTCTCCTTCAGGGCGTCCTCGACCTTGTCGAGCCCCTTGAGCACGGCCGCGCGGCCGTTGGTGAAGGCTTCGGAGCCTTTTTCCTTGATGTCTTTGACGACTTCCTCACCCTTTTCCGTCTTGGCGAGGAAGAGCAGGGCGGCACCGGTCAGGGCGCCGGCCACGAATGCAAAAAATGAATTTCCGTTGGCCATAATGCTAGTGTTTTTAATCTAATTTCATGTGGTCTCCCACAAATTTATGGAATTTTTCCTAAATTCGCACCTACAAACACTGTTATTTACTAACCACACTAAACTTTCTAAAATGAATACCGGTAAAAAAATCTGGCTCTGCATTGTCGGCCTTCTGCTCATTGCACTGGGCGTGTATTGTTTCACCAGCCCCAGCCTGACCCTGCTGACCACCGCGAAAATTCTGGGTATCGCCCTGCTGGTCGAGGGTATCATCAAGATGGTGTTCACCCTCCGGACACAGGCGTTCCTCCCCTTCAGCGGCACCCGCATGCTCAGCGCCCTGCTGGACATCCTCTTCGGCTGCTTCATCCTTTTCAACCTCTACAGCACCGCCGTTTCGCTGCCGATGATCTTCGCCATCTGGGTGATCATCGAAGGCATCAGCGTCGCCGTCCAGAGTTTCGACTACAAGAAGGCCGGCTTCTCCCAGTGGTGGCTGATCTTCATCCTGGGCGTCTGCGCCGCCATTCTCGGCTTCTTCGGCATGCAGAACCTGCACGTCACCGCCGCCACGCTCAGCGCCCTGATCGGCATCGCACTCATCCTCTCCGGTCTGGCCAATTTCTTCGCCGTGATCGGCGTCAGCCGCATCGAGAAAGCCCTCAGGTTATAACCCCGAGGCCATATAGAAAAAAGCGGATCCTGTCACAGGGTCCGCTTTTCTTTAGGTAATAGTACAGTTTATTGTTTAATATCCATCTGTTCAGGATATTCAACAATCCAAAACCGTGCCACGAATGTTTTCGGCCACCTGGTGCACCAGGCGGAGCAGCGCTTCGCGGCTCGCCCAGGCCGTGTGCGGCGTGAAGCGGAAGCGCTCGGGGTGCTGCACATGCAGCAGCGGGCTGTCGGCCGGGAGCGGCTCCGTGACGTACACGTCGAGCGCCGCGCCGGCGATCACGCCCGCGTCCACGGCCGCGGCAAGGGCGGCCTCGTCCACGATGCCGCCGCGGCCGAGGTTCAGCAGGAAGGCGCTCGGACGCATCTTCCGGAGCTCCGCGGCGCCGATCAGGCCTTTCGTGCGCTCGTTGAGCGGCGCATGCACGCTGACCACGTCCGCGTGCGCGAGCAGCTCGTCCAGCGGGACGCTGGGATAGTCCGTGTTGTGCGAGGTCCCGGAGGTGGAATAATAGATGACCTGCATCCCGAAAGCCGTCGCCACGGCCGCCACGCGGGTGCCGATGGTCCCCATGCCGATGATGCCCAGCGTCTTGCCGGCCAGCTCGGGATACGGGTGCGAGATGTCGCAGAAGATGCGGCCCGCGGAATAGCGGCCGCTCTTCACGCAGTCGTCGAAATAGGGCGAAAAGCCCGCCAGCGAAAGCAGATGGGCGAAGGTGGACTGGACCACCGCCTCCGTGGAGTAGCCCGCGGCGTTGCGCACGGGAATCCCCCGCGCCGCCGCGGCGTCCAGGTCGATATTGTTCACGCCCGTCGCCGCCTCGCAGATCAGCTTCAGCTTCGGCGCATGCGCGAGCAGCGCCTCGTTCACGCGTACCTTATTGACAATCAGCACATCGCAGTCCCCCACCCGCTCCAGCGCCTCCTCCGGCGTGGAGAACGGGTAGCAGACCAGCTCGCCCTGCTCGGCGATCTCGGTCAGCGGGGTCTCCCCCAGCGTCGCCGCATCCAGAAATACAATTTTCAGCATAGGAATGAGATTCCCGGTCAAGCCGGGAATGACGTTTAGTTAATGTTCGGGGTGTTCCAGACCTTGGTCTGGGTGCAACGGACCATCACGGCCTGGCCGCCGCAGCTGAGGCGGAAGTCGCCCTCCTCCAGCCGCCACTTGCCGTCGGCGCCCACGAAGGCCAGTTCCTCCGCCGGGACGGTGAAGGACACGGTCTTCGTCTCGCCCGGCTGCAGCTCGATCTTCTCGAAGCCGCGCAGGCGCTTCACGTCCGGGATGAGCGACGCCACGAGGTCGGAGCTGTACAGCAGCACGGCCTCCTTGCCGGCACGGGCGCCGGTATTCGTCACGTCCACGGAGACTTTGATCTCGTCGCCGGCCTTGAAGGAATCGGGTGTTTCGAGTTTCATGTTGCCGTAGGCGAAGGTCGTGTAGCTCAGACCGAAGCCGAAGGGCCACTGGACGTCCATGACGGCGTCGTAGTTGTAGGACCCTTCCATCACCTCGCGGTGCTCGGAGACCTTGTAGTCATACGTATGCAGGGCGTTGATGTGCTTGCTGTAGGTGTACGGGAGCTTGCCGGAGAAGTTCTCGTCGCCGGCGAGCAGGGCCGCCAGGGCGTCGCCGCCATAGTTGGACGGCAGCATCACGTCCACGACCGCCTTCGCGAGCGGCTCGATGTCGCCGATGATGCGCGGACGGCCCTCGTTCAGCACCAGGATCACAGGCTTGCCCGTGGCGGCGAGCTGGCGCACCAGCTCCTTCTGGTTGGCCGAGAGGTTCAGGTCGTCCATGTTGCCCGGGGTCTCGCAGTAGCTGTTCTCACCCACGCAAGCCACGATCACGTCCACCCCGCGGGCGGCGGCCACGGCCTTGCGGATGCCGGAAGCGTCCTCGGCCTCCCAGGCCATCGGGATGTTGATATACTGCACGCCCGGCTCGTAGACCACCTTGCCGAAACGCTGCTGCAGCGCCTCCACGAAGGTATTGTACTGCGGCACGAAAGCGTCCGCCGAACCCTGCCAGGTGTAGGACCAGCCGCCGTTCATGGCGCGCAGGCTGTTGGCGTTCGGGCCCGTGACGAGGATGCGCTCCGTGCCCTTGAGCGGCAGGACGCCCTCGTTCTTGAGGAGCACCTCGGACTCCAGCGCGGCGGCGTAGGACTGCTTCGCGAATTCCGGCGAGGCGAAATCCGGGTATTCATAGTCCCAGGTCGGGTGCTCGAAGAGTCCGAGGCGGACCTTCAGGCGCAGGATGCGGCGCACGGCGTCGTCGATGCGGGACATCGGGATCTCGCCGCTCTTCGCCAGATCCACGAGCACGTTGCAGCACTCCGGGTCGTAGGGGTCCATGATCATGTCGATACCGGCGTTGATGCCGATTTTCACGGCCTCACGCTTGTCGGCGGCCACATGGTCGCGGACGTACAGGTTGTCGATATCGGCCCAGTCGGTCACGAGCATGCCGTCCCAGCCGAGCTGCTCCTTGACCCAGCCGGTCAGCAGCTCGTAGTTGGCGTGCGTGGGGATGCCGTTGATGGAAGCGGAGTTGACCATGGCGGTCAGCGCGCCCGCCTGGAAGCACTCCTTGAAGGGGCGGAAGAACTTCTCGCGCAGGTCGTTCTCGGCGATATACGCAGGCGTGCGGTCCTTGCCGGACAGCGGCACGCCGTAGCCCATGAAATGCTTGATGCTCACGGCGGCGTTCTCCGGGCCGATGTGGTTGGGATCGGAGCCCTGGATGGCGATGGTCTCCACGCGGGCCATCTCGGCCTGCAGGTACGGATCCTCGCCCCAGCTCTCCCAGTGGCGCGGCCAGCGGGGATCGCGGCCGAGGTCCATGACCGGGGAGAACACCCACGGCGTCTGCGCGGCGCGGGTCTCATAGGCCATCGCGCGGCCCATCGCAAAGGCGTAGTCGCGGTTGAAGGTGGCGGCCAGGTTGATCTCCTGCGGGAAGAAAGTGCCGTCAGTAAGGTAGCTCGCGCCGTGGATCATGTCCAGGCCGTAGATGCACGGGATGCCGATGCGGCGCATCGACACTTCCTGCATCTGGCGGACGAGCTCCGCAGTCTTCTCGCGGCTCTGCGCGCGGTCGTTCAGCACGTTCAGGATGGAGCCGACCTTGTAGTCGCCGATGATTTTCTCGAGCTTGGCGGGGTCCAGGTTCTCGCCGGTCTCGTCTTGTATCTGCAGGATGGAGATCTGGACCATCTGGCCGGCTTTCTCCTCGAGGGTCATGCCCTTGAGGACTTTCTCCACCTGCGCCTCCACGTCCGGATCGGGTGCGATGGCGGGGATCACTTTGCCCGCGGGTGCGCTGCAGGCGACGAGGGCGCCAAGCAGCAGCATGGTTAACTGTGTTCTCATTCGAATTGGTTTTAGTCTCTAAAATTAGGTATTTTTTTCGTATTTTTGCCCTGATTATGTCCGAAGAATTGAACCTTGTGCGCGATCTGGCGGTCATCCTCGTATCCGCCGGCGCCTTCACCATCATATCCAAGGCCCTCAAGCAGCCGCTCATCCTGGGCTACATCCTCGCCGGCTTCCTGGTCGGCCCGCACATCTCGTGGTTCCCGGGGATCACCTCCGAGGAGACGGTCCACCAGTGGTCGGAGATCGGCATCATCTTCCTGATGTTCGGTCTGGGTCTGGAATTCAGCTTCAAGAAGCTGCTCAAGGTGGGCAGCAGCGCCCTCGTCACGGCCGGGAGCAAGTTCCTGGGCGTGTTCGTGCTGGGCTTCGTGACCGGCCAGGCCATGGGCTGGACGGCCATGGAGAGCATCTTCCTGGGCGGTCTGCTGTCGATGTCCTCCACGATGGTGGTGCTCAAATCCTACGACGACATGGGCCTGAAAGGCCGGCCCTGGGCCGGGATGGTGTTCGGCACCCTCGTGGTCGAGGACCTGATCGCGATCCTGCTCATGGTCCTCCTGTCCACGATGGCGGTCTCCAACCAGTTCGCCGGCGGCGAGATGCTCTTCAACCTGGCCAAGCTGGCCTTCTTCCTCATCCTGTGGTTCCTGGTGGGCATCTACGTCATCCCGTCCATCCTCAAGCGGGCGCGCCGCTTCCTCAACAACGAGATCCTGCTCATCGTCAGCATCGGCCTATGCTTCGGGATGGTCGCGCTGGCGGAAACCGTCGGTTTCTCCTCCGCGCTCGGCGCCTTCGTGATGGGCTCCATCCTCGCGGAAACCATTGAGAGCGAGCACATTGAACATCTCGTCTCCCCGATCAAGGACCTCTTCGGCGCCATCTTCTTCGTGTCCGTGGGTATGATGGTCGCCCCGGCCGTCATCGCGGAGCACTGGCTCACCATCCTCATCATCACGCTGCTGGTGATGCTCACCCACATCCTCTTCGCGGGCGCGGGCATCCTGATGACCGGCGGCGGCCTGCGCAACGCCGTCCACACGGGCTTCAGCCTCGCGCAGCTTGGCGAATTCGGCTTCATCATCGCGGGCGTGGGCGTGACCCTCGGCGTGATGCGGGACTTCATCTACCCGGTCATCATCGCCGTGTCCGTCATCACCACCTTCACCACCCCGTACATGATCAAGCTGGCAGAGCCGGCATACGGCGGCCTGATCAAGCTCCTGCCGGAGAAGTGGGTCGCGCGCCTGGACGCGCCGGAACAGAAATCCCGCTCGACGGCCGCCGAGCAGAGCGAGTGGAAGAAGCTGCTGCGCGCCTACTTCCTGCGCATCGTGCTCTACGGCGTGGTCCTCGTGGCCATCATGATCGGCTCCAAGCAGTTCCTGGAGCCGCTCGCAAGCCGACTTTTCCCGGACTGGAGTCCGTTCATCCACAACCTCGTGGTGGTGGCCGTGACGCTCGTCGTGATGGCCCCCTTCCTCTACGGCATGGCCATCAGCTCCGGCTCCATCAACGCCCACGCCGCCAAGCTCCTGACGGAGAAGAACGCCAACAAGTGGCCCCTCGCGGGCCTCGTGCTCACACGAACCTTCCTGGCCATCTCCATGATCCTCAGCGTCATCGCCAGCCACTTCGCGCTGGCGGGCTGGGCGGTCGTGCTCATCATCGTCGGCGGCTTCGTCTTCGTGATCGCCTCCCGCAGCACGATGCACCGCTACTCCGCGCTGGAGCAGCGCTTCCTGAGCAACCTCAACGAGAAAGAGGAAGCAGAGCGCAAGCGCCACCCGGTCACGAACTCCGTCCGCAACAAGATGGCCGGCTACGACGTGCACCTGGAGCTGCTGGAACTCTCCCCCGACTCCATCTTCGTCGGCAAGCAGCTCAAGGACATCCCCTTCCGCGCCGAGACGGGTGCTAACCTGATCAAGATCCAGCGCGGCACGCAAAGCATCACCATCCCTTCAGGCGAGATGCGTATCTTCCCGTACGACAAGCTGTTGGCGGTCGGCACATCCGCCCAGATCGACGCGCTCCGCGCCATGCTCTCCCAGTCGGACGCCCAGCCCTCGCCGCTCGCCGAGCAGGAATTCGAGGTGGCGCCGGTCACGCTCGACGAGGATTCCTTCCTGACCGGAAAGGTCCTGCGCGAGGTCAACATGCGCCACTACCGCTGCATGGTTATCAGCGTCCTGCACGAGGGGGAATTTATCACAAACCCCAAACCGGATTACCGATTTGGGGCAGGTGACATTGTATGGATCGCCGGCGAAACCAGCGCGCTCCCTTATAAATCGTAGGTCAAGCCCAGCGACCAGGTCCTGTGGACCGGATCGATGGGGCTGGTGGTGTTCTTCTGCGTACCCGCCGTAGAGGTCTCGAGGCCATAATAAATCTGGAACCGGGATACGTGGACGGAGACGCCGAAACTGTACAGGAAACCGAAAGAACCGCGGCCGAAGGAAGCGGTCAGGTCCAGCCACTTGAACGGGTTGTAGTCCGCGCCCAGACGCGCCTCCCAGTACGGTGAGTACTTATAGTTAATATACTGCGCGATGGCGCCGACACGTACCTTGTCGCAGGACGGGATCGTGTAGCGGATGCCCAGGTTGGCCGTGAACGGCAGCGCCTCGACGCGCCACTTGTCATAGCGCAGCTTCGGATAGACGCCATCCAGGAACTTCTTGGCGATTTCCGTGGCCCGCTTAGTGAGACCGTCCTTGTTCAGGTCATCATACGAGAGGGGGCCCACGCCGTCAAAATACACGTAGCCGGAGGAAGCGGCCGCATTGCCGTAATGCCAGGCGATGCCGCCGAGATCCAGGATCGCTGCGGACAGGGTCAGGTATTCGTTCGGCGTGACGGCCACGCCCAGGTCGAAAGCGGCGCCGGCTCCCGTGGGAAGCGGGAACTTGTGGTGGGCGTGGATGTCCGACAGGCTGATTTTCTGATCAGGGTATCCTTCAGCCTTGTAGAAGCTGCTGGGCAGGTCGATCTCCGCTTTCGAGAAGATGGTGTAGCCCGCGTCCGACTTCTCGACGTCGAACTGCGTGAAGCGATAGGACAGGCCGTACTCGGCGATCAGCAGCTTGGCGCGGCCGCCGATGGAGACGATGTCGCTGAGCTTGCGGCCGTAGCCGTAATTCAATTCGATATAGCCCTGGGCCTTGACTCCCAGGTCGCTCAGGTCATAACGCGCATCCGTCGTACCGCGCTTCAGGAGTTCGAAGATGCCCTTGGGCGCCGTCATGGTCGTCGGGAGGCGGAAGCCGATTTCAAAAGAATGATAGGCGTCGCCGCGACGGATGCCGTAGGAGAACAGGTTGAGCGCGATCTCGCCGTTGCGCGCGACGGTGTTCGGAATCCGGCTGAGGAACTGATCGGCCGAGATGGACTCGTGCAGGCCCGTCACCAGACCTCCGTCAGTAGGATAATAGAAGGTGGAGACACCGTAGTTCTGGACTTTGTTGCGGGTCAACTCGAAACCGCCGATGAAGTCACTGTCCGGGAAAAGGGCCGGATTGATGCGGTAGACGGGACGGTAGTCCTTCAAGAAGAAGCCCTGCTGGTACACCTGCGCGTTCAGGAGCGTCCCTGCGCTGAGGAAAAGCGCTATCTGGAGTAAGAACTTTTTCATTTGCCGAAGAGGGTTATGCCACCGTACAGCTTGACGGAAGCGGTTTTCATCGAAAGACTCATCGCAGAGGAAAGCGGGACCAGGCCGGCCGTCTTGGAGTATTCAAACTTCAAGTCGAGCACGACTTCATGGATGTCGGGGATGGTCCCCGTCAGGGCCTCCACCTCAAGCACGACCGGCGTCACGGTCGCTGCGCCCGGCTTTCCGCCGATGATCTTGACGTCCGAGGAGAAGACGACATCCTTGATTTCGTTCCCCTTCTCGTCCCGGAGCTTGATGCTTTTGATCGTCACGTCGAGCGGAAGCGTATTCTCCAGATCGAAGGCCAGATAGCACTTGTGCAGCTTGAACTTGCCCAGGGGCACGTTCAGCTTCGAGATCGGGAACGCCTGCGAGAGCGAGAACTTCTCGGAGAGAGCGAGATTGCTGGTGAAAGAGGTATAGAACGAGAACTTGGCATCATCCGACGGGCGGACCTGGTCCTTGGCGTTCGCCGGAAGGTCCAGCGTCAGGTCATTCATCTCGACGCTGGCGACCAGGTCGATCACTTCGGCGGGAATATCCAGTTTGAAAAGGGAAATCGCGGAATAGCTGCTCCGGAGGGAGAAATCCTCCATCTTGTACTCTTTCGAATACGTCTCCTGGTAGGAGTTGTCCTTGCAGCGGACCCAGATGTCGGTATTCAGGGTCAGCGGAGCCGTGATCGGATTCGTGGCGTAGAGGGACAGGCGCTGGTTCATGAATCCGATGTTGAACATGCGCAGCAGTGCGGCCGTCGAAGCGATGGAACAGGACTGCGAACCGATGTCCCAGTGGTACGGCTGGGTCGGATCGGGAATGTCCATGAGCTCACGGAACGCATTCACCGCGAACACCTGATCTTCGCTTTCGATATAGAAAGTGCCGTTGGATTCCTCTTTCATGAGGCTCTCGAGCAAGGATGCGATCGATTTGTTGGAACTGAGCAGGTCTTTGACCGTGATGGGACCGACCTGGCCGATGGGGACGAAAATCTCTTCCCCGAAAAGGGTCATCTCTCTGTTGACGCCGTCAGGATCATACTCGCTGCGGGTGCAGGAGACAAAAGACAACAGCATCGCCAGACCGGAAAATAGTAAGAAACGATGGTTCATATTTCTTCAGTTAGCTGGTCAAAGATATAAATAATCCATGGATTTTTTTATTTTTGCATAACAAAAACCGAAACTCCCGAATGATTCTCCAGATTCTTACGCTGCTCGGGGCAGTAACGCTCTTCCTCTTTGGTCTGAGCCTGCTCAGCGGCGGTCTTCAGAAAGTGGCCGGCGACGGACTCCGTTCGTTCCTCGCCTCGATGACTTCCAACCCCTTCAAACAGATCATCACCGGCATGGGTGTCACGGCTGCCATCCAGTCCTCCACGGCTACGACCATCCTCGTGGTCAGCTTCGTCAATGCTGGGCTGCTGGTGCTCGGACAGGCCATCGGCGTGATCATGGGCGCGAACATCGGCACGACGGTCACCTCCTGGATCATGGCGGTGTTCGGCTTCTCCTTCAACATGGCGGATTTCGCCTTTCCGCTCTTCCTCATCGGCTTCCTGCTGAGGGGCAAGAAAGCGCAGAAGACCAAGGACATCGGCGAGATCATCATCGGCTTCTGCCTCTTCTTCATCGGTTTCGCGCAGCTGCGCGCCACCGCGCAAGTGCTCATCACCCCGGAGAAGCTCGGCTTCGTGCACGCCTGGACCGACCTGGGCGGCTGGTCGATCGCCATCTTCCTGATGATCAGTATCGTGATGACCGTCTGCTTCCAGTCTTCCGCCGCCACGATGGCCATCATCATGATCCTCGTGACCACGGGCGTCATCCCCTTCCGCCTGGCGGCGGCGATGATCCTGGGCGAGAATATCGGCACCACGATCGCGGCCAACATCGCCGCTTCCGTCGGTAATGTGGCCGCCAAGCGTACGGCCTTCTCGCACACGGTCTTCAACCTGTTCGGCGTGTTCTGGGTCCTGTGCATCTTCCCGTTCTTCCTCCGGCTCGTGGGCAGCATCGTGACGCTCTTCGGCCTGCCCGATCCCAACACGGCCGACCTGACCGACAGCTCGAACGCGGAGGTCATCAGCACTTCCCTGCTGTACAGCGTGTGTACGATGCACACCCTGTTCAACGTCACCAACGTCCTGATCCTGGTCTGGTTCATCCCGCTCATCGAGAAGCTGGTCACGGCCATCTTCCCGACCCGGGAGGGCGAAGGCGAGGTGTACCGCCTCAAGTACATCTCCGGCGGCCCGCTTTCCACGGCGGAGCTCTCGCTGGAGGAGGCCAACAAGGAGATCATCTACTTCGGCAAGATCTGCTACAAGGGCTTCGGCTACATCCGGGAAGCCATCAACGAGCAGGATGCCGACCGCTTCGAGGAAGCCCGCGCCAAGCTGGTCAAATACGAGGAGATCACCGACAACATCGAGCGGGAGATCGCCAGCTATCTCAACGAGGTCTCGCGCGGCGAGATCTCCGAGCGCTCCTCAATGCGCATCAAGGGCATGTACAAGATCATCGGCGAGATGGAGTCTCTGGGCGATTCCGGCGAGAGCATCTCCCGGATGCTGCAGCGCGCCCGCACCCATGGCAAGTTCTTCGACGAGGAGCTGATCACCCGCCTGAACCGCATGCTGGACAACGTGGACGAGGCGTATCGTGCCATGCTGGAGAACCTGAAGGCCCCGTACGGCACGCTCAAGGACATCACCAACGCGGAGCATGCGGAGGACCACATCAACGAGTGCCGCAACACCCTGCGCGAGGAGCACATCGTCAACATCGAAGAGAACCCCGACTACAACTACCAGACGGGCGTGTTCTATATCGACATCGTCTCCGAGCTGGAGAAGCTCGGCGACTTCATCATCAACATTTCCCAGGCGAAAGTCAAAGAATAAACATAAAACAATAACCCCATGATTCAACCCATCAGCGACGCCATCCGCTACATCGGCGTGGATGACAACGACCTTGACCTTTTCGAAAGCCAGTACGATGTCCCGGAGGGGATGTCCTACAACTCCTATATCATCCTGGACGAGAAAATCGCCGTGCTGGACACCTCCGACGGCCGCACGGCCGAGGCCTGGATGCGGAACCTGGAGGAGGCCCTCTCCGGCCGGACGCCCGACTACCTCATCGTCCACCACATGGAGCCCGACCATTCCGCCTGCGCCGCGGCGCTGCTGGAGAAGTATCCTTCCCTGACGCTGGTGGCCACGGCCCCGGCGCTCAAGATGCTCCCGCAGTTCTTCCCGGGCGTGAAACTGGAAGGCCGCACCCGCGCGGTCGGCGAGGGCGACACGCTCCCCCTGGGTGCGCACACCCTGCAGTTCCTGCTGGCGCCGATGGTGCACTGGCCGGAAGTCATGATGAGCTTTGAGCAGACGGAGAAAGTGCTTTTCAGCGCCGACGCCTTCGGCAAATTCGGCGCCCTGGCGCAGACCGGCGGCCTCTGGTGCACGCCGGAGACGGACTGGGCCTGTGAGGCGCGCCGATACTACTTCAATATCTGCGGAAAATACGGCGCGCAGGTGCAGCGCGTCCTCGCGAAGGTCGCCCCGCTGGGCGTGCAGACGGTCTGCCCGCTGCACGGCCCGATGCTGCGCGACACGCTCGCCGAGGCCCTGCGCCTCTACGGCATCTGGAGCAGCTACGGCGTCGAGACGCCGGGCGTATTCGTGGCGTACGCCTCCATCCACGGCGGCACGGCCGAGGCGGCGGAGAAGTTCGCGCAAATGCTGCGTGACAAGGGCTGCCCGAAGGTGGCCACGTCCGACCTGACCCGCGACGACCTCGGCGAAGCCATCGAGGACGCCTTCCGCTACGGCACGCTGGTCGTCGCGGCGTCCTCCTACGACGCCGGCCTCTTCCCGCCGATGTACGATTTCCTCTGGCACCTCCAGATCAAGGGCTGGCAGAAGCGCCGCGCGGCCGTCATCGAGAACGGCAGCTGGGCGCCCAGCGCCGGCCGCGTGATGACGGAGATGCTCTCCGTGATGAAAGACGTGGAAATCGTCGGCGAGAAGGTCACGATCCGCAGCCGCCTGCAGGACGCCGACCTCCCCGCCCTCGAAGCCCTCGCCGACGCCGTCCTGGCGGCCTAATATATTGATTATGTTTGACGTTACCCTGATCTCCGACACCACGGAGGGCGGCATCCGTAAGACCGCTTTCCTGACCTGCGACGCGGTCTGCTCGCAGCAAATCGATATTGAACTGGACGGCGAGACCGTCCGCAGCGTCCGCTACACCGGCGGCTGCCACGGCAACACGCAGGGCGTCGGCGCCCTGGCCGCGGGGATGAAGAAAGACGAGCTCATCGCCCGGCTCTCGGGCATCAACTGCAAGGGCCGCGGCACCAGCTGCCCGGACCAGCTCGCCCGCGCGCTGAAAATGCTCTAGCCCATGGTTCCCGCTGGCACTTTGGTGATGATGGCGTTCTGTGCCCTGGTGGGCATCGTCGCGCCTGTCGCGCTGGCCTGGTGGCTGGTGAAGAAGCACCACGCCAGGCTGAGCACCATCCTGGTCGGTGCCGGCGTGTTCTTCGTCTTCGCGCTGCTCCTGGAGCCCGTCCTTCACCAGGCGGTATTAAAGGGACCCTACGGCACAGCGATCACGGGAAACACCTGGTACTATGCGCTTTACGGTGGCCTCGCAGCGGGGCTGTTCGAAGAGAGCGGCCGTTTCCTGGGCATGAAATTCCTTCTGAAGAAGGAGCCGACTGGCGCCCTGCCGGCCGTCTCCTACGGCGTCGGCCACGGCGGGATGGAGATGCTGATGATCTTCGGGATCACGATGATTTCCAATCTCGTCATCTCGCTGATGATCAACGCCGGGCAGGCCGACACCATCCTGGCTTCCGTTCCGGCCGAGAGCCGGGGACAGCTGGAGGCGCAGTTCGCCCAGCTGCAGGACCTGAATGCCGGCCAGCTTCTGCTGGGTTTCTGGGAGCGCATCTCCGCCCTCATCCTCCAACTGGGCCTGTCCATCATTGTCTGGACGGCGGTCCGCAAGGGCGGAAAATGGCGCTGGCTCTTCCCGGCCGCCATCCTGCTGCACGCGCTGGTGGACGCCTGCGCCGTCGTGCTCTCTAAATCAGTGAGCGCCAGCGTTGTAGAGATAATCATCTTCAGCATGGCTATCGCCGTCGGCGCTGCCGGCTATATGCTCGCCAAGAAGCTATGAACCCCCTGCTCGAACAGATGATGGCGCACGCCGACCCGGCCCAGGTGGCTGGGTTGGCTCGCTTCTTCAAGACCGGCCCCGGCCAGTACGGCGAGGGCGACAAGTTCCTGGGGATCAAGGTCCCCGTGACGCGCGCCGTCGTGAAGGACTGCTGGAAGCAGCTGGACTTCCCGGCGCTGGAGGCGTGCATCGGGAGCGACTATCACGAAGTGCGGCTGGCGGCGCTGCTCGCGCTGGTGGAGGTCTTCAAGCATGCAAAGAAATCCCCGGTCAGGCCGGGCATGACGCAGCAGGCGTGCGTGGATTTCTACCTCGCCCACACCGGCCGCATCAACAACTGGGACCTGGTGGACCTTTCCTGCTATCCGCTGCTGGGCGAATGGCTGCTGGACAAGGACCGCACGCTGCTCTACGACCTGGCGCGCAGCGGCAAGACGCTCTGGGAGCAGCGCATCGGCATGGTCAGCACCATGACTTTCGTCCGCCACGCTCAGCTGGAGGACACTTTCGCCATCGCGGACATCCTCCTGCACCACCCGCATGACCTCATCCACAAGGCCGTCGGCTGGCTGCTCCGCGAAGCCGGCAAGAAGGACAAGGCCGCGCTGGTGGCCTACCTGCAGCCCCGCTATCAGGGGATGCCCCGCACGATGCTCCGCTACGCCATCGAGAAGTTCCCCGAGGCCGAGCGGCAGCTTTATCTGACCGGCCATGCCCACTGAGAAGCATCCCTTCGAGCCCTTCCTGCCGCCGGAAGCGCGCATGCTCTTCCTCGGCAGCTTCCCGCCGCAGCCGCACCGCTGGAGCATGCCGTTCTACTATCCGAACTGGATCAATGACTTCTGGCGTATTCTCGGCCTGATCTTCTTCGAGGACAGGAACCATTTCTGCCTCCCCGGCGAGAAACGCTTTGACGAGGCGGCCGTCCGCGCCTTCTGTGCGCAGGAAGGCCTGGCCTTCTACGACACCGCCTGCGAGGTTCGGCGCCTGAAGGACAACGCCTCCGACGCCTTCCTGGAGGTCGTCACGCCCACGGACATCCCGGCGCTGCTCCGCCGGATTCCGAACTGTAAAGCGCTGATAACCACCGGCCAGAAAGCCACGGAAGTGGTCTCCGCGGCCTTCGGCTGCGAGGTCCCGGCGGTCGGGGAGAGTTTGCTGATTGAGATTCCCGATCAGGTCGGGAATGACAGGAAAGTCCAATTCTGGCGCATGCCTTCTACTTCACGCGCCTATCCTTTGGCCCTGGAGAAGAAGGCCGAGGCGTATCGGCGGCTGTTTACAGCGTCAGGCTGTGGTCGATGCAGGCGGGGTATTCTTCGGGATAGTGCGTGACCATCAGGAGGGTCTTGCCGGGGGCGCCGCAGAAGCGGTCCAGCAGGACCTTGACGCGGCGGCGCTGGGGCTCGTCGAGGCCGTGGAGCGGCTCGTCGAGCACGTACAGCCGCGGGTCCTTGACGAAGGCGCGCGCCACCAGACAGAGGCGCTGCTGCCCGCTCGAAAGCCGCAGGAAGGGCTTCTCGGCCAGGTCTTCGATGCCAAACTCCGCCATCCAGCGGCGGGCGCAGGCATACTGCTCTTCAGTCGGGTGCCGGTACAGCCCCTCCGTGTCGAAGAGGCCGCTGGCCACGATATCCAGCGCCGGGGCGTCCACCTGGAAGGCCCGGTGCAGTTCGGGGCTCACGAAGCCGATATTCTTTTTGATGTCCCAGATGGTCTCTCCGCTCCCCCGCGGCCGGCCAAAGAGCTCGATATCACAGGCATAGGCCTTGGGATTGTCGGCGCAGATTAGGCTCAGGAGCGTGCTCTTGCCGCTGCCGTTGGCGCCGGTCAGCGCCCAGTGCTCGCCCTCGCGGACTGTCCAGTCCAGCGCGTCCAGGATCACCCGTTCGCCATAGGAGATGGTCACGCCGCGCATGCGGATGACGGCCGGCGGCAGGACCGCGTCCAGATAGGCCTCCCGGGGCACCTTCTCCCCCAGCAGACCGTCCGCGACGGGCACGACGTGCGTGATGAACGGCGGGATCTCCGCCACGCGGGACAGCACCAGCACCAGCGTCGTCGTGGCGGCCAGCTCGGTCAACTGGCGGGTCAGGACCTTCCGCGCCTGCGGATCGAGTCCGATATAGGGATTGTCGATCACGAGAACTTTCGTTCCGCTCTCCAGGGCGCGGCGGAGCTGGTACTTGCGCAGTTCGCCGGAAGAAAGCGTCACCAGCGGTCGGCCGTCCACCGACGGCGCGTCGTTCTCCAGCGTGAAGAGGTTCCAGCGCTGCTGCATGAAGAAATTGCGGTCGCCGTAGCTCCCGTACGAGTCCCGGAAGGTGATGTATTTCGCACCGGCCCGGCCGGCAAACGCGGACGCGAGGCGGCTCTTGCCGGAGGCGTTGGGCCCCACCAGGGCCACGTGCTCCCCTTTCCGTATGTCCAGCGAAATCATTTCCCCAGGGCTTTGTGGTAGATGTCCTCGATGACCAGTCCGGCGAGCGTCATCCCGAAGATGGCGGTGACGTGCGCCAGCGAGCCGTTGATCTGGGCCTTCTGCGAGCACCACTCGTGGTTGAGCAGCGAGGGGTCGCCCGGACCGTCCTCGGCCTTCGGGCACATGCAGTGCTCCGTGCCGCAGGCGGCGTTCTTCCCCAGGTTGGGCAGCACCTCCTCGTCGTACACGCAGCGGAACTTATGCCCCGGCCAGGTGTGGTTCTGCTTGAATTTCTTGCGCAGGGCGGCGCCCAGCGGGCATCCGCGGACATTCCAGAACTCGGCCACCCGCACCTGCGTGGGGTCGATCTTCAAGGCTGCACCCATCGAGCAGAAGAACACCGCCGGGGTGCGGGTCGCGCGCAGGATCAGCTCGCCTTTGTCCTTGAGCGAGTCGATGGCATCCAGGATGTAGTCGTAACCCGACAGGTCGAACTGATCCGCCGTCTCGGCGCTGAAGATCTGCTGGACGGTCTGGATCTCGGCCTTGGGGTTGATCTCCAGCAGGCGCTCCTTCAGGGCGTCCACCTTGACCTGGCCGACCGTGCGGGTCGTCGCCATCAGCTGGCGGTTGACGTTGGTCATGCACACGCGGTCGGAGTCCACGAGGGTCAGGTGCTTCACGCCGGAGCGCACGAGCCCCTCGGCGCACCAGCTGCCCACGCCGCCGACCCCGAACAGGATCACGCGGGCCTCGCTGAGCGCATCCAGCACATCCCGCCCGACGAGGAGCGAGGTACGGTTGTAGATGGCGTTCTCGATTCCGGAGATCATAACAGGGTGCAAAGATAGGATTTTTGGCGCAGAATCCTTATCTTTATACAAAACATTGTTTAACGTTAGTAGTATGAAAAAACCTCACCTCGCCATCGCCGTCGCGCTCCTGCTGGGCGCCGCCAGCTTCACCTCCTGCAACAAGAACAACCCGCTCGCTCCCAATAAGAACAACCCCGCGGAAGCGGCCCTGAAGGCCGCGGCCTTCGAAGTCACGCTGCTCGACCACGAACGAGGCTACGACCGCGATTCCGCCTACGTGTTCGAGGGCGTCTGGAAGCAAGACGCCTTCCACTTCGGCTACCTGAAGCTCGATCCGATGGTCCCGAACATCCTCCCGGACGGGCGTAACCAGCTGGAATTCAGGATCTCCTCCGACGCCGCCGGCTTCGAGGGCGTCAACGCCTCCAGCTCCTCCCGCTGCATCAACATCGTCCAGGACGGCGCCGACCACACCCGCTACCACCTCGAATGGGTCGCCGAAGGCGAATCCACCATCACCTTCTGGAACGGGGAAGGTGCTTCGCGCAAGGAAATCTCCTTCCAGGCCACCTCCAAGGCCCATATCCCCATCGAGACGATTAAGTTCCGCATCGACGGGGAGCTGTATCAGATGCAGTATTCAGGATATGGGAAAAAACAAGAGTTTCATGTCCTACAACAATTCCCTGCTGATGCCAAATGGGAAGATCTCCCCACCTTCGAACTTGTTCCCACGCCCCTCAACGCGACTTTAGGTGATGGCGAGATTATTTATACGTATCTCACCGCTGCGCTCTTCCGTGTGGATGAAAACGGCAACGGGCAGCCGTTGATGACCGATAAAGGTCTGATTAACAATGACAAGCCATGGTTTCTCTCCTACACCTACCAGGACTTGAAGACCTTCTGGCCCGAATTCCGTTGGCTTAGCACACACACTCATCCTTCTGGAACAAATCATGATGGAGACCCAATAAGAGTAAACTTCAATGACCTCAGAGAACGGCACACAAAGGTCTATACCACTCGAATGAATAATGGATTTCTAAAAGGCTACTGCGGACAAATCTATTTCGAATGGTTAATCCATAACCACAACAATGATACAATGGCCCGGGATCGTGATCATATGACAATAAGCAAATAAAACGAAAAGGGTGTCCCTATTGGGGCACCCTTTTCTTAGTGTTTCGTAAATGTTTCACTTACATTGACATATACACCTTGTAAGTATTGCCTGATAGCGGTACCACTTGGTCCCTGCCAATACCCCAGCATGGTACCGAACTGCTCTCCGGATGCGTAATAGATGGGACCTCCTTGCGTATTGGTCACCGGGAGGTTGGAAACCACCAGATATCTCGGATACAAGCTATAGTCTGCCTGCGATGGCGCCTGACCCGTAAGCACTTTATTCAAGATTGTCTGATTCCAAGATGACGCTTCAACAAAGGACGCACTGAAGTTATACAAAGGGAAATGCCCCGGTGTAGGCGAATATACCACTTGATACTTTTCATCTACACGATCCATATTGGCCTCTCCATATGCTTTAGAGATATCAAAGTCATTCAGCCAATAATAACTCCCCCCGACCTTCGTCATGAACTTCCGGCTGGCCTGGTTGAGCTGCCCCGACAGGGCCTTCAGGTAGCGGGCGTGCTTCGGTGTGACCAGGTGCAGCTCGGCATTTTCCTGTTTGGTGGCGCCGATGAACAGCACCCACTCCACCTCGTAGTTCAGCCGGAAATCCACCGTCTCGTACATCGTCCGGCCGGTCTCCCAGCGGTTGCTGTACTCGAAGCGGACGGTCTGCGCCCCGTACGGGACGAGCAGTCCACCCGGGACCGGCTCGCCGTAGCTGTCCCGCTTGGCCTGGTGCGCCTCGTCGAAAGTCCAGCTCATCACGCCGCCGCTGCCATTGTCCGCATCGACCATTTCCACATCCCACACCGGACCGAAGGTCTCGCCATGTGAGGAGGTGTAGGTCGTCTTCGGCCCCATCCAGTTCAGCGCGGTGGTCGAAAGATCCGAGCCCTGGAAGCGGTATTTGAAATAGACATGCATCTGGTTGTCTTCGTTCAGCGCATCGAAATGCTGCAAATGGGTGTAGCCCGAGGAGAAATAGCCCCAGATCCGGACCGTGGTCGTGGCGCCGGGCTGGGCGTAACCGGAGTTCCGCTCCGTGGAGACCTGCCCCAGCACGGGCTTCGAGAACTGGCAGTTCTGCTGGAAAACCCGGCCGGAGAACAGGCCCGTGGCCGGATTCGCGTTGCAGTAGAGAGCATGGCCCGTGCTTAGCTTCGTGACGCCATTGTTGTTGTAGGTCAGTTCCAGCAGGTCCACGCCGGAGTCGGTCGTCTTGCAGCAGTACGCCGTGGAATTCACAGCGTCCACCGTCACGAACGCAGCGTACTGCCCGCCGGCCACCGGCGGGAAAGCCAGGAGACGCTCATACAGCGTGTCGTCGAACGACGCCCGGTCCAGCCAGGCCGACCCGGCATAATCCATGTACCCGAACGTCGGCAGCGCCTGCGGCGTGCCGTCCAGCGGGAGGACCAGGTTGCCCGAGGCGACGGCCGTCTTCAGGTACGGCTCGCTGATCCGCACGTCCAGCTCCAGGGAATCGTTCAGCCAGTCCTCCGTGAAGAACACGATCTTGCCGGACCGGGAATCCCAGCCGTGGCCTGACTGGAAATGGTTCGGATAGAAGGCATAGACATCCAGGGAACCCAGGTAGGTCTGTGAGGCGTAGGCAGTGTTGTGCACGTCCAGCAGCGGCTGGCCTGCCGCGTCGCGGGCGCAGCCCGGAAAAGGCGCGGTCGCGCCGGTGCCGGTCTTCCACATCTGGTTGCCGCTCCTCCCGCCGCAGTCCGGCTGCACGGCGGCGTACTTGACGGTGCTGCCGGCAAAGCCGGACACCGTCACGGTCCGCTTCTGCCCGAGGTAGAATTCGTCCGTGAGGGACTTCCCGTCGGCAACGGACACATTCATGTCGTCGTAGAGCCCGATGCGGAAGTCCGCCGTGACGGTGCCGCCCGGCAGCAGCCGGAGGGTGAAGGTCCGCGCGGGATCCGTCTTGCGGGCGTCGAACTTCGCCGCGTCCGTGACCGCGAAGGCCAGGCGTCCGGAAGCCTTGTCCCAGGACGCGCTGATCCCGTGCGCCGCCAGCCAGTCGGCGTCTTCCGTGCCGCTTTGCAGGAAGGCGCCGTACCAGGAGCAGTCCGACAGGCTCGCCGGGGTGAACGTGACGGAACTGCTGGGCTCCCGGCCCAGGAGCAGGTTCGTGCCGCCCAGCGAGCCAAGCGGATTCATATAGACGTAGAAGGCGCCGGGCCGCTGTTTCCGCACGGCCACCAGCCGGCTGTCGTTCACCGCGCCGATGTCCGTCCGGAAGGCGGCGTCCGCCGTCAGCGCAAAGGTCCGCGTATCCGTCAGCACAGGCTCCACGCGCCAGTCGGGATCAAAAATGCTCCCCACGTTGAAGGACAGGGACAGTTTGTACTCCCGCCCCCGCTGCAGGTCGAAATTCGAGCAGTTGTCCCCGCCCAGGTAAAAGCGATAGGTCACATCGCCGCCGTAGCCGCCGGCCGCGGGGTCCAGGTGGCCGCAAAATTCCACGTAGGTCAAGTAAGGCTCGACGGCGTTCAAATTCCTGGCAATCAATTCATCCCGGGTTTTCAGGCGGCTGTCCGTATTCCCCGTCAGCAGCGTCCCCTGCATGTTCTCAGGCACGTAGAAACTGAAGGTTGTGACCGATGCGTTGGTGGACTGCATGTCGGGGTCGTAATCGCTCTGCACCAGCACATCGGCCGCCTCCGCGGCCTTCTGCGGCATGTCCGAGAAAGGCTGGAGTCGCCCGTTCGCCTGGCGCAGGTAGAGCCGGGAATTCACGAAGAACTCCGGATTCGCACCGCCGCCGTCGAACGCGCCGTGGTCAATGCGCACGGTCACCTTGCTGAACAGGCGGCGGCAGCGGTCCGCGTCGGGAAGCCCCCGCCCGGAGCCCACGAGGCTGGCGGTGTTGACGTTCCTCTTGATCAGCGCATACGGGATGCCGCAGGCGGCGACATCCGCGAACGCCTCCCGGCGGAAGCCGCTGATCAGTTCGCCGCCGTCCAGGCGGTAGACCAGCGACTCCAGCGCATCTTCCTCCAGGGGGAAAGAAGCGCCCAGCGCGTCCAGCAGATTCACGGCGGCGCCGTCCGATTGGCGGATGGCGTTCAGGTTGCCCAGAATATAGAAATCGCACAGGGCCAGCGGCACGCGCAGGCTCAGCGGCACCTGCGCCTGGTTGTCCAGCTTGTCCTGCGAATAATAGCAGGACGTGACCAGCGTGCGCGTGTCGCTGCGGTACACCAGCACGAGCGCGCCGGATCCGCGCGCCTCCGCGTCCCGGAGCAGGGACGCCTTGGTGTCGGCCTCCTCCGGTGCCAGCCCCAGCGTCAGGGGCAGGTCCGCCCAGCTCCCCTGCTCCTCGGTCGGCACCGGCGCGGAATGGACCACCAGCGTTTCCGGTCTGCAGGCCCCGAAGGCAAACAGGCAGACCAGCGCCGCGGCGAGCGGAAGGTATCGTTTCAATCTTTTCATCCTATTAAATCTCAATGTTTTCATACGTATTGTCCCCTTCCCATTCTTCCACGCTGACCGTGATGCCGGCGGAGGTGAATCCCACCTTGACGGAGACGTCGCGCAGGTCCTCGGCCGTCCAGTCGTAGCCCATGGCTTCGAACTTCGCGCCCAGGTCGATCACGTAGTCCACCCGCCCCTTTTCTTCGTGGCCCGTTTCCGGCAGATAGACTTCCAGCAGCAGGTCGTTCGCCTTCTGGCGGGGAATCACGCCATACCATTCGCCCAGCGCGTCCGGGCCGACGCAGGCGGAATAGGCCCCCTCCAGCGGTTCCAGCGTGTAGATGTCCATCCCCGAGCAGCCCGCCTTGATCCGGAAGCGCCACGGGTAATCCGGGTCGGCCTTCGGCGAATCGTCGAACAGGAACTGCACCAGGCAGTACTGCTTGTGCGGGGTCGCGTCGATCACGTATTCGTCCGACTGCGCGGAAAAGCTCTCGCCATAGGCCCAGAGCGGTCCCGCCTGGCAGCCGGGAATCACCCGCATCGCTTCTTCGACCAGGATGTAATTCTCCGCGCCGCTGAACACCGCGGCGCGCGCGTATTCCCGCGGACAGGCCTGGCAGTATCCGCTGCGCAGGATGGACAGGAAACTGACGTCTTCCCGATCGATGACGTGCGTGCCCGAGAAGGAAACCAGGCCTTCACTCATGCCCAGGCGGACGAACTCGTCCGTCATGACGGTCACGTAGACCGGACACTCGATCCGGTCCTCCTTGACGCTGCACCCCTGCACAAGCGAGAGTGCCGCCATCCCGAGGATGGCACGCGCCATAAGGTATCTGATTCCGGCCATGACTCAAGTACTTATATTACCACGTCGTAATGGTCACCGTCCACCCAGTCCGTCACGCGGATGACCGGCGTCACGTCGTCAAAGCGCACCGGCCGGTTGGGATCCAGCGAGCCGGGATGGTGGATGATCAGGTTCACATGGTACTGCTTGTTCGAGCTCAGCGGGCCGGTGGAAAGCTGGACGGGATAATAGTATTTCACCCAGCCGGAAGCATAGCGGATCGAGGCCTCCAGCACCAGCAGCGTGGCCCGGGGGCACCAGGAAGCGTCCTCGCTGACCGCGCAGTTGTTGGGATAGGTGTAGAAGGTATGTGGCACGGAATAGGTCGTGTTGTAATTCACAATCTGCCCGGAGAGGCCGTCGTACAGCAGATCCGCTTTGGGCGAGGCCGTTTCGGCCGCCAGGCGGGCATACCACAGCTCCGCCGGGAGGGCAGACGGCTCGGAGGTTTCGCCGAAATTGATCCGGCCCGGCACATTGATCAGGTAGCAGCTCTCCAGCCTGAACATGTCCGCCTGCCGGTATGCCGGCGAGCTGAAATCGTTTTTCACGCTCTCCAGGATCACGGCAGCAGCCAGACGATGCACGTTGATGGTGAGCTCCTCCTGGCCTTCATGGAGCATCACGGCGGGCGCCGCGTCCGTCCCGGAATGGCCGATCATGAGCAGTTTCGTGGCGCTGGAACGCTGCAGTTCGTGCGTCAGCGCAAGGAAGTCGGATTTCGTGGTCACGGCACCGGGCGTGGCGGTGCGGTCCTCGGAATCGTTGACCACCGCCCACACTTCCCGCTGGCCGGTGGAGCACTTCAGGGTCAGTCCGTTAAACGTCCCGCCCGTGGTGCCGAGGGGGCTGTCGAAACCGGACGACGCCGCAATCTCCAGGTTCCCGGCGTCGGCGCCGTTCCCGGCCCGGAACACGAAAACCTGGACATTCTGGATGGCCTTCTCGTTGGCGGCACTCTGCGTACTCACCTTGGTGGCAGGCGCGTCAAAACGGACGGACAGTTGGACTTCTCCCGGGACGGGGCCGTCCGGAATCATTTTCCCGCAGGAACTGAACAGCAGGCCGCATACGGCCAGGCTGGCTAGAATAACGTTTTTCATCGTAGTTAACTAAATAATTTTAATGGTAATACAAATCATTATTTTCATCATTGAATAAGGTCGCCCCAATCGTCGTCCGGCTCCTTGTGCAGGTTGTAGCGCTTGATGAGTGCGGAGATCTCCGGATCCAGGTTGCCGCGGCTGATGTAACTGCGGTCCTGCCCGCAGGCGTTGAGATAGTGCTGTACCGCCGCCTGGTCGTCTCCCCGGCGCGCGTACAACAAGGCCAGCATATAATTGACCTGGGGCGTGCGCGGCAGGGGTTCGAGGATTTCCAGGGCCGAGAGATTGCGGTCCAGGGCCACATACGCCACCGCGGTGTTGTAATCGTGGTAGGGCGCCAGGAAAGCCAGAGCTGCCTGGTAATCGTGGTCGCGGATGGCCTGAACACCTTTCATGTAGACGGTGTCAAGCTCCGTCGTGTGGATCGTGTCCTTCACCATGCCCTTGCGATGCAGGGCGAAGGTGAAACGGACCGTCCGCAGGCGCGGGTAATACGTGTCCACTACATAGCGGTACCAGGACTCCCCTTTCATCCGCTTCTCCCGCTCGTCCAGGTTCACCAGCGCGGCAAATTCCGCGTAGCGGGCCTTCTGTTCATCCGTCAGGAGCGTGTCGGCGGCCACCAGCTCATCCAGCTTCGGCCAGTCCTCCCCGCCCGGACGGGACAGGAACGGAATTTCCTTGCGGGCGCGTCCGCTGCCGCGCAGCGTCCCCTCGCGCAGATCGTCCCCCACCGTGAGGAAGAGGCCGTCCTCACGGCGTACGGAGTCCCGGACGAAGCGGATGTACTTCTCGAAGTAGTCCGACGCGGCCCGGGAGCGCCGCAGGGTCAGGGCGTTGTTGGCGGCCAGCGAGCCCTCCGGCGACGCGGAGGCCGCGATGGTCACGCTGTCCAGCTCGAAACTGTCGTTCAGCAGCAGGTTGCGCAGGTTCTCCTTGATGTAGGCGATCTCGCGGGCGTTGCCGCCCAGGCGCTCGTCGATGTCGTGACGGCCGGTCCGGAAATCAATGTTGCAGGCGGTGTTCGCCTCCACGTTGCGGGAGACCACCACGGTCTTGTAGCGCTCTGTCCCGTCGACAAAGGCCGACACGGACGAGATGTAGAAGGTCAGCGGCTCGCAGCGGGGCACGGTGTAGAGCTGTTTATCCCGCTCGAAGATCTCGCCGGACAGCACCACATCCACCTTGCGGAGCTTGGGGCGCGTGTTGATCGTCTGGACGTAGTTGTACAGGAATGTGCCGTTGTCGAAGCGGATCACGGTGTCCAGGCGGATGCCGTCCGTAACGATGGGGACTTTGACGTACTTCTCGTACATCTTCTGCCGGTTGGCCTTGCGCCATTCGTTGCGCCAGCGCAGGAACTTGTTGGTATAGTGCTCGATCGCCTCCTGCTCCGTCACGCCGAAATAGCTCTCGAACACCTCGTCGGACACGAAGGTCGTGTCCGTCTTGAGGGCGTAGACCTGCGGGATGTTCCGCTCGACGAAGATCTCCAGGTTGCGCAGGTCCACGAAGGCCAGCGTGTCGCTGACAATCCGGGACAGAAAGCGCTCATACTGCTGATAACCACGCAATTGCGCTCTCCTGTACTCCGCGCCGGTGACCACGACGTCGTCCAGCCGCAGGCTGTCCTCCAGCACGAACATGTCCGGGTGCAGCCGCAGCTGCCAGCGCGAATCCTGCATCTCGGGCGGCACGATCACCTGGAATTCCAGGTCGATTTTTCCGTGCCGCTCGGCGATGTTGCGGAAGCGCGCGGTCACCATGGCCGCATCCAGCATTTCCGCCGCCACCATCTCCCCGCTCTGCTCGTCCCGGACGGCCTTCATCAGAATCATCTCCCGGCCGTCCAGATCCGTCACACGGATCGTGTCCCGCCGGGGCGCCTTCACGTCCGTGTATTCCGGCAGATAGTCCACCTGCCGGGGCAGCTGGAGCGAAGCGGCCAGCTGTTTGCGATACACTTCGTGGGCCTTGTGGCGGGTGCCGCAGGCCGGGAGCAGGGTCGCTGCCAGCAGGAGCGGCAGCAGGTACTTGTTCTTCCGTCCCATCAGAAAATGAATTGAAGGGACACGCGGACCTCGTCCGGCAGGAAGAAGGCCTTGACGCCCTCACCCGTGCGCTGCCCGCAATACGGGCAGGCATAGGAGACATAACGCGTCACACCACCCCAGCCATACAGGCCGAAATCCACGTTGAACCAATGATTTACGTGCACGGCGTAGCCGCCGCCCAGCGAGAGGCCGAGGGCGTCGCCCTCTTCGGTCTCGGGGCCGAAGATGCCGCCCCGGTTGTACTCCTGATACTGGAGCTTGCCGCCCGCCCACCAGCCGGAATAGGTGTACCAGGGCCACCAGCGGCCGCTGACATAATAGGACTGCTGCCGGGACTGGAACTGCGTGTCCTGCCGGTGGCGCCACGTCCAGTTGTTGTAGCGGGCGCCCAGGCCGATCGTCCAGTTCCGGTGCACGGAGAACTGCAGCGCAGCGTTGACCGTGCCCAGGAAGAGGTAATCCGCCAGGTTCTGGTCCACCGCCACGCGGGCCCGGCGCTCCAGCGCCTGCAGACTGTTCGCCGCCTGCCCGGCGGGCGCCTGCGCTTGCGCGACAGGGCCTGCCAGCAGGCAGGCGGCGAACAGGAGAGCAACGAGCGAAGGGCAGTTCCTACATCTCATAGGACATCTGGGAAGGATCGTCAATGATCTTGATCTGGCTGGCCAGGATATCCGTCCCGGTACGGTCGATGCCGTCCACGCCCGTATAATTTTGGTAACGGATGCGCCCGAGGACATGCAGCTTGGTCCCCTTTCCGATCTTGTCCAGGCCCTGGATGCTGCGGCCTTCCCACGCGATGACGTTGTGCCAGCTCGTGTCGATCACGGCCGTCCCTTCCCGGTCCTTGTAAGCGAAATTGGTAGCCAGGCCGATGCGGGCCATCTTGCTCTCGTCGTACGTCTGGATGCGGACACTGCCCACAATCCCTCTGAGTTCTACTCGGTTTAATTGTTCCATAACAGTTTTTCTTTGTTTGTAAGGTGACGGGATCCCGGCCGCGCGGTCCGAGTCCCGGATACAAAGGAACATGCTTTCGGGCAAGCGGCAAGCCCGCCCGGGCCCGGGAGGGGCAAATAAATACGAATCTTTCCGATTGCATCGGTTTCTTTCGGTCCGACGCCGGAAAATGTATGCGATTTCTTTCGCTGTAAGATTTATTTTACGGCCGTAAAATATATCAGAATCAATAAAATTCGTCAAAATCTGACATCCGTGCCGGCAAAAGCCTTGGAGATGTCAAAGCAACGAATCATCTTTGGGCCATGAGCTACAAACTACACATCGAGACGGAAGGCAACTGCCTGGAATGCGGAACGGCCATCAGCGGCCGGAGAGACAAACGTTTCTGCAGTCTGACCTGCAAAAACAAGTACAACAACCGCACGCAGATGACCAGGCGTCAACTGCGCGCCAACACGATCGCAGCGCTCACCGGAAACTATGCCATCCTGGAAGCGCTGCTTCATGAAGGAAAAACGGGAGCGGGGCTCGAAGAGCTCTCAGAGCTGGGCTTCGACCCCGCTTACGTGACGAGCCACCGCCGCGGACGCTTCAAGCACGACGAATACGCGTGTTTCGACATCTGGTACTACCGCACCGACACCCGCATCTTCAACGTCCGCCGGAAACTCCCCGACCTGTTTTGATCATGCCGAGCATTTGTGAATCTCATATAGAATCTATAAATTTGTACACTATAATGTACAAATACTATGGTTATCATTAGTTCTGCCGAATTACGGAATAACATGAAAAAATACTTGGATATCGCCAAGCGGGAGCAGGTCATCATTCAGCGTGGAAAGAACGAGACTTTCGTTCTGACCATGCAGCAGAGCCCAGTGGAGTATGACCTTGCACGGGCAATCACTGTGGACGATGTCATTGCCAAAGTACGCGAAGGTCTCACCGAAATGTTTGAAAGGAAGGAAGCGGAGAAGGTATAAATGTAATGAGGGTATTGTTTCTTCCTGAGGTCAGCCAGCAGTTCATGATACTGGCAGAGATTCTCTACGACAAAGGGTACATGAGTTTTCTGGATTCTGCGTTGACGTATTCAGAAAGTCTCTTTCGTGACATTGAAAGAACACTTCCACAGAAAATTCACCGGAAAGCCCCTGCCTGGTTTGATCGTTTTGGAAAAGACATGTCCTATGCCAGCTTTCGCAAGAATAGACATACAACTTGGTACGTGTTTTTCAATATCTATGATGTAAGCGGGGAGACTGTGTACCTCGTTCGCTATTTAAGCAACAGCCATGTGGTTGTTCAGCATTTAAATTTAGAGAATTGATTCTTACGGCATTCTACCCCTGCTCCGCATCGACCATCGTCAATCCCGGCTTGGCGTTCTCCTAAATGTTCCTGACAGACGATTCTGTTTAATCCGCAAAGATATCTTCCTCCATTTCAACGCCTTCTGGGTCGGGCTGGTAGTCCAGGATGTCGCCCGGCAGGCAGTCGAGCACCTTGCAGAGCTTGTTGAGCGTAGTGAAGCGGATGGCCCGACCTTTCCCCGTCTTGAGCAGGGAAAGGTTGGTCATCGAGATGCCGATCTTTTCGGACAGCTCCGAGAGCTTCATGTGCCGCTCCCAGAGCATTTTATCGAGATTGACGGTAATCATATCGCGAGTTTGCTGTCTTTAGCGGCCAGGTAGGCCATCTTATAAAGTCCTGCGAACAGGAAGACGATCAGAGGAATGAGGATGACACTGGAATCGAGCATCAACTCCGATTCGCCCTTCACCACAGCATTGTAATTACAATGGACAAAGGCGAGGAGCGCGGCGACCACAGCCGTCCAGCGAATGAGGCAAATATTGGATTTGGGGAAGATTTCCCCTTCTTTCAGCCCCTTGTTGGTGCGGTATAAGAAAATGCAGCACAGGACGAAAAGAAGCGTGAGGCCGACGAAACGAGCCGCAAGGATGAAGATCTGCCAGCCTTTGATCTCCGGATTCCAGGTCATAGGCGTGATAAAATTGTTCAGCCACAACTGGGAAATCATCTGCACATACGTGTAAATCAGTGTCAGGCCGCCGATGATGAGGATGGCGACGGAGAGCCGCTTGATGCTCTTTTGCGTGGAATTGTTCATATCGTTATACCTTTTGTTTTGCGGTATTGCCAGACAAAGATAATGCCAATTTTACGAAATTCATAAAATAATTTTATGTTTTGCATAAAACTTCCACAGTGCAGAAAACAACAAATCTTGCCGATATCGGCAAGATTTGCTATAAAAAAGTGCGGGAATATAGTCCTTATTGTACCTTGATCATGCCCATCTCCAGGCCCCACTTGCCGTCGGTGATGATGGGGACCTGCTTGCCGCGGGCATTCTCCACATAGAGGAAACCGTCCACGAAGGTGTGCGTGTGGCCGCCGATCACCAGGTCCACCCAGCGGGTCTGGGGCACGATCGTCTGGTCCACATCGTAGCCGGCGTGCGAGAGGAGGATGATCAGGTCGCACTTCTCCGTCTCGTGCAGGTAGTCCGCCCACTTGTTCGTTACCTCGACATTGTCGAGCTGCTGCATGCGGGAGGAAACCGCCTTGGCCACGGCCGTGGAAATGTCGGCCTCCAGGCCGATGACGCCGATCTTCATGCCGCCCCGCTCGAAGACAGCGTACGGCTTGACATACTCGCCCAGCTCGAAGGGAGAAAGGTCGAGGTTCGCGCAGACGACCTTGATCCCGGGCCGGAGCATCTTGACGCGCTCGGTGATGGCCTCGATGTCGTTGTCGAACTCGTGGTTGCCCAGGGTCAGGCAGTCGTAGCCGAAATCGTTGATCGTATTCATCTCCAGCACGCCGCCCAGCTCCGTGAAATAGGGAGATCCCTGGCTGAAGTCGCCGGCGTGCAGGAGCAGCACGCGGTCGGCGCCGTAGGCGTTGCGGATGGAATCCACATACGCCGCACGCTCGATCACGCCGCCCACCCCGTCGTCCGAGCCGCCGCGCAGGGGCTCGAAATGGCTGTGGGTATCGTTGGTATGCAGGATGACCAGCCTAGGCTGCTGGCTGCAGGCGCAGAAGGCCACCAGGGCCGCTGCGAGGATGATCAGAGACTTCTTCATACTTATTCCTCCTCCCATACATCAAAGGCCAGACGGCCGTCCGTGAAGTATTCCACGGGCTTGCCGGCGGACTGCAGTTTATACACGTTCGTGAGCACGGCGTCGATCACGCGGACATCCGTGTCAATCAGCTCCCTGGCATTCTTGGCGATGGTCAGGCCGTCGCCGCCCTCCAGCAGGAAGTCCACGGTGGCCACGCCATAGACCTTGTTCGGGTCGATGGGCCGGCCGCCCACCAGCAGGGTGTCGATGCGATGCTGCGTCACGGCCATCTTCACGCCGCCCAGCACGAATGGGCGGGAAGCGGCGATAGTGTTGAACACCTCCTGCAGGTCGGAGCCCTTAAGCGCCACATACACAAGGTCGTTCTTGAACGGGAACATCGACACGAAGTCGTCCAGCATGATATCGCCCTCGGCGAGGTTGGTGCGGATGCCGCCGAAGTTCAGAATGCCCACGTCGACCTTCTTCCGGGTCAGCCGGGCCACGTCCGCCATCGTGTTGTCCACCCACCAGTTGGAGAGCTCGCTCTCCGGCGCGCGGGAAACCATCTCGCGGGGCGCGAAGCCGACCACCGTCTTGAGGTCCTTCATCAGCGGCTGCACGGCAATCAGGTCATTAGCCACGGCGTACGTGGCACTCCCCTTCTGCCAGACCGTGCCGTTCGGGGCCAGGTAGGTCGAATCGTTCACCGTGCCGAGCGTCTGGGGGACGTTCTCGGCATTGGGGGCGGTCACGCCTGTGCGGTGGCCGTCCATCCGGTACTTCTCCCACGTGTACGTGTACTCGTGGCAGGAGCAGGCGAGCAACGTCAACGCGGCCAGTGCAATTACTTTTGTTTTAACCATTTCCATAGATCTTTCCAGGTAGATTTCTTGCCGAACATCAGGATGCCGACGCGGTAGATCTTGGCCGAGGCCCAGGCGCAGAACGCGAAGGTGGCGACCAGCAGCGCGACGGACAGGATGATCTCCCACGCCGGAACGCCGAACGGCAGACGCGAGATCATCACGATCGGCGAGGTGAAGGGGATGATGGACCCCCAGAAGGCGATCGAGCTGTCGGGCGCACGGAACGCGTACAGGGCGATCATGTAGCCCAGCATCAGCGGGATCGTCAGCGGCAGCTGCAGCTGCTGCGTGTCGCCTTCGTTCTCCACGGCGGAGCCGATGGCCGCGAAGAGCGACGCATACAGCAGATAGCCGAAGATGAAGTACACGAAGAAGAGGCCGAGAATCTGGCCATACGGCAGGTTCGCCAGGGAGCTGACCACCGTGCCCATCTCGCCCTGGTCGGCGAGCTGCGCGGTCATCTCCTCCACCTGGGCGGCATCCACGCCACCCATCGTGCTCACGAGCTCGGTCGGGTTGGAGCCGCCCAGCTTGCCGAGGCCGAACGCGGCGCCGCCGATGCTGATGATGGCGACGGACAGCACGATCCAGAGCAGGAACTGCGTCAGCGCGACGAGCGCGATGCCGATGATCTTGCCGAACATCAGCTCGGTGGACTTGACGGAGCTGACGAGCACCTCCACCACGCGGCTGGCCTTCTCCTCGATCACGGAGCTCATCACCATGCTGCCGAACATCGTCACGAAGATGAACAGGAAGATGCCCAGCACCATGGACACGATGCTGTAGACGCCGGCCTCGGAGATCTTCTCCTCGCCGTCGTCGCTCACCGTGTATGAGCGCAGGTGGATGTTGGCCTTGACGTCCTTGAGGATCTGGTCGAGGCCTTCGATGTTATACGTAGAAATGCGGTAGTCCTCCACGGCCCGGTTGATCCGGGAGCTGATGTTGTCCGTCAGCTCCATGCCGAAGGGCTTAGGCGAGAAGAGGTCGGCGGGGACCGTCTTCTCCTCGAGGTTCAGCTCGCCCACGGAGAGCAGGCCGTCATAGCCGAGCGAGGCCAGGTTGGCCTTGATGCTGTCGACCGGCATGGCGGACAGGTCCGTGTAGTGCACGGTCTCCGTGTCCTCCAGGTACGGCAGGACGATGCCGGAGGCATCCACGACGGCGATGTTCTTGGTCTTCTCCTTGGTGTTCATCAGGGCCACCATCACGCCGATGGTCAGGCCGGCCACCAGGATGGGGACCAGGAGCGTCGTCCAGATAAAACTCTTCTTCTTGACCTTATTGAGGTATTCGCGGCTGATGACAATGCCTATCGTCTTGAAATTCATGGCCTATTCCTCCCCTTCCGTTACAAGTTTGATGAAAATGTCGTTCATGCGCGGCATCAGCTCCTTGTAGGAGTTGATCTGCACGCCGTCCTTCTCCAGGTAGGTGCGGAGCGTCGAGGTGCCGTCCGTCTCGCGCGGAAGGACCTCCGTGTGGCGGCCGTTCGCGTCGGTCCAGACGAGCTCGACGTTGTTGTTGCCATAGTCGCGGCGGATCTGCTCCACGCCGCCGGTGATCACCAGGCGGGACTTGTTGATCAGGGCGATGTTGTCGCATAGCTCCTCCACGGACTCCATGTTGTGCGTGGACAGGATGATGGTGGCGCCTTCGTTCTTGAGGCGCAGGATCTCCTGGCGGATGACCTCGGCGTTGACCGGGTCGAAGCCGGAGAAGGGCTCGTCCAGGATCATCAGGGACGGCTTGTGGACCACGGTGGTGATGAACTGGAGCTTCTGGGCCATGCCCTTGGAGAGCTCCTCCACCTTCTTGTCCCACCAGCTCTGGATGCCGAAGCGCACGAACCAGTCCTTCAGGGCGGCGCGGGCGTCCGCGGCGGACATGCCCTTCAGCTGGGCCAGGTACATGGCCTGGTCGCCGACCTTCATCTTGCGGTAGAGGCCGCGCTCCTCAGGCATGTAGCCGATGCGGGCCACGTCGTCCTGCGTGATGGGACGGCCGTTGAAGAGGACCTCGCCTCCGTTGGGAATCGTAATGCGGTTGATAATGCGGATCAGCGTCGTCTTGCCGGCGCCGTTCGGGCCGAGCAGACCGAAGATCTGACCCTCGGGAATCTCGAGGCTGACGTGGTCGAGGGCCACTTTCTCCCCGAAATTCTTGCAGACGTTCTTACATTCTATAATTGCCATAATACACTATGAGTAGAATCCTACAAATTTAACTGGAATGTCGCAGAAAAACAAAAAAATCGCCCCGGCAAAGCGGGGCGATTCAATGTGTTGCGGGAAGAGCCGCCTATTTTGCGGCAATCGCGACCACGGAGCACGGCGGGAGGGTCACTTCCAGGCCGGCCTTGGTGAGCTTGAAGTCCTTGAACGTCACGGGCTTCACGACATCAGCCTTGCCGAAATCGTTGTAGTCGTGCACGTCCTTGGAGGTCAGCACGCGGGCGGAGAGGATGTTCTTCACACCGGCCTCGTCGAAGGTCACGAGCACCTTCTTGGACTTCTTGAGATCCGTGTTGACCAGGGAGATGTGCATCTCGCCGTCCTTGCGGGACACGGTGGCGTCCACCTCCGGCACGGCGCACTCGCGCTCGGTCTTCACGTGGGCCGTCAGCACCTCGGAGTCGATGAACTCGGCGTTCTGGTGCACGTTGTACATCTCGAAGACGTGGTAGGTCGGGGTGAGGACCATCTCGGTCTCGTTGGTCAGGATCATCGACTGCAGCACGTTGACCACCTGGGCGATGTTGGCCATCTTCAGGCGGCGGGTGTACTTGTGGAAGATGTCGAAGTTGAGCGCGGCCACGATGGCGTCACGCATCGTGCTCTGCTGATACAGGTGGCCCGGGTTCGTGCCCGGCTCCACGTCGAACCAGGTGCCCCACTCGTCGAGGAGCAGGCCCACGCGGCCGGACGGATCCAGCTCGTCCATGATCTCGATGTGCTTCTTGAGCACGGGCTCGACCTCGATGGTCTTGGAGAGGGTCCACCAGTAATCCTTGTCCGTGAACTTGGTCGCGGAGCCCTTGCTGCCGGTCCAGCCCTTGCAGGTGTAGTAGTGCAGGGAGATGCCGGCCATGCCCTTGCCCTCGAGGTTCTTCATCAGGACGCGGGTCCAGTTGTAGTCGTAGTCGGAGGCGCCGCTGGCGATCTTGTACAGGCGGTTGCCCGGTTGGTCGCGCAGGTAGGTGCCGTAGCGGCGGAAGAGGTCGCTGTAGTACTCCGGCGTCATGTTGCCGCCGCAGCCCCAGGCCTCGTTGCCGATGCCGAAGTATTTGACCTTCCAGGGCTTCTCACGGCCGTTGGCGCGGCGCAGGTCGGCCATCGGGGTCTTGGCGTCGGAGGTCATGTACTCGACCCACTTGGCCATCTCCTCGACGCTGCCGCTGCCCACGTTGCCGCTGATGTACGGCTCGATGCCGAGCATCTCGCAGAGGTTCAGGAACTCGTGCGTGCCGAAGCTGTTGTCCTCCAGCGTGCCGCCCCAGTTGTTGTTCGTCAGGTAGCCGCGCTTCTCCTGCGGGCCGATGCCGTCCATCCAGTGGTAGTCGTCGGCGAAGCAGCCGCCCGGCCAGCGCATCACGGGGACTTTCAGGGTCTTGAGGGCCTCGAAGACATCCTTGCGATAGCCTTCGATGTTGGGCACGGAGGAGTCCTTGCCGACCCAGAGGCCGCCATAGATGCAGCGTCCGAGGTGCTCGGAGAACTGGCCGTAGAGCTCGGCAGGAATGGTCTGGCCGGTGCCGGCGTCGTGGACGCGGACGGTGGCGTCCTGCGCGAGCAGGGACGCGGAAGCGAGCAGGCAGGCACCTGCAAGCAGGGTGATGATTTTCTTCATATAACTGGTTTTTGTGGTTGCATCAGGACAAATGTAAGAAGATTTTTGCGTATTTTTGTGCTGCTATGGCCAAAGTTTCCGTCAATATCGACGCGCAATGCGCGAAAATCCTCTCCGACGTGCGCGAGGGGCGCTTCAGCCCGCTCTACCTGCTGATGGGCGACGAGCCCTACTACCCCGAGCTCGTCTGCGACGCCATCGTCCAGGCCTGCATCCCCGAGGAGGAGAAGGATTTCAACGAGACGATCTGCTACGGCGGCGAGGTCACGGCCGCGCAGGTGGTCACGGCCGCCCGCCGCTTCCCGATGATGGCCGAGCGGCAGCTCGTGGTCGTCAAGGAAGCCCAGCAGATGAAGGGCATCGAAGAGCTGGCCTTCTACTGCGCCGAGCCGCTGGACAGCACCGTGCTGGTGGTCCTGCTGCACGGCGCGTCCGTCGACAAGCGCAAGGCCTTCTACAAGGCCGCCCAGAAGGTGGGCGTGGTGGTCGATTCCCCCGCCCTGCGGGATTACGAAGTCCCCAACTGGATCCTCTCCTACTACGGCTCGCGCGGCCTGCAGATCGAGCCGCAGGCGGCCGCGCTGCTCGCCGAGTCCGTGGGCACGGAGCTCTCCAAGATCGTCGTGGAGACGGACAAGCTCACCAAGGCCCTGCCCGAAGGCGCCACGCGCGTGAGCGTCGCCGACATCGAGCGCAACGTGGGCATCTCCCGGCAGTTCAGCGTCTTCGAGCTCACCAAGGAGCTCTCCTACCGCCACGCCGCGCAGGCGCTCAAGATCGCCGCGCACCTGGGCAACAGCGCCAAATTCGCCATGCCGATGGCCGTCAGCGCCCTCTTCACGCACTTCAGCCGCATCCTCAAGTACGGCGCCCTGCTTGGCCGGGGCGGCTACCCCTCGCCCGAGGACAAGGCGCGCGCCCTCGCGGGCGTCAATCCCTATTTCTACAAGGAATACGACGCAGCCGTGCGCAACTACCCCGTTCCCAAGGCCATGGCCGCCGTCTCGCTCCTCTGCGACTACGACTACCTCGGCAAGGGCGGCGACGGCACCACTTTAACGAATGACGGCGAGCTCCTCACGGAACTCACCGCCAAGCTACTGAATCTTTAAGGATTAGAACCGGAAGCCGAGGCCCAACGGGAAATCAAACATGACGGCGAAAGAAGACTTGAAAGGGTGATACCATCTTTTTGACAGATTCTTTTGTTTCTGTCAAAATTTCGCTAAATTTGACAGTTGAAAGAAAAACTGTCAGAAATGGAAGCATTCGACCGTAATAATCCTTACAACCAGTTACCTCCTCTTCCGCCAGCCATTGAGTTGTATCGCGATGAGGAAGTGCTTAACAAGCTGATGCTTGCCAGTCGACGTCTTGCAGAACTGAAGGGGTTGGCATCCACACTTCCCAACCAGTCCATTTTTGTGAACACGATCGCGCTGCGGGAGGCTAAAGCCAGTAGTGCTATCGAGAACATCTTCACCACAGACGATGAGCTATATCGGTCGCTGCCATATCAGGAAGACGATTATCTGGAGGGGCCGGCCAAAGAGATTCTCCACTACCGGGAAGCACTCTGGAAGGGTTTTCAGAGAATCAAAGCAGAAAAGACGCTGACCATCGACACGATTATCGATGTGTACCGGGAAGTCAAAAGGACTCACGATAGCATTCGTCCCTATCAGGCCGAAGTGGTAATCAAAAAGAGAGGATGGGGCTCTCTGGTTGCAGAGACCGTTTACACCCCTCCCCGCGGCAAAGGAGTCATTGAAAAGAAGATGGCAGAACTCCTGGAGTTTCTGAATGATGATACCAAGTATCCGATAGATTCACTCCTGAAGATGGCTATGGCTCATTATCAGTTTGAGGCAATCCATCCGTTCCGGGACGGCAATGGCAGGACCGGTAGGATCCTTTGCATCTTATACCTGATTCAGAAACAACTGCTGGATTTACCGATTCTGTACCTTAGTGCATACATTCTTCAGAATAAGGATGATTATTATTGGAAGCTGAACGGCGTAACGGGCACTCTTCTTTGGAGATCCTGGATTCTGTATATGCTGGAAGCCGTCTCCCAAACAGCAGAATACACTATCGACAAAATACTCCGGATCAATAGTTTAATGGAGAAAACCCAGGCGATGATGCAGGAGAACGGGTTGCCTGTGGGAAGGATGGACGTCCCGAAACTCTTTGAGCAGCCTTATATCCGACCGAAGAACCTGCTCTCGGATAAGATCAAGAGTATTAACACGGCCAAAAAGTATTTATCCCAACTCGAGTCTTTAGGAATGCTGACTAAAGAGAAGGTGGGAAAAGAGTATATCTGGTTTAATACGGATTTGATGACCATCCTGTCGGATTGACTTCACAAAGGAAAAAACAAAATACCCGTTGAAAGGGAGGGAGAGCGCGATTAGTTCTACCGATACTCTATCGTGCGACGAATCGTGTAAGAGCCATTCGGCGTTTTGACTTTAATATTCAACGCGTTCCCAAAAGCGTCCAGCCCCGAATACGTATTCTCCGAGCAAACGGATAAAGAGCCGTCACGATCAAAGGTGAAGGTATATCTCGGGAAACCGTTCTCGTCGTAGAGGAACTCTTCCAATTCGTATTTCCCGGCAAATTCTTTTACACATATCGGAGATTCTCCGTCAAAAGCGCGCATTTTGGTGTATCGACCTGCCTTGTCCCAGGCCAGTTCAATCCTCTTTTCCCCGTTCTTCTCAATAACGGAATCCAGGCTTTGCCATTTGTCGGGGTACTCAAAACGCGCAAAAGATGAGACGATGGACTGGAAGGCCACGCACCGCAAATCACTGTCAGTTCCTACCTCAACTCCGTTAACCGCATAATACTTGACGAGATGATAATCTCCGAATTCAACACGCTCCACACTGGTAGAGAAGTCGTTGTCTGAAACAATCTGATCTGTTACAGCAGCAACCTCTCCTTTCAACAACAACTGATCGTACATGGAGATGGCGGGCTGATTCACATACAAATCGGAGCGGCTACCCATAAAGCCATTCTTATCGCAAGAAACTGCGAGGATGATTACGGCCAGGGATATAATGAAATATAAACAATTTCTCATATCTATGTTCTTTTACTTCGCGAATAAGCACAAAATTAAAGAATAATCACCGGATATCCAATACTGCATCTGCACAAAAAAGGCCGTCCCGGAGGGCGGCCTTGAAAGGGAGGGAGAGCGCGATTAGTTCTACTCCAGTCCGGGCCAGGTGCCGCGGATGTTCTTGCACTGCGTGTAGCAGGAGGAGCAGCCGGCCACCTTGTAGTACTCCGTGTCATACGGCAGGAACACGTCCACGCCGCGCTGGAAGGTGTCCCAGCCCTGCGCGAGGATGTAGATATAGGTCACGTCCCCGCCCATGAGCGGAGCCTCCTTGACGCCGTTCGGCGACATGGTCATCTCCACGGTGTAGGGCTTGTCCGGCGTGTAGGCGTTGGTGTTGACGGCACCCTTGAGCAGGGCCGCGGCCATGTAGCGCTGGAGGTAGGAATCGTTCTCCTGGGCATACTGGGACGGCACCAGCTTGGTCTTGAGGATGCGGGTGATGTTGCTGACCGTGGCGTCGCTGTTGCACAGCAGGTCCAGGCAGCGCTCGCCCACCTCGGCGTCGCGGGCGTACAGCTCGATGGCCATCGGGATCATCGCGGCCGTGCCGGCGACGCTCTTGCCGAGCAGGCCGTTGTAGACCGCTTCGAACTCTGCATAGCCCGACGGGATGTTGGTGAAGGTTACGGAAGCCGTCGGCTTCTTGTACTCCTTCGTGTTCACGTCAATGTCGGAAACGATGGTGTACGTATGGTCGCCATACGTAAGGGTGTTGCCGTTGACAACGGCCTGCTGGGCCGACTGGTTCGACACAAGTCCGGCGGAAGTGATCCTCGTTACGTCCCCGTCCCCGGCTTCCTTCCAGCCGGCGATAAAACCTTCGACGAAATCACAGCCCGTCAAAGAAGATGCCGCGACAAGCGCGGCACCCAAAACAAATGTTTTGAAAATCTTCATCTTAGTTCTCGAATTTTCTTTCCTTAACGCGGGTGAGCTTCTCCTTCATGGCGTCAACGGCTTCCGTGATCGCATTTTCGAAGGTGTCGGCCTCCCGCTCGATGATGAGCTCCTCGCCCGGGATGTGGAGCTGGATCTTGGCAGACTTACCTTGCTTGAGATGGTCTTCGAGTGCCACCTCCACCTCCTCGCTGAGGCCTTCGCAGAAGCGGGCCAGGCGGGAGACTTTCTTCTCGACGAAGGCGGCGAGCTGCTCGCCGGCTTCGAATTTCAGGGCCTTGAGTTTAATCTCCATGGTTACCATCGTTTTTTGCCCTTGGATGGGCGGATTTATACACTTTTTGCAGCCGCTCGATGGAATTGTGCGTATAGACCTGGGTCGCCGCCAGGGAGCTGTGGCCCAGCAATTCCTTGATGGAATTGAGGTCCGCCCCTCCGTCCAGCAGCTCCGTCGCCAGCGTGTGGCGCAGGACGTGCGGAGACTTGCGG
>JAGCDF010000017.1 GCA_017651225.1 Bacteroidales bacterium
ATCTACGAGAAGCTCGGCAAGAAGCACCCCGTGCTCACCGACTATCAGGTCACCATCCCCCCGGGAGGCAAGACGGACGCCCTCGTGTCCGCCAGCATCTCCTGGAAGAACGGCGACTACGAGTTCAAGACCCGCGGCATCGACTCCGACCAGACGGAAGCCGCCATCAAGGCCACGGTCAAGATGCTCAACATCATTGAAAACATGGATCTGAATCAATTGAAATGAAACTGAACATTGCCCTTCTGCCCGGGGACGGCATCGGCCCCGAAGTCATCAGCCAGGCGGTCAAAAGCGTTGACGCCGTCTGCCGCAAGTTCGGACACGAGGTGTCCTACCATTTCGCTTACGTGGGCGCCTGCGCCATCGACCGTTTCGGCGACGCCTTCCCGGAGGTGACCTACAAGACCTGCCTGGATTCCGATGCGGTGCTCTTCGGCGCCGTCGGCGACCCCAAATATGACAATGATCCGACCGCCAAGGTGCGCCCGGAGCAGGGCCTGCTGGCCATGCGCAAGCAGCTCGGCCTGTACGCCAACCTGCGCCCCGTGGAGACCTTCAAGTCGCTCGTCCACAAATCCCCGCTCAAGGAGGAGCTGGTGGACGGCGCCGACTTCCTGGTGATCCGCGAGCTCACCGGCGGCATGTATTTCGGCGAAAAGGGCCGCCTCGACGGGGGCGACACCGCCTACGATACGAACATCTATCACCGCTACGAGATCGAGCGCATCCTCAAGCAGGCGTTCGAATACGCCATGCGCCGCCGCAAGCACCTCACCGTGGTGGACAAGGCCAACGTGCTCGAGTCCTCCCGCCTGTGGCGCCAGATCGCCCAGGAAATGGCCCCGAATTACCCCGAGGTCACGACGGACTACATGTTCGTGGACAACGCCGCGATGAAGCTCATCACGGGCCCGAAATTCTTCGACGTCGTCGTGACGGAGAACACCTTCGGCGACATCCTCACCGACGAGGCCAGCGTGGTCTCCGGCTCGATGGGCCTGCTCGCTTCCGCCTCCGTCGGCGAGAAGACCGGGGTGTACGAACCCATCCACGGCTCCTGGCCGCAGGCCGCCGGCAAGAACATCGCGAACCCCCTCGCAGCCATCCTTTCGGCCGCGATGATGTTCGAATACGCCTTCGGTTTGATGGAGGAAGGACGTGCAATTCGCAATGCAGTGACTGCCAGCATTGAAAACAATTATGTCACCGATGATTTGGCCGCTTCCGGCACCGCTCACACGACCGAGGAAGTGGGTGATTGGGTGGCAAAACACATCTAAAAACGGTAATTATAAGCACAAGTTATGGCACAGATAGATTGGGATACTTTAGGCTTTGACGCCTACCGCACGCGCACCGTGGTCCTGGCTCACTACCGGGACGGCGCCTGGTCTGACATCCAGACCACCGAGACCTTTTCTCTCACCATCGACCCTTTCACGCAGGGACTTCACTATGCTATTTCCTGCTTCGAGGGCCTGAAGGCTTTCACCCAGAAGGACGGCAGCATCGTGCTGTTCCGCCCGGACAAGAACGCTGCCCGTATGGCCCGTTCCGCCCGCTTCCTTGGCCTGCCGGAACCGCCTAAGGAGATGTTCATCAAGATGTGTGAGCTCTGCGTCAAGAACAACCTGGAGTTCCTGCCGCCGTACGGCCACCAGGCCTCCCTGTACATCCGGCCGCTGCTCTTCGCCCCGCATCCGCAGATGCAGCTCGTCCCGTATCCTGAGGTGACCCTGGCCGTCATGTGTGCGCCGGCCGGCTCCTACTATGGCGCCCACCTGCGTTCGGCGGCTGCCGTGATCCCCGGCGACTTCGACCGTGCCGCGCCGAAGGGTACGGGCTCCTACAAGCTCAGCGCCAACTACGCCGGCACCTTCGTGCCGTACAAGATCGCCCATGAGCAGGGCTATGCGGAACTGCTTTACCTCAATTCCGCAACGCGTCAGTTCGTCGATGAGTTCGGCTCTTCCAACTTCTTCGGAATCAGGGATGGAAACACTTACGTTACCCCTCTTTCCGACAGCGTGCTGCCCTCCATTACGAACATGACGCTGCAGGAATGCGCCGCAGACTTCGGCATGAAGGTGGAGAAACGCCAGGTGCCCCTCGAAGAGCTCGCCGAATTTGAAGAGGCGGGCGGCTGCGGCACGGCCGTGGTCATCACCCCGATGTCCCACATCGATATGAAACCCGTGCTGGCCGAGCCGACGGTGTCCCGCAGCTTCCGCTATGAGGAAGACGGCGCCGTGGGCCCGATGTGCACGAAACTCTACAAGCAGATTACGGGTGTCCAGTTCGGTGAGATTGAAGATGCTCACGGCTGGTGCTACAAGATTTAAGGATGAAGATTTTCAGCGAAGCGCTGGTCGCCGAGGCCTGCCGCGTGAACAATATTGCGGACCTGTCCACCGCCACGATCGGAGAGATCCTTCTCGCGGCGTCGTACCTGGAGCAGAAGACGGGGATTCCCTTCGTCCGGATGGACCAGGGCTCGCCCGGCCTGCCCATCAACCGCTACGGCGTCGAGGCCGAGAAGCGGGCGCTGGACAGCGGGATCGGCTCGCAGTACCCGGCCGCGGCCGGCGTGCCCGAGCTAAAAGAGGCCGCTTCCGCGTTTGTCAAGGCCTTCATCGATGTCGATATCGCCCCGCGGGGCTGCGTGCCCACGACGGGCTCCGTAGCGGCCTCTTTCGGGTCGTTTATCGCGTGTACGCAGCGCATCCCCGGCAAGGACAAGGTCCTCTTTGTGGATCCGGGCTTCCCGATCCAGAAGTCGCAGCTGCGCGTGCTGGGCATCGGCTGGCGCGAATTCGACATCTATGCCTGGCGCGGCGCCGCCCGGCTTCGTGAGAAGCTGGAGCAGGAGCTCGCCGCCGGCGACATCGCCGCCATCGTCTATTCCAACCCCAACAATCCCGCGTGGATCTGCCTGGAGGAGGAAGAGCTGCAGGTGATCGGCGAGCTGGCCACGAAGTACGACGCCGTCGTGATGGAGGACCTGGCCTATTTCTGCATGGATTACCGCCGGGAGCTGGGCCATCCCTACGAGGCTCCCTTCCTGCCCACCGTGGCGCGCTATACGGACAATTACATCCTGATGCTCTCCGCGTCCAAGATCTTCAGCTACGCCGGCCAGCGTATCGCGCTTTGCTGCATCTCCGACAAGCTCTACGAGAAGCAGTACCCGGCCCTGGCGAAGCGTTACCTGGACGCCGGCGTGTTTGGCGTCTCGCTCACCGCCTCCATCCTCTACATGATCACGAGCGGCTGCACGGCCACGACGCAGTACGGCTATGCCGAGATGCTGCGGCTCTCCTGCGAGGGCAAGATCGACTTCGTGGAGGACACGCGCGAGTACGCCCGCCGGGCGGCGAAGATGAAGGAGATTTTCCGCCGCCACGGCTTCTCCGTGGTCTATGACCGCGACGTGACGCGCGAGGTGGGGGACGGCTTCTTCTTCACCCTGGGCTATGAAGGCCTGAGCGGCGACGAGCTGGTGGTCGAGCTGATGTACTACGGCGTCAGCAGCATCTCCCTGTCCACGACGGGCAGCACCCGCCAGGGCGTGCGCGGCTGCACGAGCCGGATGCGCGAAGAGCTCTATCCCGTGCTCGAGGAAAGGATGGCTGAGTTTGAGAAAGATCATCCGAAGAAATAGTTTATATGAGATACAATAAGCTTGTCATAGACAAACCTTTCCAGTTCGAAGCAGGCGGTCAGCTCGACCACCTGGAGCTGGTGTACCACACCTCCGACCGGGCGTACCGGCCGGGAGACATCGTGGTGTGGGTTTGCCATGCGCTGACCGGCAATTCCAATCCCGAGGACTGGTGGCCGCAGCTCGTGGGCAAGGACAAGCTCTTCGATCCGGACCGCTACTTCGTCGTCTGCGCGTCGATGCTCTGCTCGCCCTACGGCGAGACGGGCCCCGCGTCGATCAACCCCAAGACGGGACGGCCCTATCTGTTCGACTTCCCGCGCACGACGGTGCGCGACATCGTCAACGCGAACATCCTCGTGCGCAAGCACCTGGGCATCGAGCACATCGACCTGATGCTCGGTCCGTCCATCGGAGGTTTCCAGGCCCTGGAATGGGTGATCATGGAGCCGGAGGTGGTGCGGGACGTGGTCTTCCTGGCCACGGCTACGCGCGTGCCGCCCTTCATGACGGCGTTCAACGAGTCGCAGCGCATGGCGCTGGAGGCCGATCCGACCTTCCGCGAAGCGAAGGACCTGCACGGCGGCGCCGCGGGCCTCTCCTGCGCGCGCTCCATCGCCCTGATTTCCTACCGCACCTACGCCGGCTACAACCTCACGCAGGCGGAGCCGGAGGAGGATACCCTGTTCGCCGACCGGGCGGGCTCGTATCAGCGCTACCAAGGCCAGAAGCTCCTGCGGCGCGACTTCGACGCCTACAGCTACTGGTACCTCACCTATGCCCTGGACAGCATGAATGTCGGCCGGGGCCGGGGCGGGGTGGACGCGGCGCTCGCGCGCATCCAGGCGAACTGCATGATGATCAGCATCGACAGCGACGTGCTGTTCCCGCCCAGCCACGGCCGGGCCACGGTGGCCGCCCTCAAGACGGCGGCCTACCGGGAGATCAGCTCCGCCTTCGGCCACGACGGCTTCCTGATCGAGAATGATCAGCTGACCGCCATCCTGCAGCCGATGCTGGACAAATATCAGAACCGTTAGTGAAGATAAAACATTGTAAGGATATGAAAATCATGAAATTCGGCGGCACCTCGGTTGGGTCCGCACAGCGCATCCAGCATGTCGCGGACCTCGTGTCCCGCGGCGGCCGCAATTTCGTCGTCCTGTCGGCCATGTCCGGCACGACCAACTCCCTGGTGGAGATTTCCGACTACCTGTTCAACCGCAACGTCGAGGGCGCCCGCGAGACCATCGACCGCCTGGCGGCGAAGTACCGCGGCGTGATCGCCGAGCTGTACAGCACGGCCGAGGCGCGTGACAAGGCGCAGAAGTACGCAGACGGCGTGTTCGACTATATCAAGACCTTCACCAAGAAGCTCTTCACGCAGGTGGAGTCGAAGATCATCGTCGGGCAGGGCGAACTCCTGTCCACGCACATGATGGCCTTCTACCTGGAAGAGAAGGGGGTGGCGGTGCAGCTGCTGCCCGCCCTGGACTTCATGAAGATCGACGTGCAGGGCGAGCCTGACACGGAGTACATCCGGGAGAAGCTCACCGCGCTGCTCGCGAAATATCCCAAGGCCCCGCTCTACCTGACGCAGGGCTTCATCTGCCGCAATCCGCACGACGAGATCGACAACCTGCAGCGCGGCGGCTCCGACTACACCGCTTCGCTGATCGGCGCGGCCATCGGCGCCGAGGAGATCCAGATCTGGACCGACATCGACGGCATGCACAACAACGATCCCCGCTTCGTGGACCACACCACGGCCGTGCGTCACCTCCACTTCGAGGAGGCCGCCGAGCTGGGTTATTTCGGCGCCAAGATCCTGCACCCGACCTGCATCCAACCGGCCAAGTTCGCCGGTATTCCGGTGCTCCTGCTCAATACGATGGATCCGGAGGCGCCGGGCACACTGATCGACAACATCCCCGAGGCCGGCACCATCAAGGCCATCGCCGCGAAGGACAATATCACCGCCATCCGCATCAAGTCTTCCCGCATGCTCCTCGCGCATGGTTTCCTGCGCAAGGTGTTCGAGATCTTCGAGAGCTGGCAGACTTCCATCGACATGATCTGCACCTCGGAGGTGGGCGTGTCGATGTCGATCGACAATACGCGCCACCTCGGCGAGATCGTGCACGACCTCAAGAAGTACGGCACGGTGGGCGTGGACCTGGACATGTGCATCATCTGCGTGGTGGGCGACATGGACTGGGAGAACGTGGGCTTCGAGTCCCGCGCCCTGGACGCCATGAAGGACATCCCCGTGCGCATGATCTCTTACGGCGGCAGCAACTACAACATCTCCTTCCTGGTGAAGGGCGAGGACAAGGCGCGCGCCCTGCGTTCCTTGAGCAAATGTCTGTTTAAGTAATGCTGAAGGGTGATTTCCCGGTAGAACGCTTTGCGGGCCTGCGGACCCCGTTCTACTATTACGACCTGCCGCTGCTGCGCCGCACGCTCGACCTCGTGCAGGCGCAGTTGGACCGCAACCCGGAGTTCCGGGTGCACTATGCGGTCAAGGCGAATTACAACTCCCGCATCCTCGCGGAGATCGCCTCCCGGGGCTTCGGCGCCGACTGCGTGAGCGGCGGCGAGGTGCAGGCGGCGCTGGACGCGGGCTTCCCCGCGGAGGGCATCGTCTTCGCGGGCGTGGGCAAGAGCGACGAGGAGATCCGCCTCGCGCTGCAGGCCGGCATTTCCCGTTTCAACGTGGAGTCCGCGGCCGAGCTGGAAATTATCGACGCCCTGGCGGGTGAGATGGGGAAAGTGGCCCCCGTGGCCCTGCGCATCAATCCGGACATCGGCGCGCACACGCACGCGGGCATCACCACCGGCCTGGCCGAGAACAAGTTCGGCATCAATTACGAGCAGCTGGACGAGGTGATGGACCTGGCGCTGCGCCTGCAGCACGTGCAGTATGTGGGCATGCATTTCCACATCGGTTCGCAGATCCTCGATATGAGCGATTTCGTGGCCCTCTGCAACCGCGTCAACGAGCTGGTTGTGCGTCTGCAGCGCGGCGGCCGCCCGGTGGGCGATATCAACGTGGGCGGCGGCCTGGGCATCAATTATCAGCATCCCAACCACCTGCCCATCGCCGATTTCGAGGGCTGGTTCGATACCTTCCGCAAGCATCTCAAGCTGCCGCAGGGGACGATCGTGCATTTCGAGCCGGGCCGCTCCATCGTGGCGCCGTGCGGTTCGCTGATCTGCCGCGTGCTCTATGTCAAGCAGGGCACGCACAAGCAGTTCGCCATCATCGACGGCAGCATGACCGAGCTGGTGCGTCCGGCGATGTACCGGGCCTATCACCGGGTGGAAAATCTTAGCTCCAGCGAGCCGGAGGAGATCTACGATGTGGTGGGGCCCGTCTGCGAGAGCTCCGACGTCTTCGTCAAGGAATTCTCCATGGACAAATGCCACCGCGGCGACTTCGTCGCCATCCGCTCCGCCGGCGCCTACGGCGAAGCCATGGCCTCCCGCTACAACCTCCACCGCATCCCCGACGCCTATTTCTTCGAAGGCTAGTTCTCGTCTACGTCATTCGCCGGCTCCGACCGGCGAATCTCGTTTCCCGGGGGCACTAGACCCCCGATTTGCCCCTGGTGACAAGAAAAAAGTGTTGCCGGGGGCAAAATGGGGTGTTTTTGCCCCTGGGAAGGGGCTGCCGGGCACAAAATGGGGCGCTGGTGTGCCCGGGAAGCGAAACAACGGGTTCCCGGGAACAAAACAAGCCTCCAGCATGCCCGGCAGCCCGTCCGCGCGGGAGCCGCAGGGGATGCAGGCGTACGTCGGGAAAGGGCGGGGCTATCCGTCTCGGTTGCTGGACGTCTAACGCCTCCTTTTTAGCCGCCTCCTTCGGAGCCGTCTAACAGTCGTTGAACGGACGACGTCCTGTGTCTTCGTCGTCGTGCCGAATGATGCTGTCGCATCCTTCGTCCCTCCTCCTCAGTCCCACCGCTGCCCTCGCCGGGCCCCGCTGATCCTTTCCCTCCTATACGCCCGCACCCCTGCGCTCCCGACGCTCCCGGGCGACGGCCGAATTCTTCCTGAGTCGGGCAAAATTAAAAAAGGCGGTTGATAAAGATTCTGATGATAGTACAGAACAGAGTAAATTACCTAACCACCTCCTTCTTCACCAGCACCATTTGCTCCCCTTGTCGGCGGTAGTGGAGCCGGATGCTGTCGGTGATGAGGTTGCCTTTTGTGCCGTAGATGATACCGATGCTATCCGTTACTTGGAATGAGCCATCGGGTTGACGCTTGTACTTCAAGATATCTCCTCCGTCCATTAGACCTCCATATCGGTGAAGAGTGATTGATTTTTCTTTGCTGTTAAACTCTGTAAACTCATCTACACTCCAGTCAAACGGATCATCATCTCGCTCTGTTCCATCAAGTTCAAAGACTTGGAATGCCGTGCAGCCATGATGTCCTTGTCCGTAAGCAACGTAGATTAATTCATCCTGCCCATCGAAATCAACATCAAAGAATCCGAAAGTGCCCTCAGTTGAGATCTTTGTGCCGAATGTGATAGGCACGTAAGGCAGAACGGTCTCTTTTCCGTCATTATCCCCAACAGCCGGATTGTCAAGCAGTCTCTCATAGAAGTCAACGATTCCGACGGTAAAACCTAAATTCCCTTTACTGAGGTGCACCTCTGCAAAAAAGTTGTCATACAGATCCGCCGTCACGGTATATCCTTTTATGGGCCGGTCATAACGAATACGGATGATATCATCTCTCACTTCTGTCTCATGCTCTGCCGGAGTGATCATAGCGTTTCGGTCCTCCTCCGGAACTGTATACTGCGTCAAGTCCAGGTATTCCGGAGAGTTTCGCAACTCTTCCAGATCATTGGGCAAATAGCCCAGTTCTGCAAGGCTGGGAGGATTGTTGTTCTTGCAGCCAACCAAGAGCACTAAAGCGAGTATGATGTATCGTTTCATTAGATGGCAAATACTTCTTTCCAGGTCATTTCCTTCTTGCCCAATTTACGAATTATCCGGCAAATAACGATGATCAGATAGATCGTTACAGGCTGAACAAACAACTGAACCCACCGCGTCAGGTATAAAGGATCCAGCGTGAGATCAAACCTCAATCCCGGCAGGATTCCAATAAAGCTGGCAATCGCAGCAATCCCAACAATCCAACGGAACCATTTCTTCTCTCCCAGCCACTGGCCAGCATTGGAGAGCGAGAACATAGCCGCGAAGAATACCGGAGGGATTGCTGCAATCGGCAGGATGTTCGTCGTCACAACCAGAAGCAGCGTAGCAATATCCTCATGCTTAGGCAACATAATAGATGTCCCCATACGTTGCCAGCAAAGCTCAATCGCCGCATAAGTAAAGACGGTGATCACCAGAAAGACTGCGGATATATAGCCATCCTTATCACGTCGTTCATAGAGATAGTTCCAGGGTATCAGAAATCCAAGTAAGGCGATGAAATACCAGAATAGACGGATCTCCATCCAATGAAGGATGTTGACCGTGTGACGAGAAAAGTAGAGAGATGCCAGCATAGCAACTCCAGCAATGGCCAACACTCGCCACTTGGGCTTGCCGACCTTGTAACGGATCAGCATTCCCACCCAGAAGCAGAGCGCCGGTATCACAAGGCTGGTGAGGAATTGGATTCCCCTTACATGTAATGGTCCGTCGATGCGCAGATAGTGTCCGATGAGTCCTATTAGGCAAGCCCCTCCGGCCATTACGAAGGATGCGTTCTTAAATGTTTGTTTATTGATTTGTTCCATATATCAGATCGTTGGTCAAGACCTATTACGTTTAGAAGGATACCCTTTTAATGTGGCGTAATCCGGGCATCTGAGGGCGTTGTAAAAATTCACAAACTCCATAATCTGCTGCTTGTCTTTCATTTCATAGTACTCCATAGCTTCTAAGAATGACTCCGCTACCCACTCCTCTTGACTTTCCTTAAATCTTTTCTCCTCTACCCAATACGACAATTCCTCAGGATCATATGCAGCCACGATGGACCTCCAGTCCTCTTCGACCAGGTCCTTGAACAACTCATATTCAAAGCTCTCAACTTGAGCCAGTGTCGGAAATGCTTCTAGCAAATCTTCGGCATCAGCATACTCATTAGCCAGAATATTGGCCAACTCTGCTTTCTCCCAGTTGGTAAGGTCATCAGCAATCATATCTCATTGTTAATTTGGTCGAGGTACTTCTCTACGCGTTTCTTACCGATCAGCTCGAGGATTTCCCACTTATCAGTATGGCCTCGTTCGATCATCTCACAAAGGAACTCGTCTGTGTTTTTCCGGAGGACAATCTTCTTAGCATCAGCTTTCGGCAGGTACTTTCGTATGTAATCAACAATGAAATCTCTCCTGTACATAGGAGGGATTTCCATTATTTCTTTCAACGCATCTTGAACATCCATATGTTAGGTGTTAATTGTCATTAATTATGAAGAATACTCATTTAGAGCATCGTTTTGCCCTATTTGACAGGGAATAGAATATCCTATCGCCATCTCTCTTAACCATAGCGAGTTGGTGAAACAATAACGTGAGGAGAACTCCCCAGTGGCTATTTCGTTGTCATGGTGAAGTTAATAATGTTGCTTCCAGATCCAACTGTCTGACCAGTACTACGATACCCGTCATATTCGACAGATATATAATCCCCCGTCTTAGCGGATATCTTGTACCTACCGTTTGAATCGGTTCTTACACTGCGCGTGTCACCTGGTCTAACTGAGACTTGTGCTCCGATAATAACTAACCCACCGGCCGTTTTTACGATTCCAGTTATTGTTCTATAGCCGCTTGAATAAGATGATGAGCTTTGTGATGAATCACCATCCCCAACTGTAATGGCGTAGCGATATGGAGACGAGGCAATATAGGCCCAAACCCATGCGGTGCCTTCTTTAAGACCCGTAATAGAACTCCCGGAGATTTTATAAATTTCTTCAGCTTCTTTTCCAAAAGATTCCCATTTCTCCACTTTACCGATCGGAAGAGTCGGAGAAGTTATTGTTTCGCCAATTAACAGATGAATCGTTTTTGAGGTGGAGTTGTATGACGCATTAGTAGTATTACTATTTGATGTCGAAGAAGAGGTTGAATTTGTGCCGGTAGTCTTATTTAATATAGTAACCAAACAATGCCTTTCTTCGATTCCTTTCGCGTAAATATAGACATATCCCGGTTTCTTCGCAGTGACGACACCAGAACTGGACACAGTGGCAACAGAAGGGTCAGCAGATTCCCATACGAGGGAGGACCCGTAGTTAGTCGCTTTTAGATTTAAGGTTTCTCCGACATATATTGTTGCAGAACTCTGAGATATACTCATTGGAGCAGAGTTCTGCGTTCCACTTGTATTGCTCTTGGATGCGTTCGAGTTTGAATCCGCCCCCATACCTGCAGAGGTTGTCTTTTGCTGTGACTCTAAGTTCTTGAGCGCATCTGAAGCCTCTCCAACACCATTGTCAATGGCTTTACGATACCATTTCTTGGCTTCTTCAATGTCCTTCTTTAATCCTATCCCATTCGCATAGAATAATCCTAAGTTGTATTGTGCGAGACCGTGCTCTTGAACTGCGGCTTTTTCCAACCACTCTACACTAGCCTTATAATCCTTTTTTGTACCGTATCCGAAGTACAGGTGCATTCCGGTTTGAAACTGTGCATCGGCAAGGCCATTCTCGGCTGCAGTCTTGAACCATTTGAAAGCTTGACTATAATCTTGCTTAACACCTTCCCCGCCAGTTTCATATAACACGCCAAGATTATGCTGAGCTTCAATTATGTTTTTTTCTGCAGCAAGACTTAACCATTTCTTCGCCTCAACCAAATTCTGTTTGACACCCTCCCCTCGTAGATAATACTCGCCAATAAGAGCCTGCCCATAATTGTTCCCTTGCTCTGCAGCTTGAAGAAACATATTGCAGGCGGCTACTACGTCCTGCTTCACCCCCGCGCCATTCAAAAACAAGAGGCCAAGTCTGACTTGTGCTTCTGATAACCCCTGTTTCACGGCTTCAGCATACCAACGTGCCGCTTCGGAATAATCCTGTTCAACACCATTTCCCGTTTCAAAACATGTTCCTAGTTCATACTGTGCGTTGACATCACCTCTTTCCGCAGCTCTACGGTACATTTTTTCTGCTTCGGTGTGATAGGGATTTCGAAGCAGGAAATACAAACCAGCGCACAATGAGACAACAAGCAAAACTACAAGGAAACCTCGATGATTCTTCTGTTTAGATGGAGTCCTAGTATTCTTGCCCGGGGCATTCGCCCATGGATTTCCGATCGGTTTTTCCTTTTCTGGCAGAGATGCTTTGGGCGTTTCTTTCACAATCGTCGTTTCCTCTGTGATGACAGGACGAGCCGCTTTTATGCTATTCTCTTTTGGTTTGACATCATGAATAATTGAGGATGAGAGCATGGAGAGGAACTCCGAAATACTTTGCGGTCGATCCTTACGCTTTGGCGCCATCGCACTGATAATAGCCGTCTTTGTGGACTGTGATACACTGCCTTTTATCTCTGGAAGACCTTCTTCATATACTTCGGCGGCTTCAGGCGGAGTCTCGCCTGTAAGCAAGAAATAGAGCGTTGCCCCCAAGGAATAAATATCAGTGGCTGGAGAGAATTTCGAGATGTTGCCTTGCTGATACTGCTCCATTGGAGCATAGCCCTTGCTTATGCCAGTAGGCGTAGTGCTAGTTTGGCCACCTTCGGAATCATAGTGTTTCGAAATGCCAAAATCAATCAATACGGCCTCTCCAATGGAATTAAGAAGAATATTAGATGGTTTGACATCGAGGTGCAATATACTCTGTTTATGAATATACTCTAGAGCAGTCGCTACCTGTTTGATGTAGTCGATAGCCTTTTCCTCGGGCAGTGCTCCGTTTGTCTTTACTATCTCTGACAGGGCGCCGCCATCAAGAAACGACATTACATAGTATGCGGTTCCATTCTCCTCAAAGATGTCATAGATCCTAATGATATGCGGATTATCAAAACCTGCAATCATTTGAGCCTCGCGAACAAATTTGCCTTTGAAACGGTTGATAAGTTCTTTGCTACCCTTGGACGTACCTAGTGTCACATGACTAGTAGTCGTGTTACGATCACAGTATTCTTTTATAAAGAACTCCTTGATCGCAACACGACGGTGCAAAGCAACTTGCTCAGCCTCATATGTGATACCGAACCCTCCTTGGCCGAGAGTGCGGATTATTTTGTACTTTCCGTTTTGAAGGAGAATCCCTGTGTTGAGGTGCATATGTGTTGAATTTGAGTAAAAGGAAGAATTCGGATACTATTCCCAAACAGGTCTAATTGAAAACCCATTATATCGATTGAAGATGCTGGTATGCTGATATGATTTGCCAAAATTGAGGCACCAGGGCATATCGGGGAGATCGGCATTTAAGGATGAAGACCAATAGCTGCCAAACATTCCTTTCGCGCCATTATTGGTCCCGTCAATATCCCCACCTGCGGGGAGAAAAATAGTCATGCCATTGGCCCCTTTAACCATGTAACCATTCTTCCCGCCCAGTGAGGTCCATGTCCAAGTACATTTTGATACTAACTCGTCAAACTCAGCTTTTGTCGGAAGGCGCCAACGTCCACCCCAATTTGATCGAGCCGCGTCATCAGACATTTCAAGACGTTTTCTGTTATCACCGGAGCTATACTTCGTAAAGGAATTGCTGCCGTCTTGACTTTGATAACGCAGGGTGCTACGAGTATAATTGCTTTTTGTCGTCGTTTCTGCCCAGGCTATGTAACTACCATATTCACTTGAAGTAGATGCACCAAGATTACAAGTGGCCCATTTTACACTTAAACCGAGGTCAACCCATTCGTGGCCATTCTCTCGACCAGAGAGGGGCCTCTGTTGTTCAGTATTATTCGTTGCGGTAGATGTAACTTCTTGCGGTTTAGTTTGGGTTGGTATCAAAGAGTTTGTTTGAGAAGTTTTTGAGGTATAACCATTATCCTCTTTGCTCCTTGATAATACAAGGACAACAACAAGAACCAATAATCCTACAATGATTGCCCATAACCATCCTCTAGACTTGGTCGTTTCAATCTTATGAGGATCAGCAACTGGCATCGGTGTCGTTTTGGGAGGAATTGGATTAGGGGTTGACGAGCTTGGTTTTGAAGTTGTCGTATTGATCACAGTGTTCTCATCATTGAGCAGAGACAGAAACTCGGGAATCGACTGCGGTCTATCTTTCCGACGTGGATGCATCGAGCTCTCAATTACCGTCCAAATGCGATCAGATATGCCATTGGGCCTTGTCAACCCATCTTCGTTAACAATGGACGCTTCTGGTGGAATCTGTCCGGTAATTAGATGATACAATGACGCCCCAAGAGCATAGATATCTGTGGAAGGCTTAAACTGTCTTACATCCCCGTCCCTACTTTGTTCCAGCGGTGCGTACCCCTTGCTGTTTCCTACAGGCGTACTACTTGTTTGTTGCCCGGATTCATCATAGTGTTTGGAGATTCCGAAGTCTATCAGGATAGCATCTCCCTTTTCATCCAAGAGTATATTTGATGGCTTGACATCCAGATGAACGGTGTTTCTTGCATGGATGTAAGACAGCGCATCGGCTACCTGGCGAATATATTTCTCTGCTTGGATTTCCGATAGTGGACCCTCTTTTTTTACCTTCTCCGCCAGCGATCCTCCAGGGAGTTTCTCCATCACATAATACGCTGTACCATTCTCTTCGAACACATCAGTCACGCGTACGATGTTAGGATGCTCCATTCCAGCTATCATTTGCGCCTCCCGAAGGAATTTCCCTTTGAATCTCTCTACCAGTTCGCGTTGACTGCCAGTTCCGGCTATTACGCGACTATTCTCACTGTCCCGTTCGCAGCAGTCCTTCATAAAAAACTCTTTTACAGCAACATTACGATGTAAAGTAACTTGTTCAGCCTCGTATGTGATGCCGAATCCACCTTGGCCAAGAGAACGAATAATTACGTACTTTCCTTGTTGTAATTGTATTCCGGGAGTAAGCTGCATATTTCAAGAATGGTTAAACGACTTGAGTTTCCAGCGGTTATTGATAGCAAAACGGTATTTAAACTAAACTGGATACATCGGCATCATTGGAATAGTCCGGCATCCCATCGTAGAGGACATCTTCGGGACTTGGATCGTTCATGGCAAGCATTCCGTCAGGTGAAACTTGATAGACTTCATTCTGATCAATCATGCCATCCCCATTCTCATCAACCATTGCAAGATCAGCAAGGCCATCATCATTAGTGTCCAATAAAGCCGCGTCGGCCTGCCCATCTCCATCATAATCGTAGATTTCACCATAATGCCCATCAATCTCAACCCGCGCAACATTAATGATCTCTCCGTCCTCGGTCTCAACTGTTTCCTGACCAAGAACATGAATCTCTCCATCTTCATAAGAGGCCTCGTGGTAGAGGTCATTCTGTGCATGATCTGCATTATAGTCAGTATTGTGAACGGCATCAGCGTATTCATGCTTTTCAGCATCAGACATACTGTTCCACTCACTGGCATAGTAGGTTCCATAAACGTTCCCGTGCCAGGTAAAGACGCCACCCGGACCCACTTCAGCACGCGCTGCGGCAAACGCTTCGGAGAAGGACATATCATCGGAGACGCCATGCGCCACATCAACGGAATCTCCGATGGGCGGAATGTTTGCATGGTGACTGGCCGTGTTAACCTGTTCCTGGAGATTCTCCAAGTTTTCCTTGAGTTCGGATACCTCTTCTTTCAAGGCCTCAATCTCTTCGAGGTTAGTCTGATTGTGAGCGGGGGTGGCGAAGATGGTTCCCGCAGAACCGAGAAGCAGGCCCGGGACACCTCCGATGAGGACAGACTGCCACGCAAGGCCCTGGTGAGCGTCTTCTTTTTTAGGAGTCTCGGGTGCCGAGTTCTTGTCCTTGTTGAGGATGATGGTGGATTCGTCGGTGACTTTCATGGTATTTTTTTTTGTTTGTTATTGCAATGGTAGTTAGTCCTGATTCAATTCGGAAGAGTTATCCTCCTTATTACATGAATCCCCCCCATTTGATGATGAAGTGTCCGGAAGGAGCTCATTCAGCGGGGTGGTAATGGCACCTTCCGCTCTTGTTTCTTCCTGGAGGATCTTAGGCGTATCCGTGATTGTGGTGTCCTCCTCTTCGATAGGGAGAACCCGTTCTACGGGCTTCCGCAAACGCTTGGACAAGAGTAGGATAGAGCAAAGGATAGCGATAATAGCGACCGCGTAAAGGAGAATCCTCTTTGATACAAATAGATGGCGCTTGCTGCCTTGATTCGTTGCTTCTATTGAGCCCTCTATTGCCGTTACATGGATGAGGTGGCAGGAATGGTTGTCCTTATTATCACGTGTGACGCCTTTCAGAATGCTAAGCTTCTGCTCGTCCGTCTTATCCATCGAGAGGACATTGACGATGTCTTCATCCTCGCTGATCTCCAGCATGCCGTCGGAACACATGTAAAAGTAGTCGCCTGCCCGGATGTCGGTCAGAATGGCCACATCGGCTTTGGTCCGATGTTCCTGATGAGGCTGCATCGCCCGTGTGATGACATTTTTTTGGTTACTGTGCTTGGCTTCTTCCGGTGTCAGTTCTCCGCAAGCAATTAGGTCGTTCACGAGTGAATGGTCACGTGTTACATAGACAACCCGCTTCTCGGAGGGGCGAATTTGATAAACCCGACTATCGCCTATGTGGGCAACGATGCATTGGCCTTCATCGAATTTGACAAAAGTCAGAGTCGTTCCCATCTTCTTCTCCGCATTGTTATCCTTGGCGTCCAGAGCATCGTATGCGGCATCAAGTGCTGATTCGAAATCCGTGTCGGGATGCGCAAGGATATAGGAACTCATCGCTTGACATACTGTTTGGGATGCGACCTCACCGCAATCATGGCCACCCATGCCATCGCAAAGGATAAAGAGGTCATTGTTGGGAATCTTTTGTCCGAAAGAAGGATAGATGCTGTCTTCCTGATTGGTCCTTTGTCCAAGTTCCCAAAGGGAGAGGTATGTGGCGGTTATCTTCATATCTCTGTTTTGTCTGAGTCGTTCGATGCTTGATGGAAAGAAAGCTCGGATACTTTAAAGATAAGTGTCGTGTCCGCAGAATGAATCACATCCGAGTCATGCAGAATAACTTTATCTTCGGCATTCAAAGGCAAGCCATTGATGGTTGTTTTATTTTTGTTTGATGCATTATAAGCATAATGGCGAATGACGCCGTCTGGTCCTTTCACCGCTTCAATGTACAAATGCTTGCGACTAAAACCCAGATCACTGGTCTCGATAGGAATGGTTGCAACCGATACTGTTTGATATGTTTTCCTACCAATAAGGTTCAAACCAGAAGTTAGTGTATATTTCTTCTGGTGACCTTCATGCAAAAGATATCCAAACGTGATCACCTTGGGCGATTGAGGAAGCTCAGTTTTGACATCAATCGAAGGATTGATACCGAGATTGGTGCTGTCCGAATCATCATTCTTCGGCTGAACCGGTTTAAACTCGGTAAACTTGTACTTCTCTTGGCAAACTGGACACTTAACGCTTTTCCCGATATTGGCTGGACTATCAGCAACGGTGAGGATGGCGCCGCAATTTGGGCACTTGATTCGTATGGTAGGTGTATCACTCATATTACCATTGCATTACAATCATATTATTGCTAAAATTCCCCCACATCACCGGGTGCTGCTCGTTGTTGGAGAGGCGGATGACGCCTTTGCTAACACTGTCAAAAAGCTCTTTTGCCGTGATTTTGCGGTCACGATTATTATCAGCGGCTCCTTTGAGACATTTGACCAAACATGCAGTAAAGTATCCATTCTTCATTCCCGGACGCTCAATGGATGTTTCATTTTGGCGGGACGAGAGAAATAGCATCACATCGCTATCGGAAGATATTCGCTTCCTCCCATCGGACGGCTCCCGCATCTTTCCAGAGAAGCATGCGTCCGCAAAGATCATTTTGTGCTTGGACTTGCAGTTTGTGAAGATGGCCCGGATATCGTCGTAGAGTAGAAAATCGTCATGAGCACAGAACCCTCCAGGTATTCCATGACCGGAGAAAAACAAAACCACGATATCGTCTTGCTTGGCATTCTTAAACAACTCATTAGCTGTTTTGATGATATTTGAACGAGTTGCTTTTGCGTTCAGAATCAAACGAGTGGATGCCTTGCCATTGGTTTTATATAGATCAACTATTGCCTTTGCATCAGCTGTGGGGAGCATAAGGTCATTGGCTGTTCCAGGATAATCCGCTATCCCCACGGAAACCAAGAACACATTGCTTGAAAATGCGTTCCAACAGAATAAGATGGATAAAACAATAGCAACCAGTTGTTTCATATTACATCACCTTGAACGATTTCTGCAGAATCGTCAATTGAATCATCCGCAAATACATCGTTGTTCATATCCGGCATATCTTGTCCTTCGACTTCATCAATCTGAGAGATGTCATCAATATCGATGAGGAAGGAATCACCTTCATCAAACCCCACAGAAGAAACATCAATCTCATTTCCATCAGAAGGAGGGGTAACCCCTAAGATCTGAACGAAATCATCTTCGTTACCTAAGACTTCAATGAACTCCGTTTCGTTTTTACCATTAGGATTATGTTCCATAAGCCTGTGTCAAAAATAAAGGTAAAATGATGTTAAACAAACGCTCTCTTGGCCAAATGTATGAAGGAGGTTGGTTATTTGATGAAATGCTATTCAGTAAACTTTGATTTACACCAGGGACAGCCCCCGTTGCGAAGAACAAGTTTGTAACTCTGGTTACCAAGAAAATGTTTGCAATGAGGACATACATACACATCTTGGAAATCCTCTTCCATTTTTTTTTGAAGTAGAGGAATCTCTTTACTTCTTCCGAGTTGGATGTAGAGGAAAACAATACCAAGAATAACGGTTAATGCAACAAAGAAATAACGAAGATTCGCAAGATTGGGAAGAATAGCGCAGAGTAAGCCAATCGGAGTTAAGATTCCTGTGACACTGCGAATAGTGCCGAAGGTCCGTTCTTCTTGCTGCATCTTTACCTTCCTATCAGAATAATCATCCCAAATGTGCTTTAAATGAGAGATGTTATACGTTTGTGGTTGTTCAGGTGCCCTTCCTGCAGAAGGAGCCTTGATTAGCAAAGCCAAAACAGCGACCATATCAAGACGATACCGTTCTGCGCCAAGTTCTACCAGATCATTTTTCGTTATAGCTTTGGTTTTATATTCAAGCCCATTGACAAAGAGACAATTCTGATCAGAGACATTACTGATGGTCATTTTCTCCCCGTCGATTTGGAGTCGGCAGTGACTGCGACTTACCGACTTCGGAACACTCCCAGGAGCCCCAAGGAACGCTGACTTATCTCCCGACTTGATGCACAGTCTTGGAGCAGCTGCCCCTGACTCGCGCCCAATGATAACATCTATAGCCATTAATTGTGCTTGTTAAGTTTCGAGTTGATTATCAATTCTTTCAAATTCTTGAGAGCTTCTTTTGACACGTCAAGGGAATATTGAAAACTCTTCTGATCGCTAAGTATTAAGGTCTGCTTCAGAGGTGTTATCTGAAGAATATAGTTTAGATTGATAATATGCCGCTTCCCGATCCGGGCAAAACGTTGAGCTTTTTCCTGCAGTTTCGCGGATAACAACTTTTCCATTTTCCCCAGATTGATACAAACCAATCCCTCGAAGCCATTAGCTAAAACAATGCGGGTATAGTTTCCTTCTGCTTCAAAGTAAACGATGCTAGGCACATCGATTCTAAGAAGCTCGTCTCGGGAATTCAAGTAAATGAACTCAGACATACAATAACCAAATGATTATATCAATGATTGTGTTTCAGGTTATTCCATTTTGATTGACGTACAACATAATCAGCAACCTGATTCAAGAATGTTCGAAGCTGATTGATCTCAATTTCAGCCTTAAAAGTCACCGTTGCTCGGTCAGGGTTATTATTTGGAATATGAAAATCTTTTAATTTAAAACCAACAATCTTTTGCTCCTGATTAATTGGAGTGAAATTGCAATGAGCAAATGAGTTACGAAGATGTCTGCAGATAGCGCGTAAAGATTTAGATTCCTCTTCAATTCTTCTAGAATCACTATTATATCTCTTACAAATATCGATTTTGTCAACATCAATTCCCCATTGACGGATAATAGCGGGATCCTTGATTAAACTGAGCGTGTCGCCGTATTTCTCTTTTGCCACAAATAAAAGACCTATTGCACAGTTAACCAGGAGTGAAGCCTCCAGGTCTCCATCGTAGTCTTTGACCAACTTTTTTGTTCTTCTGATAAAATCTAAATTTTCAAAATACTCGGCCATAAAATGGTTTTTAAATGTCTTGGTCCAAAGATCTTAAAACAATAGAAAGTGTTAACCGAATTCTATCGTTAAAAAGACATGCAGAAAACACTTTCATTCAAATGTGGCATCAAATGTTCAATTACAAATATAGGAAATGTTTTCTATTCTTGGATAATGAGTTGCTGGATTTCTCATTGGCGTATTGTCATATCTCTTCGTCTAATTCAAACGCTACTGCCCAACAACAGTTCAAAGATGCTGTAGAATACATCAAAGATCTGAAACATAGGAAAGAAGGCACTTCTTAACCTAATTTTACGACCAAGTTGAGAAGAAGCCGGGGCCTAGACCAACTAGGGTGGCTGATCACATTTGACAAAACAGGGCATCACCCTTTACTATACGAAGCTGTTGCGCCCGACGTCCCTCATCCGGGCCGTCCGGCTTCTATCGATTGCCACCCTTCGCGGCGAGACTGCGTCCATCCAGACGCAGTCTCGCTTCGCCCCCACGCTCCATTTGGCCTACGCACAGGCTCACGCACATATTCCCCCCTCCCACTCAGCAAACTTCCGCGTCTCGCCGTCGCTGGTTTGCCGCGGCTGATGTCGTTCGTCGTCCCTTATACTGCTATTGGGGATATGGAGACCTATCAAAAGGATACCTGCCGTCGCGGAAAATAGTAACTGCAATCTGCCGGATGTGCTACAAAAATGCATTAACTTTGCTATCATGATGTGCTCGCGTCTCATCACCATCCTTCTCCTTTCCCTCGCCTTGCCCCTCTCCGCCCAAGGCCCCCGGTCCATACCCCAAACCAACATCCCTCTCGAACTCCCAGCCATTCAGACTGCTGACACCATACTGACCTACACCGGCTTCGTCATCAACTACAACACGCAGCGTCTAATCCCGAATTGGGTGGCCTACGAGCTGACCGCCGAAGAACTTGACGGCGACGTCCCCCGGGCCAAAGGCTTCAGCATGGACTTGGATTATAAAGGTCTTCAGGCCATGCGCGAGGACTACAGCAACACCGGCTGGGACAAGGGCCACATGGCCCCGTCGGCCGACATGAAGTGGTCGCAGACCGCGATGTCCGAGAGCTTCTACCTGACCAATGTCTGCCCGCAGAATCCCGACCTGAACGGTCGCGACTGGCATACCCTGGAGAACCGCGTCCGCGACTGGGCGCGCCAGTACGGGCGCGTCTGGGTGGTCTGCGGCCCGCTTGTACAGGACAATCATTACGGAACGATAGGGGAGCGGCAGGTCACGGTCCCGGACGGCTTCTTCAAGGCTGTCCTGCGACAGGAAAGCGACGGCACCTTCCGCGCCATCACTTTTATCTTCGAAAACATCTCCATCCGCCAGCCTCTCAAGGACGCCGTCATCACGGTGGATGACCTTGAAGTTCTTACCGGCTACGACCTCTTCCCGAACCTGGACGACAGCATCGAAGAAGTCGTCGAATCCACCGCCTCCTGGGAAGCCTGGCGTTAGCCTTCAGAAATCTTTAATCCTTTTCAACAACTCCTCCGGGTTTAGATCGAGCATGAGGGAAAAGGCGAACCACTTTTTGCCGAGGTCTTTCAGGGAGGCGCCGACGTGGTAGACCTTGTCGTCGATGATGAGAAAGCGGTCATGCGCCTTATTGAAGGGATATACATCAATAGGGATATATTGCGCGTTGTGCTTTTTGATATCCAGCTTTAACTGCGGCGTTATCTTTTGGGTATAGATGGTTGCCGTGACGGAGGGTGCTCGCTTATCCAAAATGGTCAGCACGGATTCGTCTACGTAATTGTCAATCAAGACAATTTGGGATTCTGCGCTTTTTATCAGGCCCGATACAAATTGGTAGGCGTCGAAGACCTGTCCATCGTAGAAGATGTTTTGCTTGGGAATAACAGACCGTTCCTCGAGTTTGTCAAATAGCAGTTCTATTTTATTGTCCGTTTCTAATTGCTTTTGTTCCACTTGACCAAGTCGTTGGAAAATCTGAGCGTTTGTGGCAATAAAATGACGCATGGCGACAAAGGCATCCATGATTCTAATACTTATATCAATGGCTTCATCGCTATGTAAAACTGAGGAAAGCATCGCAACCCCTTGTTCGGTAAAAGCGTATGGCGGGTTGGGGCTATGCTTCAACGAATTCAACCTATCGCATTTTGCGATAAGTTCATCAGTCTCACATGGGGTTAGTTTGAAACGAAAAGATTCCGGGAATCTTCGAATATTCCTTTTGACTTGTTCGTTTAATCTATATGTTGGGACACCATATAGTGCGGCCAGGTCTTTGTCAATAATTACTTGAACTCCCCGTATCTTCAGAATTCGATCCTCAATCAATCTCTGGGGTAACGTCTGCGATTCTATCGACAGGTCGTTGGCATTCTTTTTTCTATTTTTCTTTTCCATCGCCGGATGCAAATGTATCAGGGTAAATATACGAGGAAAATAATAAGAAAAAGAATATTAATCGTTTAATATATAAACTACTGACACACAGCTGGTTGCGCGAGCACTGCGTGATATAAAAACGTATTTTTAAGGTGGTAAATATTGGCTTTAATTATTTCTACACCGTATACTTGCAAACAATCTCACTGAGAATCCTATGATTCTCGAGCGTGTTCGCCCCAACAAGTATGGTCGGGCCGTCGAAGTGGAGGCGGGCGCCGGCGCGGCCGGTGAGCACGCCGCCCGCTTCGGTCAGGATCAGGTAGGCGGCGGCGTAGTCCCAGGGCTGGATCCGGTACTCGAAGTAGAGCTCGCACAGGCCGCAGGCCATGTAGCAGAGCTCGATGGCGCAGGAGCCGAAGCGCCGGACGTCGTTGCACTTTTCGTAGGCTTCCAGGATGATTTTGCTGCAGGTCTCTGCGTGCTCCTTGTGGTAAAGGCAGAGCGCTGTGATCAGCATGCTCTGCTCGAAGGGCCGGTCGGAGACGTGGATGGGCTGGCCGTTGAGGCGTGAGCCGCCGCCCTTGACGGCATCGAAGAGCTGGTCGCGGTAGGGGTTGTAGACCACGCCGAGCAGGATCTCGTCGTCGCCTTTCAGGGCCACGGAGATGCAGCATTCCGGGAGCTCGCGGGCGAAGTTGGCCGTGCCGTCGATGGGATCCACAATCCAGACGTATTCGTGCTGGGTGTCCAGCAAGTCGTTCTCTTCTCCCACGAAGCCCGAGCCCGGCAGCAGCGCGCGCAGCTCCCTGTACAGGAAATCCTGCACGGCCAGGTCGGCGCTGGTGCAGAGGTTGGTCACGTCTCCTTTGGTCTTGACGAGCAGATGCTCCCGGTCCATCATCAGCCGGGACGCTTCGCGGACCGTCGCCTGCACCCGGGGGAGCAGGTCGTTCAGATTCAGTTCGTTCTTCATCTTGCGGAAAGGATTACGCGGTCATCGTGGACTGCATGGCTTCGTAGAGGGCGGGGAAGCGCTCGGCGATGACGGCCGGACGGCCGCCGTCGAAGAAGCAATGCACCGTCTCGCCGGTGGCGACAATCTTGCCGGCCACGCGCATCGTGTAGGCGATGATCAGCTTGACTTCGCTCAGGCTCTTGACCTTGACTTCCACTTCAATCTGATCTTTGAAGGTAGTGGTCTTCTTGTAGTTGCAAACTGCGGAGACGACGGGGGAGACGATGCCCTCGGCCTCCATGCGGTCGAAGCCGTAGCCCAGCTGGTCCATCCAGTCGATGCGGGCTTCTTCCATGAATCGGATATAGTTGGAGTGATGGGTGATCCCCATCTTGTCAGTCTCGTAGTACTTGACTTCGTGCAGGTAAGGTTTCAGGGTCATGATTTGTTTTTCTTGGGGAGGGAGGATTCATATTCCCGCAGGGCTTTGATGGCCTGCGGACAGAGGAGCAGCAGCACGCCCACGTTGATCCAGGCGGTCAGGCCGACCCCCACGTCGCCCAGCTGCCAGATGACGTTGGTTTCGTGCTGGGCGCCGAAGATGACCATCGCCAGCAGCGAGAAGCGGAAAACCCAAATGCAGATCTGTTCGTGTTTCTTCTTTTCCGGATGTTTGGCATACATCTGCATGATGCTGGACTCGCCGTAAAAGTAATAGGCCATCACGGTCGTGAACACGAAGAACACGAGGGCGATGCTCACGAAGGTGCCGCCGAAGCCCGTCAGAACGGAATCGACGGCCGCCTGGGTATAGCCCACGTAATTGTCGCCGAGCTGCGGCGCGCCGGCGACGAGCACTTCGCCCGTCTTGGTGTCCAGGATGTTGTACGTCCCCGAGCAGAGGATCATCAGGGCCGTGGACGTGCAGATGAGCAGCGTGTCCACGTAAACGGAGAAGGCCTGCGCGAGGCCCTGCTTAGCCGGATGCGAGACGGCTGCCGCCGCGGAGACGATGGCGCCTCCGCCCTGGCCGGCTTCGTTCGAGAAGATGCCTCGCTTGACGCCCATCATGATGGTGGAGCCCAGGATACCGCCCGCCAGCGGGTGGATGCCGAAGGCGTTCTGCAGGATGGAGCGGAACACGCCGGGCACGGCGTCGAGGTGCTGCGCGATGACGATAAGCGTGATCAGGATGTAGCCGAACGCCATGAAGGGCGTGATGATCGCGGCCACGCGGGCGATGCTCTTGACACCGCCGATAATCACCAGAGCCAGCAGGAAGGCCAGGCCGAGTCCCGAGACGAGCGGGGAGAGCTGGAAGGAATTGGCCAGCGCGCCGGCCATGCCGTTGGACTGGACCGTGGGCAGGAAAGTGCCGTACCCCACAAGGATCAGCACGGAGAAGACGACGGCCAGTCCGCGCTGCTTCAGGCCATGCTCGATATAGGAAGCCGGACCGCCGCGGAAGCCCGTGGCGTGGTGGAACTTGTATTTCTGTGCGAGGGTGGACTCCACGAAGGCCGTCGAGGCGCCGAAGAAGGCGATGATCCACATCCAGAAGATGGCGCCGGGCCCGCCCAGGGCGATGGCCGTGGCGACGCCCACGATGTTGCCCGTGCCCACACGGCCCGACAGGGCCACGCAGAAGGCCTCGAACGAGGAGATGCCGTGCTGCTGGCCGTCCGGCGACTTCTCCGCGGCGGAGAAGAGCGAGCGGACCATCAGTCCGAAGCGGCGCACCTGCACGAAACGGGTCTTGAAGGAAAAGTACAGACCGGCACCCACCAGGAGCGCGACCAGGGCGGGGCTCCAGATGATGTCGTTGAGCAGGGAGACGATCTTCTCGAACATAGGGCTATTCGCTCAGTTTCCAGACGGTTTCGAGGTCGGAGGGCATGCGCCAGTCGCCGCGCGGCGAGAGGGACACCGAGCCGACCTTGGGCCCGTCGGGCAGGCAGGAACGCTTGAACTGCTGGTTGAAGAAGCGCTTCAGGAAGGTCTCCAGCCATTTCCGCAGGGTGGCGTCGTCATAGCTGCCCGCGAAGGCCTTGCGGGCCAGGAAGAGCAGCTTGTCGGGGTCGGCGCCGCAGCGGAAGAAGTGGTACAGGAAGAAGTCGTGCAGCTCGTACGGGCCGACGGTGTCTTCCGTCTTCTGGGCGATCTTGCCGTCCTTGTCGGCCGGCAGGAGTTCGGGGCTGATCGGGGTGTCCACGATGTCCAGCAGCGTGGCGTGGATGTCGCCGTTGCCGCCGAACTTGTTGTCCGCGGCCCAACGGACCAGCGTGCGCACCAGCGTCTTGGGGACGCTCGCGTTGACGCCGTACATGGACATGTGGTCGGCGTTGTAGGTGCACCAGCCGAGGGCGAGCTCGGAGAGGTCGCCGGTGCCGACGACGATGCCGCCTTCCTTGCCGGCCACGTCCATCAGCAGCTGCGTGCGCTCGCGCGCCTGGCTGTTCTCGTAGGTGAGGTCGTGGTTGTTCTCGTCCTGGCCGATGTCGGCGAAATGCTGACGCACGGCGGGGACGATGGAGATTTCACGGGAAGTGATGCCCAGCCCGCGCATCAGGTCCACGGAGTTGTCGTGGGTGCGGTGCGTGGTGCCGAAGCCCGGCATGGTGATGCCGATGATGTTCTCGCGCGGCAGGCCGAGGGTGTCGAAGGCCAGCACGGTCACGAGCAGCGCGAGGGTGGAGTCGAGGCCGCCGGACACGCCGATGACCGCCTTCTTGCAGCGGATGTGCTCCAGGCGGGTGGTCAGGCCCGCCACCTGGGCGGCGAGGATCTCGCGGCAGCGCACGCCGAGCGCCTCCGGATCGCCCTGGGGGACGAAGGGGTGCGGCTCCACGTAGCGGAGGAGCTTGGCCTCGAAGTCCGTCGCGGCGGCTTCGCCGGCGTCCTGCGTGACGTAGGCGGGCAGGGGCCCCTCGAAGCCGAAGCTGTGCTCCTTGGTGCGGAGCGTGTCCAGGCGCTGGATGTCCACGTCGGCGAGGATGGCGCGGCTGCCGCGCGCGAAACGCTCGGCTTCGGCGAGCAGGGAGCCGTTCTCGCTGATCAGCGAGGCGCCGGACCAGACGAGGTCCTGCGTGGATTCGCCTTCGGCGCAGGAAGCGTAGACGTAGGCGGCGTAGAGCCGGGACGCGGTGGCGTTCACGAGGCTCTTGCGGTATTCGTGCTTGAAGAGGTAGTCGTTGCTGGCGGAGAGGTTCAGGATCAGCTGCGCGCCGGCCACGGCGGCCTGCGAGCAGGGGGGCACGGGGACCCAGAGGTCCTGGCAGAGCTCGATGGCGGCGAGCGCCTCTCCGATGCGGAAGAGCTGGCGCGTGCCGAGCAGGATCTCGTCCTGGCCGGCGAAGCGGACGCGCGCGCCGGCGGGGGAGAGCACCCGCGCGGAGGCGAACCAGCGCGGCTCGTAGAATTCGCCGTTGCCGGCGAGGTAGGTCTTGGGAACGATGCCGAGGATGCGGCCGGCGCGCAGGGCGACGGCGCAGTTGAAGAGCCGTCCGGCGTGGCGCACGGGTGCGCCCACGACGATCATCGGCTCCAGCTTGGCGCTGGCGGCGACGATCTCCGCCACGGCGGCCTCCGCGTCGGCGAGCAGGCGTTCCTGGCCGAACAGGTCGGCGCAGGTGTAGCCGGTCACGCTGAGCTCCGGGAAGACGATGACGGAGGGACGCTGCGCTTTCAGGTCCTGGCACAGCTGGAGGATTTCCCGGGCGTTCGCCGCCGGGTCGGCCACGTGCACGCGCGGCATGGCCGCTGCCACACGAAGGAATCCAAGACGCTTCATGGGAGCAAATATAGCGGATTTGCATAAGCTATGCAAGATATTATAATAGTGGTATAATAAAAACTTTTAAAAAGTTTTAAAAAACTCTTGCATTTTCAATTTTTCTTCGTAACTTGCAGTCGAATTTTTGGTTTAAAACAAAGTTAAGTAGTGGCACGCACCCTGAATAATCAGAAGCAGAATTCCCAGAACCAGCAGGTTCCGGGTGCTTCCAGGTGCGTATAACTCCAGTCCTTATGCGACACATCATTAAAAGAAGCACAATTGAAAATCAGATAAGAGAGGCTGGTCCGGTGGACTAGCCTCTCTACTTTTATAAGTGTGATATTGGTGCGCAGCTGCGACCGGAGAACAAAATTGAAAGAAGTTAGTTTAATTTATAAGTGTAGTGTTTATGGACAGATTTGATTTGGTTAAGGAATCCTTTGAGAGAAGAGAGGTTCCTGCAGAAGTCCCCGCTGGCAAGACTTCCGAGTATTACGGTGAACTGGTGTTCGACCGGAAGAAGATGTGCAAATACCTGGACGCTGACAGCCTCCAGGCGCTCCTGGCCTGCATTGAAGGCGGTGAGCCCCTCGACCGCAAGACGGCCGACGGCGTAGCCCGCGGCATGAAAGAGTGGGCGATGGAGCACGGCGTGACCCACGTCACCCACTGGTTCCAGCCGCTGACCGAGGGTACCGCCGAGAAACACGACTCCCTGATCGACTACGACGGCAAGGGCGGCGTCATCGAGACCTTCGACGGCAAGATGCTCGCCCAGCAGGAGCCGGACGCCTCCTCCTTCCCGAGCGGCGGCATCCGCGCCACCTTCGAAGCCCGTGGCTACACCGCCTGGGATCCGACCTCCCCGGTCTTCATCCTGGACGACACCCTCTGTATCCCGACTGTCTTCATTTCCTACACCGGCGAGGCCCTGGACTACAAGACCCCGCTCAAGAAGGCCCTCAAGGCCGTCAGCGACGCTGCCGTGCCTATCTGCAAATATTTCGACCCGGGCGTGAGCAAGGTCTATTCCTACCTCGGCTGGGAGCAGGAGTACTTCCTCGTGGACGAGGCGCTCTATGCCGCCCGCACGGACCTGATGATCACCGGCCGCACCCTGTTCGGCCACAACTCCTCCAAGAACCAGCAGCTGGATGACCACTACTTCGGTGCCATCCCGACCCGCGTGGCCGCTTTCATGCGTGACCTGGAGATCGCCGGCCACCGCCTCGGCATTCCTATCAAGACCCGCCACAACGAGGTGGCTCCGAACCAGTTCGAGCTCGCGCCGATTTACGGCGAGACCAACCTCGCCAACGACCAGAACCAGATCGTGATGAACCTGATGGGCCGCATCGCCCGCAAGCACGGCTTCGTGGTGCTCCTGCACGAGAAGCCCTTCGACGGCGTGAACGGTTCCGGTAAGCACAACAACTGGTCGCTCGGCACCGACAAGGGCGCACAGCTCCTCGCCCCGGGCAAGGACGCCAAGGGCAACCTGCAGTTCGTCACCTTCTTCGTGAACGTCCTGGCCGCCGTGCAGAAGCACAACGCCCTGCTGAAGGCTTCCATCGCCAGCGCCACCAACGCCCACCGTCTGGGCGCCAACGAAGCGCCGCCCGCAATCGTGTCCGCCTTCCTCGGCCGCACGATGACCGACGTGCTCCACAAGCTCCTCGAAGTCCCGTCCGACACCCCGATCGAGATCGCGGGCAAGAAGGGCAAGAGCGTCGGCCTGGTGGAGATCCCGGAAATCTTCGTGGACAACACCGACCGCAACCGTACCTCGCCGTTCGCCTTCACGGGCAACCGCTTCGAGTTCCGCGCCGTCGGTTCCTGCGCCAACTGTGCCGGTGCGATGACCACGCTCAACGCCGCCGTGGCCGAGCAGCTCATCGCCTTCAAGGCCGACGTGGAGAAGGAGATCGCCAAGGGCAAGAAGGTCAACGTGGCCATCATGGACACCCTCAAGCCCATCATCAAATCCGTCCTCGGCACCGTCTGCTTCGACGGCAACGGCTACTCCGAAGAGTGGAAGAAAGAGGCCATCAAGCGCGGCCTCGACGTGGAGACCAACGTCCCGAAGATGTTTGCCGAGTTCACCAAACCCGCTGCTATCGAGATGTTTACCAAGACCGGCGTCTATACCGAGAAGGAACTCGAAGCCCGCAATGAGGTGAAGTGGGAGACCTATACCAAGAAGGTGCAGATCGAATCCCGCGTGATGGTCCGCATGGCCCTGAACCACATCATCCCGGCCGCCCTCGAGTACAAGGCCAAGCTCCTCAAGGAGGTTTCCCTCGCCAAGGAGATTTACGGCAACCTGGACAGCTGCACCACCGAGCTGCGCATCCTGGAGGACATCAACAAGTATGTGGACGATGTCCGCGAGAAGGCCACCGCGATGAAAGAGGCCCGCAAGGCCGCCAACGCCATCGAGGACGAGTACAAGCGCGCCCTGGCCTACCACGAGATCGCCGAGAGCCTGTTCGCGCTGCGCCGTCCGATCGACAAGCTCGAAGAGGTGGTCGACAACAAGATGTGGCCGCTGCCGAAGTATCGCGAGATGCTCTTCATCAGCTAGTTAGTTGTTATCATTGTTAGTAGTTCTTTAGAAGCACACTAAATGAAATCCGGTCTATATGACGCGGCATCGGAACACGATGCCTGTGGGGTCGGTATGGTCGTGAACATCCGCGGCGATAAGACCCATGAACTGGTGGACAACGCCCTGACCGTGCTTGAAAACATGAGCCACCGCGGTGCCGAAGGCGCCGACGGCAAGTCGGGCGACGGTGCCGGCATCATGGTCCAGATTCCCCATGAATTCATTTTACTCCAGGGTATCCCCGTGCCGGAGAAAGGCCGCTACGGCACGGGCCTGGTCTTCCTTCCCAAGGAGACTGCCAAGCGTGAGCGCATCCTCGAGTCCATCCGGGCCGAGGTCGAGCACGAAGGCTGTGTGCTGAGCCACATCCGCGAGGTGCCGGTCAATTCCGCGTGCCTCGGTGAGGAGGCGGCCAAGGGCGAGCCGTACACGGCCCAGCTCTTCGTGACCAGCACCGAATTTATCGAGGAGGCGGACCTGGAGCGCAAGCTCTACCGCATCCGCAAGCATGTCGAGCGCCTCGGCGAGGACGGCTACATCTGCTCCCTCTCCACGCGCAATATCGTGTATAAGGGTATGCTCACCAGCCGTCAGCTGCGCGAGTACTATACCGACCTGACGAGTCAGTGGTTCACGAGCGCGATGGCGATCGTCCACTCCCGTTTCTCGACCAACACCTTCCCGCAGTGGAGCCTGGCGCAGCCGTTCCGCATGCTCTGCCACAACGGCGAGATCAACACCATCCGCGGTAACCGCAGCTGGATGCAGGCCCGCCAGAGCGTGCTCAACTCCGGCGCCATGGGCGACATCGGCGACCTGCTCCCGATCGTCCAGCCCGACATGAGCGACTCCGCCAGCCTGGACAACGTGCTGGAATTCCTCACCCAGAGCGGGCTCAGCCTGCCGCAGGCCGTCTCCGTGCTGATGCCGGAGAGCTTCGACGAGACGAACCCGATCTCCGAGGACCTGCGCGCCTTCTACGAGTATCATTCCATCCTCATGGAGCCCTGGGACGGCCCGGCCACGCTGCTCTTCAGCGACGGCCGCTACGCCGGCGGCATCCTGGACCGCAACGGTCTGCGCCCCGGGCGCTACACCATCACCAAGCGCGGCTTCCTGGTCGTCGCGAGCGAGGTGGGCGTGCTGGACTTCGATCCCACCGAGATCGAGTGCAAGGGCCGCCTGGAGCCGGGCAAGATGCTCCTCGTGGACACCAAGGAAGGCAAGATTTGGTACGACGCCGAGATCAAGGAGCAGCTGGCTTCCGAGCACCCGTACCGCAAGTGGCTCTCCGCCGGACGCATCCAGCTGGAGGACCTGCACAGCGGCCGCAAGATCGAGCACAACGAGGCGGACCTCCTGCACAAGGAGCTTCTTTTCGGCTGTACGGCCGAGGACGTGGAGAATGCCGTCAAACCTATGTGCGAGAAGGGTATCGAGCCCACCTCTTCGATGGGTAACGACACCCCGCTGGCCGTCCTGACGGAGCGCCCGCAGAGCTTCTTCAACTATTTCCGTCAGCAGTTCGCGCAGGTAACCAACCCGCCCATCGACTCCATCCGCGAGCAGATGGTGATGTCGCTGTTCGAGTACATCGGACGCGTGGGTGCGGGCATCCTGACCCCCGACGAGGACAACTGCAAGATGGTGCGCCTGCCGCACCCGATCCTGACCAACACGCAGCTCGACCTGCTCTGCAACATCCGTTACAAAGGATTCAACACCGTCAAGCTCCCGATGCTCTTCGAGTGCGCGGCGAACACCACCGCCGCCGCGGCCAACCTGCGCCGGGCCCTCGCGGGCCTCTGCCAGAAGGCCGAGAAGTGCGTCGACGACGGCGTGAACTATATCATCCTGTCCGACCGCGACGTGGATGAGACCCACGCGCCCATCCCTTCGCTGCTGGCCGTCAGTGCGGTGCACCACCACCTGATCGCCACCGGCAAGCGCGTGCAGACGGCCCTGATCGTCGAGAGCGGCGAGATCCGCGAGACGATGCACGCCGCGCTGCTGCTCGGCTACGGCGCCTCCGCCATCAACCCGTACCTCTCCTTCGCCATCATCTCGAGCCTGGCGCACGGCGGCAAGATCCAGCTGAACTACGCCACGGCCCGTACCAACTACATCGAGGCGATGAAGAAGGGCCTGCTGAAGATCATGGCCAAGATGGGTATTTCCACCATCCGCTCCTACCGCGGCGCCAAGATCTTCGAGAGCATCGGCCTGGACGAGGGCCTGCTGCGCGAGTACTTCGGCACGGAGCGCTCGACCATCGGCGGCATCGGCCTGGAGACCATCGCGCGCGATGCCATGTGGTTCCACGCGCAGGCGTACGCCGAAACGTCGAAGACCGACTTCCTGCCCAACGTGGGCCAGTTCCACTACCGCAAGGGCGGCATCGCCCACGCCTGGAACCCCGAGACCATCTCCGCGCTGCAGATCGCCACGCGCCTGGGCAGTTACAAGAAATTCAAAGAATTCACCGCCGCCGTGGACGGCAAGTCCGAGGCGCTCTTCCTGCGCGACCTGCTGGACTTCAAGCGCGGCACCGCGATCCCCGTCGAGGAAGTGGAGCCCGTGGAGTCCATCGTCAAGCGCTTCGTCGTGAGCGCCATGAGCTTCGGTGCCCTGAGCATCGAGGCCCACGAGGCCATCGCCCTGGCGATGAACCGCCTCGGGACGCGCTCCAACACGGGCGAGGGCGGCGAGGACAACGAGCGCTACCACACTGATGTGGACGGCGTGTCGCTGTCCAGCAAGACCAAACAGGTGGCCTCCGGACGCTTCGGCGTCACGGCGGAATACCTCGTCAACGCCGAGGAGATCCAGATCAAGGTCGCCCAGGGCGCCAAGCCCGGTGAGGGTGGCCAGCTGCCGGGATTCAAGGTCAACGCCATCATCGCGAAGACCCGCAACTCCATCCCGGGCATTTCCCTGATCTCCCCGCCGCCGCACCATGACATTTACTCCATCGAGGACCTCTCGCAGCTGATCTTCGACCTCAAGAACGTTAACCCGGCCGCCGCCATCAGCGTCAAGCTGGTGTCTGAGAGCGGCGTGGGCACGATCGCCGCCGGCGTGGCCAAGGCCAAGGCCGACCTGATCGTCATTTCCGGGGCCGAGGGCGGCACCGGAGCTTCTCCCGCATCCTCGATGCGTTTTGCGGGCATCAGCCCGGAAATCGGCCTCGCAGAGGCGCAGCAGACGCTCGCGCGCAACGGCCTGCGCAGCCAGGTCCGCCTCCAGGTGGACGGCCAGCTCAAGACCGGCCGCGACGTGCTCTTGATGTCGCTGCTCGGCGCCGACGAGTTCGGTTTCGGCACCCTGCCGCTGATCGTGCTCGGCTGCGTGATGATGCGCAAGTGCAGCCTCAACACCTGCCCCACGGGCGTGGCCACGCAGGATCCCGAGCTGCGCAAGCACTTCCTCGGCAAGGCGGACTACCTCGTCAACTACTTTACCTACCTCGCACAGGAAGTGCGGGAATACCTCGCGGAGATGGGCTTCCGCAGCCTCTCCGAGGTGGTGGGCCACACGGAGCTGCTGGTCCGCAAGCCGGTGGATCCGGCCTCCAAGGCCGCGCGCGTGGACCTGTCCCGCGTGCTCTTCAAGGAGGAGGGTTCCTGCGGCTGGTCGGGCGCCGAGTTCCATCCGCTCCCGCCGGTGCGCGACCTCGAGATCATCAAGGCCGCCCAGCCGGCCATCGAGTGGAAGGAGGAGATCAGCCTCGAATATCCCATCGCCAACACCGACCGTGCCACCTGCACGATGCTCAGCGGCCGGATCGCCGCCAAGTACGGCGCCGAGGGCCTGCCCGACTCGACCCTGAACATCAAGTTCAAGGGCTCGGCCGGCCAGAGCTTCTGCGCCTTCCTCGCGGGCGGCGTGAACGTGCGCCTGGAGGGTGAGGCCAACGACTACGTCGGCAAGGGCCTGAGCGGTGGCCGCGTGGCCATCCGTCCGTCGGCGCGCGCCACGTTCAAGGCCGAGGACAACATCATCGCGGGCAACACCTGCCTCTACGGTGCAACGGGCGGCGAAATGTACGTCGCCGGCCGCGCCGGACAGCGTTTCGCGGTCCGCAACTCGGGCGCCAAGGCTGTCGTGGAGGGCGCGGGTGACCACTGCTGCGAGTACATGACGGGCGGCCGCGTGGTCGTCCTGGGTCCCGTGGGCCGCAACTTCGCAGCCGGTATGTCCGGCGGCGTGGCCTACGTCTATGACCCGGAGCACGTCTTCGACTACTATTGCAACCTCGACATGGTGGAGATCTCCCTCGTGGACGACAAGCTCGACCGCAAGGAGCTGCACGAGCTCATCCGCCAGCACTACCTCTACACCGGGTCCAACCTGGCCCGGACGCTGCTGGACGACTGGGCACGCTCGGTCGACGACTTCATCAAGGTCATTCCGATTGAATACAAGCACGTTCTCGAACAGGAGCGCCTGCGCGGCCTGGCGGAGAAAGTACAGAACCTCCAAATCCAATATTGACGCCTTATGGGAGACTACAAAGCATTTTTGACGATACCCCGCAAGGAAGCCGGCTACCGGGCGGTCCACGACCGCATCCAGGATTTCGGGGAAGTGGAGCAGACGCTCAACGAGGGCGACCGCCGGCTGCAGGCATCTCGCTGCATGGACTGCGGCGTGCCCTTCTGCAACTGGGCTTGCCCGCTGGGCAACCGTCCGCCGGAGTGGAACGACGCCGTGTATAAAGGGGACTTCGAACTGGCCTACCGCTTGCTCAACTCGACCAACGATTTCCCGGAGTTCACCGGACGCGTGTGCCCGGCGCTCTGCGAGAAAGCCTGCGTGCTCAACCTCACGCTGCACGAGCCGACGACCAACCGCGAGAACGAAGCGGCCATCACGGAAATCGCTTACCGAGAGAACTATGTGCATCCGGTGTCGCCGGAGCGCAACGGTCGCAAGGTGGCCGTGATCGGCGCGGGCCCCTCGGGCCTGGCCGCTGCCAACCAGCTGAACCGCCGGGGCTACACCGTGACGGTCTTCGAGAAGAACGAGAAGGCCGGCGGCCTGCTCCGTTTCGGCATTCCGAATTTCAAGCTGAACAAGACCGTCATCGACCGTCGCATCGCGCTGATGGAGCAGGAGGGAATCACCTTCCGCTATGGCGAGGAAGTGGCGCCCGACGCGCTGCCGAAGGGCTTTGACGCCTATGTCATCGCCACCGGCACCCCCACGGCGCGCGACCTGCCTGTGCCCGGGCGCGAGCTGAAGGGCGTCTACTTCGCCCTCGAGCTGCTCGCCCAGCAGAACCGCGTCCTGTACGGCGCCGAAGTCGACGCCGCGCACCGCGTGACCTGCAAGGGCAAGGACGTGCTGGTCATCGGCGGCGGCGACACGGGTTCCGACTGCATCGGCACGGCGCACCGTCAGGGCTGCAAGTCCGTGATGCAGATCGAAATCATGCCCAAGCCGCCCGTGGGACCGGACGATCCGGCCAACCCCTGGCCGAACTGGCCGCGCACGCTCAAGACCTCTTCCTCGCACGAAGAGGGCTGCGTGCGGCGCTGGAACATCAACACGCTCCGTTTCGTGGGCGAAAAGGGCAAGCTGACCGGCGTGGAGATCCAGCCCATCGACTGGAAACCCAACCCCGAAGGCGGACGCCCGCTGATGGTTCCCGCCGGCGAGCCGGAACTGGTCAAGGCCGACATCGTCCTGCTGGCGATGGGCTTCCTGAAGCCGCAGCTGCCCGAGGTGGGGGAGAATGTCTTCTTCGCCGGCGACGTGCAGAGCGGCGCCTCCCTGGTGGTTCGCGCGATGGCCTCCGGCCACGCCGCCGCGGCCGCCGTGGACGCATACTTCAAAAAACCTAAAAAGAAATGATGAACACGAAGTATATCTTCATTACGGGCGGCGTGGTCTCGTCGCTGGGCAAGGGCATCATCTCCGCCAGCCTGGGCAAACTGCTCCAGGCCCGCGGGTTCAAGGTGACGATCCAGAAGTTCGACCCCTATATCAACATCGACCCGGGGACGCTCAATCCCTACGAGCACGGTGAGTGCTATGTGACGGCCGACGGCATGGAGACGGACCTGGACCTTGGTCATTACGAGCGCTTTACGGGCATCCACACCACCCGCGAGAACTCCATCACCACCGGGCGCATCTACAAGACGGTCATCGACCGGGAGCGCCGGGGCGACTACCTGGGCAAGACCATCCAGGTGGTCCCGCACATCACCGACGAGATCAAGCGCCGGATGCTGCGCAAGGACGTGAAGGGGGAGGATCTCGACTTCGTGATTACGGAAGTGGGCGGCACGATCGGTGACATCGAGAGCGCGCCGTTCATGGAGGCCATCCGCCAGCTCCGCTGGGAGCTCGGCCGCGACTCCGTCTGCGTCCACCTGACCTACGTGCCCTACCTGAAGGCCGCCGGCGAGTTGAAGACCAAGCCTACGCAGCACTCCGTCAAGGAGCTGCAGGGGATGGGCATCCAGCCGGACATCCTGGTCCTGCGCACGGAGCAGCATCTCGACGACAGCCTGCGCATGAAGGTCGCTTCCTTCTGCAACGTGGACCTCGAGTGCGTGGTGCAGAGCGAGGACCTGCCGAGCATCTACGAGGTGCCCGTGAACATGCAGCGCCAGGGGCTCGACGCCGCCATCCTGCGCAAGATCGGCATTCCCGTGGGGGAGACACCCGCCATGAAATCATGGCACGATTTCCTGGAGAAACAGCGTAATGCCAAGCGCGAGGTGCATGTTGCCCTCGTGGGCAAATACGACCTCCAAGATGCCTACAAGAGCATCCGTGAGAGCCTGAACCTCGCCGGCATTTACGACGGGGTGAAGGTGAAGATCCACTTCGTGGGCAGCCAGGGTATTACGCGGGAGAACGTGGCGGAGCAGCTCGCCGGCATGGCCGGTATCGTCATCTGCCCGGGCTTCGGCCAGCGGGGTATCCCCGGCAAGATTTTCGCCGCGGAGTACGCCCGTACGCATGATATTCCCTGTTTCGGCATCTGCCTCGGTATGCAGATGATGGTGATCGAGTACGCCCGCGACGTCCTCAAGCTGGAGGATGCCGACAGCAGCGAGATGAATCCGAATACGCCGCACAATGTGATCGACCTGATGGAGGAGCAGAAGAACATCACCCAGATGGGAGGCACGATGCGGCTCGGCGAGTATCCCTGCCAGCTCCGTCCCGGCAGCCGCGCCGCGGAGGCGTACGGCGGCCAGGAGAGCATCCGGGAGCGCCACCGCCACCGCTACGAGTTCAACAACAAGTACCGCAAGGATTATGAGAAAGCCGGCATGCAGTGCGTGGGCGTCAACCCCGACGCCGACCTGGTGGAGATCGTGGAGATTCCGGAGCTGCGCTGGTATATCGGCACGCAGTTCCATCCCGAGTACAGCTCCAGCGTGCTCCATCCGCATCCGCTCTTTATGAGTTTTGTCAAGGCCTGCATCGCGCAGGCGACCGATCTGGGACGACAGTGAAGCGGCATCGCCGAAGCTTAAACCCCACAGTTCTTTAAATATTTGATTACTAGTCGCTTGCAAATTCTTAGGAGTTTGCTTGTAAGGGGATATTTTTGTTTTTTTGAAAGAGTTGTTTAACCCATTAACAAAGTTAGTAGTATGAAAAAGATTGAAGCAATCGTCCGCAAGACGAAGTTCGAGGAGGTCAAGGAAGCCTTGCTCGAAGCAGACATCAACTGGTTTGAGTACCACAATGTGCATGGTATCGGCCAGAGCCGCCAGGAACGAATCTACCGTGGCGTGCAGTATTCCACGGACGTGATCGAGCGCGTGGCGTTGACCATCGTGTGCCGCGATCAGTTTGTCGATCCGACCGTGAAGGTCATCCTCAAGACCGCCTCGACGGGTGAGATCGGAGATGGCCGTATCTTCATCAGCGATGTGATCGATACCTGGTCCATCCGCACCGGTGAGCACGGCGACACGGTTCTTCGTGACAAGAAGTAATGTTGGTTATCAGTAGTTTATTCATTTTAAAATGATTGCCTTATGGAAGATTTAGCTATTTCCCTCGATACTGTATGGATGTTGTTGGCTGCGATGCTCGTTTTCTTCATGCAACCGGGCTTTGCGCTGTGCGAGGCGGGTTTCACCCGCAGCAAGAACACGGCGAACATCCTGATGAAGAATTTTGTGGACTTCATGTTCGGCTCCCTGCTGTTCTGGTTTGTCGGCTTCGGCTTTATGTTCGGCAGCGACGGCGCCGGCTTCATCGGTGCCCCCAACTGGGGTGACCTGTCTTTCTACAAGAGCGACCTCCCCGTGGAGGGCTTCCTGATCTTCGAGACCGTGTTCTGCGCTACCTCCGCCACGATCGTGAGCGGTGCCATGGCAGAGCGTACGAAGTTCTCCATGTACCTGGTTTACAGCGCTTTCATCTCCTTGTTCATCTACCCGATCGAGGGTCATTGGACCTGGGGCGGCGGCTGGCTCGCTGAGATGGGCTTCCACGATTTCGCCGGTTCGGCGATTGTCCACAGCGTGGGTGGTGTGCTGGCACTCATCGGTGCGATTGCACTCGGTCCCCGTATTGGCAAGTACGGCCCCGACGGCAAGAGCCGCGCTATTCCCGGCCACAACCTGACGATTGCTGCGCTCGGTGTCTTCATCCTCTGGATGGGCTGGTTCGGTTTCAACCCGGGTTCGCAGCTGGCTGCTTCCGGTGAGGTGAACCGCATCGCGATTTCCCACGTGTTCCTGACCACCAACCTGGCGGCTGCCGCCGGCGGCGTGGCGACCATGTTCCTCACCTGGTGGAAGTACGGCAAACCGTCCCTCTCCCTGACCCTCAACGGTGTCCTGGCCGGTCTGGTCGGTATCACGGCGGGTTGCGACGTGGTGTCTCCGCTCGGCGCGGTCATCATCGGCCTGGTCTGCGGCATCGTGCTGGTGTACTCCATCGAGTTCATCGACCGCAAGCTGCATATCGACGACCCGGTGGGCGCCTCCAGCGTGCACGGTGTCTGCGGTATCCTCGGTACGCTCATGACGGGCCTGCTGGCTACGGACGGCGGTGTCTTCTACGGTGGCGGCTGGCACTTCTTCGGTGTGCAGGCCCTCGGCATCGCGGTCATCGACCTCTGGACCATTGCGACCGGTTGCCTGCTCTTCTTCGGTATCAAGAAGCTTCACGGCCTGCGTGTCGGCAAGCGTGTTGAGGAGGAAGGCCTCGATATCTATGAGCATGGCGAGAGCTGCTACAACGCTTAATTCATTCAGTTCGTTTTATTTCATGAACCCCTGATCCCGGGTTCGTCCCGGGATCTTTAAATAGATAACAATATGAAAAAGTATATGATCATTTGCCTCGCGCTGCTGCTCGCAGGAGCCGCAACGGCGAAGGCCCAAGATAAAGTGGAGGCTTCCGTCAGCATGGACCTCGTGACGAATTATATTTGGCGTGGACAACACCTGGGCGACGTGTCGATGCAACCGTCCCTCGGCGTCAGCTTCAAAGGCCTGAGCCTGACGGCCTGGGGCAACGTCGGCCTGTCCAACCCGGGCGATACGAAAGAGCTCGACCTGACGCTCGGCTACACGATCGGCGGTTTCAGCATCAGCGTGACGGACTACTGGTTCGACGCCGGTCCCGATCCGTACTGCAACTATTTCCGTTACTCCTCCGGTGTCACGAACCACGTGTTCGAGGCCGCCCTCGGCTATGATTTCGGTTTCCTGTCGGTGGCCTGGTACACCAACTTCTACGGCAACGACGTGAACGCTTCCGGGAAGCAGGCCTTCAGCAGCTACTTCGAGCTGAACGCTCCGTTCACCCTTGGCGGCCTGGATTGGAACGCTACGGTCGGCGCGGTCCCGTTCGCTACCGATTTCTATGGTACGGGCCGCTTCGCGCTCACCAACCTCGCCCTGACGGCGTCGAAGGCGATTCCGGTCACGGACAGCTTCTCGATCCCCATCTTCGCGCAGCTGGCGGCGAACCCCTATGCCAAGCAGTTCTATTTCGTGCTGGGTATCACCCTGGGGATTTAACATAATCATTTAACAAGTAACAGCTATGTGTGGAATAATCGGTATTTTCAATGTTCGGGAGCAGTCTGACGCCTTGCGCCGGAAAGCTCTGGAGATGAGTCGCAAGATCCGGCATCGCGGACCGGACTGGAGTGGAATATGGTGCGGCGGAAGCGCCGTGCTCTGTCACGAACGGCTCAGCATCGTGGACCCGAAGTCGGGCGGGCAGCCCTTGATTTCCCCCGACGGGAAACTGGTGCTGGCCGTGAACGGTGAGATCTACAACCACCAGGAGATCCGCCGCCGCTATGCCGGGAAATATGATTTCCAGACAGGCAGTGACTGTGAGGTCATCCTGGCGCTCTACCGCGACAAGGGCCCGGATTTCCTGGAAGAACTCAGTGGCATCTTCGCTTTCGCGCTCTACGACGCGGAGCGGGATGCCTTCCTGATTGCGCGGGACCCCATCGGGGTGATTCCGCTGTACATCGGCTTCGACGATGCCGACGGTAAGGTCTATGTAGCCAGCGAGCTGAAGGCGCTGGAAGGGCAGTGCGAACGCTATGAACCCTTCCTGCCCGGCCACCGCTACTGGAGCCTCGAGCCCGGTATGAAGCGCTGGTACACGCGCGACTGGATGGAGTACGAGGCCGTCAAGGACGGCCCCGCCTCCACCCTGGCCGTGCGGGAGGCGCTGATGGATGCCGTGAAGCGACAGTTGATGTCGGACGTACCCTACGGGGTGCTGCTCTCCGGCGGCCTGGACTCTTCCGTCATTTCGGCCATTGCCGAGCAGTACAGCGCGATGCGCATTGAAGATGATTTGCGGACGCGGGCCTGGTGGCCGCGTCTGCATTCGTTTGCCGTGGGCCTGAAAGGCGCGCCGGATCTCGAGAAGGCGCGGCGCGTGGCCGAACATATCGGCACCGTCCATCACGAGATTAACTACACCATCCAGGAGGGCCTGGACGCCCTGCGGGACGTGATCTATTTCACGGAGACCTACGATGTCACGACCATCCGTGCCTCCACGCCGATGTACCTGCTGGCACGCGTGATCAAGTCGATGGGCATCAAGATGGTGCTCTCCGGCGAGGGCGCGGACGAGATCTTCGGCGGCTATCTCTATTTCCACAAGGCTCCCGACGCAAAAGCCTTCCACGAGGAGACGGTCCGCAAGCTCTCCAAGCTGCACCTTTACGACTGCCTGCGCGCCAACAAGAGCCTTTCCGCCTGGGGCGTGGAGGGCCGCGTGCCCTTCCTGGACAAGGAGTTCCTGGACGTGGCGATGCGCCTGAACCCCGAGGCGAAGATGTGCCCCGGCGCCACCATCGAGAAGAAGATCGTGCGCGACGCCTTCGCCGACATGCTTCCGGAGGAGGTCGCCTGGCGGCAGAAGGAGCAGTTCAGCGACGGTGTCGGCTATTCCTGGATCGACACGCTGAAGCGCATCACTTCCGAGGCCGTCACCGACGAGCAGATGGCGCACGCCGCGGAGCGCTTCCCGGTGCATCCGCCGCAGTGCAAGGAGGAGTATTACTACCGCTCCATCTTCGCGGAGCTCTTCCCGAGCGAGAGCGCAGCCCGGGCCGTTCCGAGCGAGGCGAGCGTGGCCTGCTCCACCGCCATTGCGCTGGAATGGGACGCCGCTTTCAAGGGAATGAACGATCCGAGCGGCCGTGCTGTGGCCGGCGTGCACGAGCACGCATTGTAATACGGATTATTTTCTGAAAAAAGTGTATTTTTGCACCGATTATGGAAGTGTTGAAGCATGAATGCGGCGTGGCGATGATCCGCCTCCTCAAACCGCTCTCTTATTACAAGCAGAAATACGGCACGGAACATTACGCGCTGAACAAACTGTACCTGCTTATGGAGAAGCAGCACAACCGCGGCCAGGAAGGCGCGGGCGTGGGTTGCGTCAACCTGGACGCACCGGTGGGCGAGGAGTATATGTTCCGCGAGCGGGCGATGGGCAAGGACGCGATCACCGAAGTGATCAAAGCCATTGACGGCTCCTTCCTGGGTCATCTCTATATGGGTCATCTCCGCTACTCGACCACGGGCAAGAGCGGGCTGCAGTTCGTGCATCCCTTCCTGCGCCGCAACAACTGGCGCGCGAAGAACCTCTGCCTGTGCGGCAACTTCAACATGACCAACATCGACGAGGTGTTCGATTTCCTGACTGCCCAGGGACAGTCTCCCCGCATCATGGGCGATTCCTATATCACCCTGGAGCTGATGGGCCACCGCCTCGACCGCGAGGTCGAGCGCCTGTATGCCATCGCGCGGGAGCTGGGCCTGGAGGGCGTCAAGATCACGGAATTCATCGACGACCACGTGAAGATGGGGAACGTGCTGCGCTCGACGATGCCGCACTTTGACGGCGGCTACGTCATGTGCGGCCTGACGGGAAGCGGCGAGATGTTCTCCGTGCGCGACCCCTGGGGCATCCGCCCGGCCTTCTGGTATCAGGACGAGGAGATCGTCGTCGTGGCCAGTGAGCGCCCCGTCATCCAGACGACCTTCGACCTGCAGGCCGACGACATCCACGAGCTCCGTCCCGGTCAGGCCCTGATTGTGACGAGGCACGGCAAGATACAGCTGGAGCAGATCCTGCAGCCGAAAGAGAACAGCGCCTGCTCCTTCGAACGGATTTATTTCAGCCGCGGCTCCGACCGCGACATCTACCGGGAGCGCAAGCACCTGGGCGAGCAGCTTACCCCAGCCATCCTGAAAGCCATCGGCGGCGATGTGGCGCATTCCGTCTTCTCCTACATTCCGAACACGGCCGAAGTGGCCTTCTACGGCATGACGGAGGGCGTGCGCCGGCTGGACCACGACGTGCGTATCGAGAAGGTGGTGGTCAAGGATATCAAGCTGCGCACCTTCATCACGGAAGGGGACGAGCGCAACGACCTCGCCGCCCACGTCTATGACATCACCTACGGCTCGCTGGAGCCGGGGGTGGACAACCTGGTCGTGATTGACGACTCGATCGTGCGCGGCACAACCCTGCGGGAGAGCATTTTCAAGATCCTTGACCGCCTGCACCCGAAGAAGATCGTGATGGTCTCGAGTGCACCGCAGATCCGTTACCCGGACTACTATGGCATCGACATGTCGCATCTGGAGGAGCTCTGCGCCTTCCGCGCCGCCATCGCCCTGCTGCAGGAGCGCGGCATGCAGCATCTGATTTCCGACATCTACCAGGCCTGCAAGACGGATCCGCTGTCCAACAACCACGTGCGGAATGTCTATGCCCCCTTCACTGTGGAGGAGATCAACGCCAAGATCGTTGAGATGCTCCGCCCGGAAGGTATGAGCACGCCGGTCGAGCTGGTCTTCCAGAGCATCGAGGGCCTGCACAGCGCCTGCCCGAACCATCCCGGCGACTGGTATTTCACCGGGCATTACCCCACGCCGGGCGGCGTCCGCCTCTGCAATGAGGCTTTTATCAACTACGTGGATAAAGTACTGAAAAACCAATAATTGATACGTTATGTGTGGAATTGTAGGATATGTGGGCGGCCGGCAGGCCTACCCGATTCTTATCAAGGGACTGACCCGGCTCGAGTACCGGGGATATGACAGCGCCGGCGTGGCGCTGATTAACGACGGCGGCGACCTGGTCGTCTACAAGACCAAGGGCAAGGTCAAGGACCTGGAGGCCGTGACGGCCGACAAGAACGTGTCCGGCAGCACGGGCATCGCCCACACCCGCTGGGCGACGCACGGAGAGCCGAGCGACGTCAATTCGCATCCCCATTATTCCGAGAATCATCAGCTCGCCCTGATCCACAACGGTATCATCGAGAACTACCAGGCCCTGAAGACGGAGCTCACCCGCAAGGGCTACCATTTCCAGTCCCAGACGGACACGGAGGTGGTCATCCAGCTCATCCAGTACATGATGGATTCGCGCAAGGTGTCCTTCGACAAGGCCGTGCCCATGGCGCTCAACCACGTGGTCGGCGCCTACGCGCTCGTCATCATGGACAAGACCCAGCCCGACAAGCTGATCGCCGCCCGCAAGGGCAGTCCGCTTATCATCGGCGTGGGGGAAGGGGAGTATTTCGTCGGTTCCGACGCCTCTCCGATCATCGAGTACACCAACAAGGTCGTCTACCTGGGTGAGGAGCAGATCGCTTTCATCCGGCGCGGCGAGGAGCTCCGCATCACGGACCTGCGCAGCGTCGAGCAGACGCCCGAGGTCCGGGAGCTGGAGCTGAGCCTGAGCGAGATCGAAAAGGGCGGTTTCCCGCATTTCATGCTGAAGGAGATCTTCGAGCAGCCGCGCACGCTGCGCGCCTCCATGCAGGGCCGTCTGCATCCCGAGCTCGGCGAGGTCAAGCTTTCCGGTGTCATCGACAACCGGGAGCGCCTGCTGAACGCCCAGCGTTTCGTCATCTGCGCCTGCGGTACTTCCTGGCATGCCGGCCTGATCGGCAAATACATGATCGAGGAGCTGACGCGCAAGCCCGTCGAGGTCGAGTACGCGTCCGAGTTCCGCTATCGCCGTCCGGTCATCTTCCCGACGGATGTCGTGATCGCCATCTCCCAGTCCGGCGAGACGGCCGACACGCTGGCCGCCGTGAATCTGGCCCGCGAGTCGGGCGCCTTCCTGTTCGGCATCTGCAACGTGGTGGGCTCTTCCATCGCCCGCGCCACGGACACCGGCTGCTATACGCACATCGGTCCGGAGATCGGCGTCGCTTCCACCAAGGCGTTCACCGCCCAGGTGACGACGCTCTTCCTGCTCGCGCTGAGCCTCGCCGAGCAGCTCGGCACCGTCTCTGACGAGCGCCGTGCCGCCCTGGTGAAGGAACTGCAGGTCATTCCTGACAAGATCGCCAAGATCCTGGAGCATGACGAGCAGATCGCCGACCTGGCGAAGGTCTTCTCCTATGCGCACAATTTCCTCTACCTGGGCCGCGGCTTCAACTATCCGGTGGCTCTGGAGGGTGCGCTGAAGCTCAAGGAAATCTCCTACATCCACGCCGAGGGCTACCCGGCCGCCGAGATGAAGCACGGCCCGATCGCCCTGATCGACGAGGAGATGCCGGTGGTCGTGATCGCGCCGCGTCGCGGCAATTACGAGAAGATTCTTTCGAATATTCAAGAGGTTAAGGCCCGCAAGGGCCGCATCATCAGCGTGGTCACGGAAGGGGATACCGACGTCAAGGCCCTGTCCGACTGGTCCTTCGAGATCCCGGACACCGAGGAGTGCTTCGAGCCCATCCTCTCCATCGTCCCGCTCCAGCTGCTGGCCTACCACGTCGCCATCGCCAAGGGCCGCGACGTCGACCAGCCCCGCAACCTCGCCAAGTCTGTGACGGTGGAGTAGGACCCGGCAATCGGGACCTCCCCTAGCGTCATCCCCGACCTGTTCGGGCATCTCATACCAAACATAATTCGCCGGTCTCACAGCCGGCGAATTCCGTTTCCCGTCCGCGCGGGAGCCTGCGCCCGTTTGCCTGTGCTGTCGGGGGTGTGCGGGGGCCGTGCGAGAGGAGCGGCTGCCGCCTCTGCCGAAAGCACTGGGTGTTGCTATCTGACAGGTGTCCACGAAATCGCCATTCTACGCGATATTTTTGGACACCTGTCGGCGTTTTGGGCCCTTTTCGGCGGTTTTCGGGGGGAGGTGTCCACTTTTATTGCACCAGTGGCCGTTTTTGTGGACACCTGTCTTATTTTCCCTTCTTGAAATGATCGAAGCCGGGGGCGAGGGGGGAGGAGGTGCCGCGCCAGGTGAGGCGGGCGGGGCCGTGGGCGCGGTCGGTGACGCGGCCGATGACGAAATGCGGGACGGTGAGGAGCGCCTCGGCCTGCGGGGTGCAGGTGAAGAGGAGCTCGTAGTCCTCGCCGCCGGAGACGGCGAGGGCGAGGGGATCCCAGCCGAAGCGCTGGCAGCAGTGCTTCAGCGCGAGGGAGAGAGGGATCGCAGAGACGTCAATTTCGGCATCCATCCCCGATGCATCGAGAATATGCTGCAGATCAGAACCGAGGCCGTCGGAGAGGTCCATCATGGCGTGCACGCCCAGGTTGAGGCGAAGCTCCTCGCCCTCCGGCACACGCGGGACAGGGCGGTAGTGCCGGTCGATCAGGCGCTGCACCTCCACGTCGCGCTCCACCCCTTTCAGGATGGCCTTCAGGCCGGCGGCGGAATCGCCCAGCGAACCGGTCACGCAGATGACATCGCCCTTCTGGGCGTTGCTGCGCAGCCGGGCGCGCGCGTAAGGGCATTCGCCGAGAACGGTCACATTGATGCAGATCCGGTCCGGCGAGGCGGTGGTGTCGCCGCCGAGCAGGGGCGTTCCAAAGCGCTCAGAAATGTCGGCATAGCCGTGCATGAAAGCGTCGATCCACTCGGTGTCCAGGTCGGCGGGGAGGGCAAGGGAAAGGAAGGTGCCCGTGGGCTTGCCGCCCATCGCGGCGATGTCGCTGAGGTTGACGGCGGCGGACTTCCAGCCGAGGTCATAGGGTGGGATGTCCTTGCGCAGGAAATGCGTGCCTTCGATGAGCATGTCGCTGCTGACGAGGGTGTCGCGCCCGGTGCTTTGGGGGAGGACGGCGCAGTCGTCGCCGATGCCCGTCACCCCGTCGGGGGCGCGGAAACGCGTCTGGATGCGCTCGATCAGGCCGAATTCGCCGAGTTCTGAAAGCTTCATGGCGTACTATTCAATAACCAGCCCGTCGTAGGCCGGATGGACATGCGGCGGCAGCATGGCCGCGAAGGCCTCGTGCCGGGGCAGCAGGTGGGACAGGTGGGTGATGTAGGACTCGCGTGCGCCCACTTTCTCGAAGAAATCCAGGCATTCCTGCAGGGAAGGGTGGGAATGGTGCGGGTCGATCTTGACGCAGCCGAGGGTGACATACTCCACGCCGCGCAGCTTCTCCAGCTCCGCGTCGCTGTCCAGCATCTTGATGTCGGTCAGGTAGGCGATGTTGCCGAAGCGGTAGCCCAGTACGGAGAGCTTCTTCTCGAGGTGGTGCCAGCCGTGGATCGGCACGACCTCGACAGTGGCGTCGGGGGCGGGGTGCGGCGGCAGGTGATGGTAGCCGAAGCCGCGCTCCCACTCCAGGATCTCCTCGTTGGCGTTGGAATGCACCGTGAAGGGCTTCGTGGGGTCGATGTGGTGGACGTGCCATTCCGGCGCTCCGGGGTACTTCTCCTCCGCGAAGGCGTAGCCGTACTCGCGGCGGAGCGTGTTCTCCACGTAGGGCTCGCACCAGATGTTGACGGGGTGGCGCTCCGCGAGGTTGAACGCGCGGATATCGTCGAGCCCGCCCGTATGGTCTTTGTGGTTGTGTGTCAAGAGGATGGCATCCAGGTGATGCACATTCTCGCGCAGCATCTGGGCGCGGAAATCCGGGCCGGCGTCCACCAGGATCGTCAGGCCGCCGTACTCGACCAGGGCCGAGGCGCGCAGGCGCTTGTCGCGCGGGTCGGCCGAGCGGCACACCTCGCAGTCGCAGGCGATCATCGGGACGCCCGCGGAAGTGCCTGTGCCGAGAAAGGTCAGTTTTGCTTTCTGCTCCATAATCAATCTATTACAATGTCCGCCAGCGTGCCGACGAGCGCCGGGTCGTAGGGCCGCGAGAGGCGGATGTAGTTGCCGGTATAACCTTCCATCATCCCGTCGTGGACGGTGGACTCCCAGAGCACGCGCTCGCGCACGCCGCGGTTCTGCGCGCGGAAATCCGCGTGCAGCTTGCGGCAGAGCTCCTCCAGCACGGCCACGCGGTGCTTCTTGGTGGCCTCGTCCACCTGGCCGGGCATGGCCGCGGCGGGCGTGCCGGGACGGCGGGAGTAGGGGAAGACGTGGATAAAGGCTGGGTGGACGCGCTCGATGAAGTTGAAGGTCTCCTTGAAGAGCTCCTGCGTCTCGCCGGGCAGGCCGACCATCACGTCGATGCCGAAGAAGACCTTCGGCGCGCCCGGCCGCTCCATCTTGCGGCGTATCATCTCGAGCCGCTCCGCGAAGAAGGCCGTGTCGTAGTGGCGCCCCATGCGTTCCAGCAGCGCGTCGGAGCCGGTCTGCAGGGGGATGTGGAAATGCGGCTGGAACTTGGTCCCGGAGGCAATCCAGTCCACGATCTCCTCCGTCAGGAGGTTGGGCTCGATGCTCGAGATGCGGTAGCGCTCGATGCCTTCGACCCCGTTCAGGGCCTTCAGCAGGTCGAGGAACGATTCGCCGGTCGTCCGGCCGAAATCGCCCGTATTCACGCCCGTGAGCACGATTTCACGCACGCCTTCGGCGGCGATCTTCTCCGCGTTGCGCACGCACTCGGCGATGGGCAGGTTGCGGCTTTCCCCCCGGGCGTAGGGGACCGTGCAGTATTTGCAAAAATTATTGCACCCGTCCTGCACCTTCAAGAACGCACGGGTGCGGCTTTCAGCCGCGGAAAATGCGGAAAATACGGTCGACGCCGCCTGCGGCGCGGCGGGGGCATTGATGCCCAGGAGCGCCAGCGTCTCGGCGACGACCAGGCCTTTCTCCTTCGCGCCGAAGACGCGCGAGACGCCTTCGATGCGCTCGATCTCTGCGCGGCGCAGCTCGGCGCTGCAGCCCGTCACGACGATGCGCGCCTCCGGGTGGAGGCGGTGCATCTTGCGCACCAGGTTGCGGGACTTGCTGTCCGCCGTGGCGGTGACGGAACAGGTATTGATCAGGCACACGTCCGCCGCCTGGCCCCAGGGCACGACTTCCAGCCCCGCGGCGAGGAAGCCGCGTTCGTAGGTCGCCGTCTCGGCGAAATTGAGCTTGCAGCCCAGGGTCAGCAGCGCGATTTTCATGGCTTAGGCGAGGAGGATGAAGACGCAGGGGCGCTTGCCGATAGGAGATCCTTCGCTATGCTCAGGATGACAGTATTTGCGCCACTGGGCGACCGTTTTTGTCTGGATGAACTGCGTCGGAAGGGTGATGTCCGCAGCTATGCAGAGCTGCGTGGCGGGGGAGAGGATCTGCAGCATGTCGGCGAGCAGGGCGTCGTTGCGGTAGGGCGTCTCGATGAGAATCTGGCTCTGGTTCAGGGTGCGGGACTGCTTCTCCAGCTCCTTGAGCGCCGCGCGGCGCTCGTCGGTCTTGGCGGGGATGTAGCCGCGGAAGGCGAAGGACTGGCCGTTCAGGCCGGAGGCCATCAGGGCGAGCATCAGCGAGGAGGGACCCACCAGGGGAACCACCTCGATGCCGTGGCGGTGGCACAGGGCCACGAGCGCGGCGCCGGGGTCGGCCACGGCCGGCAGGCCGGCTTCGGACATCAGGCCGACGTCCTGCCCGTCGAAGAGGGGCAGCAGGGCCTCCACTTCAGCCGGGGTGGTGTGCTCGTTGAGTTCGTGCAGATCCAGCTCGTCGATGTGGCCGCGCAGGCCGTAGCGGGAAAGGAAGCGGCGCGCGGTGCGAAGCTCCTCGACGACGAAACAATGCAGGCCGCAGGCCGTCTCCAGGACGCTCTGCGGCAGGCATGCGGCCGGTTCCGTGTCACCGAGCGGTGTCGGAATCAGGTACAGTTTCCCCGGATTCATCTTCGATATTGATAATGACTTGTTCGGCGAACTTCTCCGCTTCCAGCTCGTCGAGTTGCGCGCGTTTCTTCCTGGGGATGAACAGGCTGCGGGTGAAGTCCGCGAAGGACTTGTATTCTTTCTGGAAGCTGACGCCGATGCCGTTTCGCTGCGAGAAGTCGAGGTAGCTCGTGAACTCGTCGGCGGAGTGGGAGAAGACGGTGAGGCGGAACTTGCCCTCCTCGTCGAGCCGGACCTGCAGGTCGACGTCGCCGGAGAAGTCGCCGCCGGCGCTACCGGTCGAATACTGACGGTTACCGAAGTTGCCGCTCAGGATGACGCGGCTGTCGAAGAGCTCGGTGGACACCGAGACGTCGAAGAGGTTCTCGCCGGTACGCATCTCCTGGTAGCCGAATCCCACGTCGACGGGGATCTTGAAGCGCTGGAGGATGTTGTTCAGCTGGCCGGACATGATCTCCATCACGTTGGAGTACAGCAGGGCGGTCTGGTTGAAGACGCCGGAATTCTCGTCGGGCAGGAAGGTGCCGAGCAGCAGCAGGGACACGAACTGCTTCTGGACCTTGTCGCTCGTGCTCAGGGCCGATTCGACGGCCATGCGCGTGGTCGGATCCAGGTCCGGCACGTCGATGGAAAGGTTCAGCTTCGGCGCGCGCAGGCGGTCGCCGACGTTGATGACGCAGTCGACCGGACGGCGCGACAGGTTGCCCGTGCCCAGCATGGGGTCGAGCGAGGCCCGCAGGCCGTAGGTCGCGTTGATGTCCAGCTCGGTGTTCATCACGTCGCCGTTGAACTTGACGGAGCTGCCGCGTTGGACGGTAAAGTTCTTGGACAGGAGGCCCGGGAGCACGAACTGGTAGGTTCCTTCGCTGATGTTGTAGTCGCCGTTAAGGTCGAAAATGGCCCGGGACGGGCGCAGGGTGAGGGTCACCGTGCCCTGGCCGCTGACGGCCGCCACGTTGCCGGCTTCCTTGTCGATTTCCACGAGCGCGCGGACGGCCGGCTGGATGTTCACGCGTCCGCGGATGGTGATGTCCGCAGGGGTGACTTCCTTCTTCTTGAGGCTGGCCAGCATTTCCTCATACGGGTCGAGCTCGCGTCGCGGCTCCGTGAAGGTCAGCAGCTGGTGGCTGCTGCTTGAAGCGGAGCCGGCGCTGGCGGACGGGGAGATGTGCACCTCGCCGTCACCGGAGGTGCTGATGTCGGCGTCCACGGTGAGCGCCGTCAGCGGGCCGCGGGCGTTGGCCGTGCCGGAGGCGCGCAGGTAGCCGTAGTAGGAGACGCCCGGCCGCTCCGGCGCATCCAGCACCTTGAGGTTGCTGAGCGCCACGCGGGCGTCGACGGAGAAGTCCTTCAGGTGCTGGTAGAGCAGGCCGCCGTCGACGGTCATGCTGCCGCCGTCGTCGTCCCGGACGGCCACGTGTTCCAGGGTGGCGCCGTTCTGGTCCACCCGGATCGGGCCGCTGAGGGTATAACCGACGCCGGTGAGCCCGACGAGGGCGTAGGCGTCATCAAGGTACAGGTCGTCACTGTGGGGGACGAGGTCGTCCATCGGGCCGGTCAGGCTGACGTGGCCGCTGATGCCGCCGTTCAGCTCCGTGATGGCGTCGGGTAGGAAGACCGAGGCCACGGCCAGCGGGAAGCGCTCCAGGCCGGCCTGGAGATCCAGGCGCTTCTCCTGCAGGAAGTAGCTGCCGCCGACGCGCAGGGCGTCCCGGCCGTCGATGTGGTCCACCAGGCTGATGCCGAGCTCCTTGCCTTCGTTCTGCCACTGGCTGGAAAGGGTCATGTTGCCCGCATCCACGCCGGAAAGGCGCAGGGTGTCGAGCCGGAAGTCCATGATCATGCCCAGGGCCTTGTTCGGACCGGAGGTGACGGTGGCCTGGCCGTTCATCAGGCCTTCGAGGCCGAACTGCGCCGGCAGGAACTGGTTGACGAGCGCCAGGTCGAAGCGGTCCATGTGCAGGGAGAGCGTATCGCTGCGGCGCGACGAGAAGCCGCCGTCCACCAGCAGCTGCTGCGCTCCGTTGCTGATCAGGAAATGGTCCAGGCGGATGTCCTGGCCGTGCTTGATGATGTCGGCGGGCGCGAAACTCCAGGTCTCCTCTCCCGCCATGATGTAGGAACCGACCGGGTGGGCCTGGATGACCAGCTCGCCGTCGTCTTCGTCCCGGAACATCCGGCCTTCCAGGTTGACGGTGGCCTCTCCGCCCGTGCCGGAGAAATCGTCGTAATGTACCCCCAGGGACAGGAGGTTGTCGTCCGCCCCGAGCGTGATGGCGGGGTTGAGCACCGCGAGGGTGCCGGCGCGCAGTTCGGAGCTGATGACGTTCGCGAGGAGCGCCCCGTTCCGGTTGTCAAAGAGCAGGTCGACGTTCCGGAGGTAATTCTTGCCGAAGGCGATGCGGTCTGAACTGACGCGGCCGTTGAGCCGGCCCTCGTCCGTCGTGGTGAGGGAGAAGTCGGTGTTGTCGGCGATGTACGCGCCGGGCGCGAAGACCGCCAGGATTTCGCGCGTGTCGTGGAAGATGGCGTCCAGGTTGTAGTTGCCGCAGCCCTGCTGCTCAAACTCGTTGGTGAAGAGGGCGGTGAGGTCGCGGCGCACGGTGATCTCCTGCAGGTCGCGGGCGAATTGCGTGACCGGACGGTCGCCCTGGAAGCGCGCTTCCAGGAAGGGCGCGTTGAAGTCGATTTCCTGCCAGGACCCGTCCGTGCGGGCGTTGACCTGGATGTCGCCGAGCTGGTGCGCGCCTTCCTTGTCGGTCAGGCGGACGCCTTCCAGCCGGACGCTGCCGTCGAAGCGCTCGCCAAGGCGGACCAGGTCCGCGTGCAGGTTGGTGGCGGCGCGGGACAGCTTGCCGCCGGCGTCGAAGCCGAGGGCGGCGAGGTTGGCGTCCGCGATCTGCCCGTCCACACGGTAGCGGGCGCGGCCGTTCTTCGGCGTCAGGTCCGCCAGGCCGGTCAGGTCGAGGCGGAGCAGGGGATCGCTGCTTTGGATGCGTCCGGCGGCGGTGCCGTCCTGCAGCGAGCCGGTGAGCCGGATATTGTGGATATCATGCCCGAGGGCATGGATACGGTCGATGATGAGGGAGTCCAGGGTGGCGTCCGGCAGGCCGCCGCCATCGGCGAGAACGGCGTGGACGCGGGTGTGCAGGGTGGCCGTGCCCAGGATGTCGACGCCCAGGATGTCGCCGAGGTCGAGTTCGTGGGTGGCCAGGTTCAGCGCGAGTTCGATCGGGCGGACCGGATCCACCGCGTTGCGGATCGAGCCCGTGAGGTTGAACGAGCCGGAGGGGCTCTGCGTCTCGATATCGAGGTCCAGGTCGTTGAACGGACCCGTCGCCTCGACCTGGAGGGTCAGCGGGACGTTGTGGGCGATCTGGCTGAAATCCGGGGCGGGCTTGTCGGGGGTGAGGCCGCCGAGGAAACGCGAGAAGGCGGTCGTCGTGCCCGTCAGGTCCTGGAGCTGGGCGTCCAGCGTGGCCTCCTGGATGTCAGGCAGGCCGATGATGTGGGCGTTCGCGGTGGCGGAGACGCCCGAATAGGTTTCGTTGAAGATCAGGCGCTCGACGGTCAGGTCGCGCACGGGGCCCTCCACGTGGCCGCGTCGGATCTCCATCACCGTCGGACTGTCGATGAATGTGCCGGAGAAGTAGGCGAGGGTCTGCAGGGCGACGCGCGAGCGCTGCAGGTCGCCTTCGAGGGGCACCACGTTGACGAAATCGCCGAGATCTTTCGTCGACTCGTATTGCAGGGCCAGGGCGCGGAGGTGGATGTCCGACCAGGCATCGCGGAGGACAAAGTCTTCGAACACGGCGCCGTCCACGAAACCGAACTCGCAGCTGGAAGTGAGATGCTGGATCACGTAGCCGGACTTCTCCCGGGCGGAAAGGTGCTCGATGTCGCCGCGTATCTTGGCGTCGGCGATGGCGAATTTGTAGGCCGTGAGATCCAGGGTGATGTCCAGGTCGTCGAAGTTGACGCCGAAGCCCTTGTAGGTGCCGTGGTCGGGCAGGAAGCTGTTCATCCGGAAGCGGAAGTCCTTGATACGCAGTTTCTTGATATCAAACAGCTTGTCCCGGGACGGCGGGGCGTCGGAGGCTTGCAGGTGGAAGATGCGGGAAAGGTTGTCGTGGTATTCCTCGCCGGGCTCGCTGACCATGTGGAAGCTGCCGCCCTCGATGGTCACGCGGCCCATGTGGAGACCCTCCTTGCGGAACAGGCCCGTCAGGCTGAAGGTGGCCGTCAGTTTGTCGATGTGGGCGACGGTGTCGGCCGGGGCCCACCCGCGGCCGTTGACGTCCTCCGTGTAGGGATGCGTGTCGATCAGCTTGAGGTTGCGGATGACGATCACGCCGGAGGTCATGACCTTGAGCTCGTCGTACTGCACGCGGCCGTCCATGATGGCCACGAGCTGGTTGAGCCCCACCTTGGACAGGCGCGTCTGGACCAAAGGCGTCTGAATAGCAACGAGAAACGCCATCAGCAACACTGCCAGCAAGCCGACAATGCGCGCGATGATATATCCCTTTTTCCTGTACATGCCTTTTGTAATCTACAAATATAAGAAAATCTCCGCGTAATTCCATATATGCGCGCCTGCGGAAATAATTGCTATCTTTGCCGAATAATTGTACTCAGATGGCAGACATCATTCTCGGCATAGAATCTTCCTGCGACGACACTTCGGCGGCCGTCATCCGCGACGGATGGCTCCTCTCGAATGTCATCGCCAGCCAGGACGTCCACCGCGCCTTCGGCGGGGTGGTCCCGGAGCTGGCGTCGCGCGCACATGAACAGAACATCGTCCCGGTGGTGAGCGAGGCGCTCGCCCGGGCGGGCGTGAAGGCCTCGGACCTGACCGCAATCGCGTTCACGCGCGGTCCGGGCCTGCTGGGCTCTCTGCTGGTGGGCACTTCCTTCGCCAAGGCGATGGGCCTGGCGCTGGACATTCCGATCGTGATGGTGAACCATCTGCAGGGCCACCTGCTGGCCGATTTCATCCGCCAGCCGGACAAGCCCGTGCGGGAGCCCGCGTTCCCGTATCTCTGCCTGCTGGTCAGCGGCGGCAATTCGCAGATCGTCCGCGTGGACGACCCGCTGCATTTCGAGATCCTGGGCCAGACCATCGACGACGCGGTGGGGGAGGCCTTCGACAAATGCTCCAAGATGCTGGGCCTGGGCTATCCCGGCGGCCCCATCATCGACCGGCTCGCCAAGGAGGGCGATCCGACCCGCTTCAAGTTCACCAAGCCCCACATCGAGGGGCTGGACTACAGCTTCAGCGGCGTGAAGACCTCGCTGCTCTATTTCGTCCGCGACGAGATGGCGAAGGATCCGGATTTCCTGGAGAAGAACAAGGAGGACCTGTGCGCGTCTTTCCAGAAGACGCTGATCGACATCCTGCTCGACAAGCTGATCAAGGCCGCGAAGCAGACCGGCATCAAGGAGGTGACCATCGGCGGCGGCGTGTCGGCCAACAGCGGACTGCGCGCCCGGATCGAGGCCGAGGGCCGCAAGCGCGGCTGGAACACCTACCTGCCGGAATTCAAGTTCACGACCGACAACGCGGCGATGATCGCCATCGCCGGATACTACCATTACCTGGCCGGGGAGCGCACGCCGCTGGATGTGGCCCCCGTGTCCCGGATGTCTGATTTCTAGTTGATTATGAAGGAGTTTGAAGTAGTCTGCCCGCTCACGCGGGAGCCGCGCCTCAAGGAGATCGAGGCCAAGGCCGGCGGCATGAAGTGGGTGCTGAAGAAGCGCTCCGTCGATGCGCGCAAGGAGCCGGTCTGGCGCTACCAGTACGAGGCGTACGGGCCCGGCGAGGAGTACGTGCCCTACACGCTGCCGGAGTACCTCGACGTCCACGGCGCCGAGCCGGTCATCGTCGTGGGCGCCGGCCCGGCCGGCATGTTCGCGGCGCTCAAGCTCCTGACGCTCGGGCTCCGGCCCGTGGTACTGGAGCGCGGCAAGGACGTCCACGCGCGCAAGTTCGACATGGCGAAACTCTCGCGCGACGGCATCGTCGATCCCGACTCGAATTACTGCTACGGCGAAGGGGGCGCGGGCGCCTTCTCCGACGGAAAACTCTATACCCGTTCGTCCAAGCGGGGGGACCTCCGCGAGGTCCTGCACCAGCTGGTGAAGTTCGGCGCTTCGAAGGACATCCTCATCGACGCGCACCCGCACATCGGTTCCGACAAACTGCCCGTCGTGGTGGAGAATATCCGCAACTTTATCGTCGAACACGGCGGGGAGTATCATTTTAACGCAAAGGTTACATCCATTCAGGATCACGTCGTTAAGACGGCCGACGGGCAGGAGTACCGCGCTTCGCGCATCATCCTCGCCACGGGCCATTCCGCGCGCGACGTGTACGAGATGCTGGCCGGCATGGGCGGCGCACTCGAGGCGAAAGGCTTCGCGATGGGCGTGCGCGTGGAGCATCCGCAGGAGAAGATCAACTGGTGTCAGTACCACGGCCAGTGGAAACCGGGCGTGCCGGCGGCGGAGTATTCCTTCGTCGAGCAGGTCGACGGCCGCGGCGTCTTCTCTTTCTGCATGTGCCCCGGCGGCGTCCTCGTGCCTTCCTCCACGGAAGAGCAGACCGTCGTGTTGAACGGCATGTCCAACTCCGGCCGCAGCGGCAAATTCGCCAACGCCGGCGTCGTCGTCCAGATCGAACCGGAGGACGTCCCCGGCGAGGGCCCCTTCAAGCTGATGGATTTCCAGCACGCGGTCGAGCGCAAGATGTACGACGCCGCCCAGGCGCTGGGCGCGGAGAATCCGATGGCCGCCCCGGCCCAGCGGATGGAGGATTTCTGCCTCGGCAAGGTCTCCAAGACCATGCCGCCGACCAGCTACCACCCCGGCGTGGTGAGCGCCCCGCTGCACGAAATCCTGCCGCCGCACGTGGCGCAGCGCCTCCAGAAAGCCTTCCCGCGCGTGAAAATGCGCAACTACTATACGAACGCCGCGCTCCTGCTCGGCGTCGAGTCCCGCACCTCCTCGCCGGTCCGCATCCCGCGCGACCCCGAGACGCTCGAGTATGTCTCGCTGCCGGGGGTCTTCCCTTGCGGGGAAGGCGCCGGCTACGCGGGCGGCATCGTGTCCAGCGCGCTGGACGGCATCAACGTGGCCGAGGCCGTGGCCCGGTCGCTCAAACCCGGCGAGGCATGAAGAAGGTAGCCTGCGTCGGAGACAGCATCACCTGGGGTTTCACCATCGTGAACCGCGCGAAGTACAGCTATCCCGCCGTGCTGCAGCAGCTGCTGGGCGAGAGTTTCGAGGTCCGCAATTTCGGCCACAACGACGCCGCGGCCCGCTTCGATGCGGAGACGCCTTATGCAAGTAAGAAAGCCTACCGGGACAGCCTGGCCTGGGAGCCGGACATCGTCCTGCTGATGCTTGGGACCAACGACACCAAGCCCTGGAACTGGAATCCCGGCATCTTCCGGGAGGACTATCTCCGGTTGGTGCAGTCCTATCTCTCGTTGCCTTCGCACCCGCGGGTGGTGCTCATCGCGCCTATCCGCATCTTCAAGCTGATTCCCGTTACGATTCTCAATCCGGACGTGCTGGAAGAAGGGATCCGTCCCACCATCCGGGACATCGCCGCCCAGTTGCACCTGCAGCTTGTCGACCTCTATGACCTCTTCGACAGCGCGCGCCTCTGCCGGGACGGCGTCCATCCCCAGCGCGAGGGCGCGCGCCTGCTCGCGGAAACCCTCCACAAGGCGGTGCAGTTCTAGCGCATGGCCTGGGCCATGCCTTCGTTGAATTTCTCCTGCAGCTGCTTCGCGAGCGCGTTGTCGGGATTGGCTTTCAGGGCCTTCTCGAAGTTCTGAATCACGTCCAGGTAGTAGCGCTGGCCGTTCCGGGCCGGGTCCTGCACGATGCGGTCCATGTAGAGGAAGCCCCGCAGGGTGCAGACGTCCGACAGATCCGCCGCCGGCATCTCCGCCAGGGCGGCGATCGTCTGCTCGGCCTCGGCCAGCAGGCCCTCCGTCTGCTCCGCCTGCGGATTCATCACGGCGAAATTCAGGCTCTGCAGCGCCAGCTGGTATTTAGGCGCGGTCTGGTCGGGGAACATGGCGTCGATGCGCTTCAGCTCCGCGATGCAGGTCAGGAAGGCCTCCGGCGTGGGCTCCTGCAGCCGCGAGAGGGACTGGCCCAGCAGCGCGCGCATGTCCTGCGCGGGCGCGGAGAAAAGGGAAATCATCAGGAAGAGGACGGTGGCAAGAATGCCTTTCTTAGAAATTAGCGATGTCATATGCTTTGCTGTTTTTAAGTGAAACAAATATTCCGATATAGAAGAAACGGTCCCGGCTTTCGGCCACCGGCGAGCCGTCGGGGTTGATGCGGTACACGTTCGTGCGGCCCAGCAGGTTGCTCAGCGAGGCGTACATGATGACCTTCGGGTGCGCCAGCCAGGTGAGATTGGCGTCGAGGCTGTTGTAGCACGGCGTCGTGCCGGCCTCGTATTCGCGCCCGCTGGCGAAGGAGTCGGCGAGCCCGACGATGACCTTGCCGAGGCCGTATTTCGCGCTCACGCGGAAATTGTGGCGGGAGGCGAACGAAGGCGTGCGCGGCGTGTCGTAGTCCAGGTAGAGGCGCTGCGCGTCGTTGAAGGAATAGGCGGCCGTGAGCGTCAGGTTGCGGATCAGCGAGGCGTCCTCGACGAAGAGGTCGACGCCGCGGCTGTAGCCGTAGCCGTCCGGCGTGCAGACGTCCGCCCGCAGCAGCGGCAGGCCGCGGTAGCGCTTGTCATACGCCTCGAGGCGCACCAGGGTCCGGTCCGTGGCGTACTGGAGGCTGAGGATGGCGTGATCGGCCGTGCTCTGGCCCAGGCGGCCGAGCCCCCGCGCGAGGTAATCATCCTCCGGGCTCTGGCTGTAGCGGCCCCACATGACGGAGGACTGGAAGCGTTTGCCGGGCACGAAGCTCAGCGTCACGCGCGGCATCAGCAACCAGGCGCGGCTGTAGCTCGCCTTCTCGGCGCGCGCCGAGAGGTTGAGGAAGAGCGTCCGGACGATGCGAATCTGCGCGTCCACGTGGCCGCCCAGCAGGTTGTAGTTGAGCGCGTAGCCCGTGCCGTCGTACTGCGTCCGGCTGTTGCGGATATAGTCTTCGACGCCCGCCGAGAGCTTGAACGCCGCCGAGAAACTCTTGCGGAGTTCGGCCTTGAGGTGCACTTCGTTGCGGAAATTGTGATAATGGTCCCCGCGCACGAGCGCGTCGGCTATGTCGCTGAAGACCGTCGAATTGGCGACGCCCGCGAAGAAGCGGTAGCCCCGACCGAGCGTAGTCTGCAGCGTCGCATTGGCGTAGACGTTGTGCTCGAGGAGCGACAGCTCCCGGCCCTCGGTCCGGAGGCCCAGCGTGGTGCGGTCGTAGCCGACATAGGATTTCAGGGTGCTCCCGTTGTCCCATTCGTGCTTGAACTGCGCCTCGCCGGAGAGTTTCCGGTACGGGCGTGTCCAGTCGTAGCGGTCCGGGAAGATGGCGGTGTGCAGGCCCAGGTCGGTGTAGTTCGCGTTGAAGGACAGGCTGCTGCGGCGGAACGCCTTCGTGCCGCCGACGCTCCAGTCCAGCAGCGAGGCGCTGACACCGAACTTGTCGCTGGCGGCCACGTCGGTCGTCTCCATCGGCAGCACGGCCGAGAGTGCCTGGCCGTATTCGCCGCCGTAGCCGCCCAGGGAGAAGCTCATCCCCTTGAAGAGGAAGGGCGAGAAGCGGCCGCGCTGCGCCTGGCCTTCCGCATTCGTGCCGTACGGGACGAGCACGTGCATGCCGTTGATGAAGGTCTGGCACTCCTCGCTGTCGCCGCCCCGCACGTACAGGCGGCCGTTTTCGCCCACCTTCTGGGTGCCGGGCAGGACCTGCAGGGCGGCCACGAGATCCCCGCAGGAATTGCCGGACAGCACGACGTCCAGCGCGTCCAGCGTCTTGATCTGGGAGCTCTTGCCCATGCTGTAGGTGCTGGCCGTCACCACGACTTCGTCGATGGAGGCGGCCTGCTCGCGCAGGCGGATCTGCAGGCCGCGTAGCCGGGCGGCGTCGGCGGCGAGCGTCTGCTCCTCGTAGCCCAGGAGCACGGCGCGCAGGGTCAGCTCACCCGTGCGGGCGGTGGTGAAGGAGAAGCGCCCGAGCGTGTCCGTGACGGCACCGTCGATGGTGCCGACGACGAAGACGTTGACGCCGACGAGCGGGCCGCGGTCGTCGGTCACGACGCCGTCGATCCGGGTCTGGCCGTGGGCGGAAAGGGAGGCGGCAAGCGCCGCGAAAAGGAGGGTCAGCAACTTTTTCATGTCGCAAAGGTGAACACGAAAAAACGGCCTTCCAAATATCCCGGACAGACATCCAGAATCGCGGACCGACAACTAGGGGCCCGGACGAACGGAGAGAATTACGGACGAATCGCTAGGCGATGAAGGACTTGAGTTTCGGCACGAAAGAGCGCGACACGGGGACCGTCGCGAGCCCGCCGCCCAGCTCCAGGGTGTAGCCGTTGGAGTTGCCCTTCGCAGAGCTGATGTTGTTCAGGTTCACCACGAAGGAGCGGTGGCACTGGAAGATATTCCGGTACTCCGCGAGGTCTTCGAGCACGCCGGAGAGGGTGGACTGGATCTCTTCCCGCACCAGTTTTCCGTCCTGGACGTAGCAGACGGCCACGTTGTTCTTCTGCGCCTCGATGTAGAGCAGGTCGTTGATCGGCAGGGAGACGTCATTTCCGCGCACGCGGGTGTCGTGGATGCAGACGGTGATGTCCTCCTGCTCCTGGGTGGTCTTGTCCAGCAGGGCGTCCAGCCGTCCGCGCAGGAAGCGGAAGTAGTCGATAGACGTGGAACAGACCGTAACCACCACGCCGATGATGAGCGTCCAGCACAGGAACATCCAGAAGTATTCCCATTTGAGCGGGAGCTTGAAGAGCAGTGAGAACGTGAAATAGTTGCAGATGCCGATGAAGAGCACCATTCCGAGCACGCCCAGCGCCTGGTGCCAGATGCGCCAGACCCGGGCCCTGCGCTGCAGGGGGTGGAAGATCAACTGCCCATAGAGCGCGCAGCAGCAGAAGGTCACGGCGCCGAAGATCAGCGCGGTCAGCAACTTGTTGCCGCCGAAGCCGTTGAAGCCGAAGGGCTGCAGGAAGTACAGGATTCCCACGACGATGAGGCTGTAGATCAGGCAGTCTTTCGCCCAGTGGCCGTGCAGCAGGAAAGGATATTTGCGGGTCAGGATGGACATTTCTCAGAAAGGTTACAGGATGACGCCGCTGCCGAGCATTTCGCCGTCCGGGGCGTACCAGACGGCAAACTGGCCGGGCGTGATGCTGCGCTGCGGCTGGTCGAAAAGGATGAAGAGGCCGTTCTCCCGCATCAGCAGGGTGGCATCCTGCAGGGGCTGGCGGTAGCGGATGCGCACGCGGTGGCGGCGCTGTTCGCCGGGCCGCATCGCCTCCGCCGGGCGGATCCAGTGGATCTCGTCCGGGGCGATGCGCAGGCAGCTGCGCAGCAGGCCGGGGTGATTTTCCCCTTCGCCCACGTAGATGATGTTGCGGTCGATGTCGGTCGCGAGCACGAAGACGGGGCTGGCGTGGCCGCCGATGCCCAGGCCCTTGCGCTGGCCGATGGTGTAGAACTGCGCGCCCTCGTGGCGGCCGATGCGCTTCGCCCAGGGGTTCGCCTTGTCGCGCGTCTTCTTGATATGGTGCTTGCCGGAGCGGTAGGTCTCCGTCTCGAAACGGATGTCGCTGTAGTCAATCGCCGTGGACAGCTCCATCAATTCGCTGTCCGTCAGGTCCGTACCCTTGGCGAGCAGCTCCCGGTCGCGGGCGTATTTCGCCGAATCTGCGTAGTAGGGCGCGAAGACCTCGACCACGTCGCCCTCGACGCTCTTGAGCTTCTGCTGCAGGAAGACGGGCAGGTCCACCTTGCCCACGAAGCAGATGCCCTGCGAATCCTTCTTCTCCGCCGACGGCAGGTCCGCCTCCTTGGCGAGACGCCGCACTTCCGGCTTGAGCAGGTCCCCGATGGGGAACATCGCCTTGGCGAGCTGCTCCTGGTTGAGCTGGCAGAGGAAATAGCTCTGATCCTTGTTGGGGTCGGTCCCTTCGAGGATGCGGCAGGTCCCGTCAGGTAGCGTTTCCTTGCGGCAGTAGTGGCCCGTGGCCACGCAGTCCGCGCCCAGGTGCTCCGCCGCCTGCAGGAAGGCGTCGAACTTGATCTCGCGGTTGCACAGGACGTCGGGGTTGGGCGTGCGCCCGTGGGCGTATTCGTCGAAGAGATAGTCCACCACGCGCTGCCGGTATTCCTTGCTCAAATCAATGAAATAGAACGGGATACCGATCTTGCGGGCCACCATCTCGGCCACGAACTTGTCCTCTTCCCACTCGCAGTCGCCGTGGAGCGTGCCCTCGACGTCGTGCCAGTTCTGCATGAACATCGCGAACACGTCGTAGCCCTGCTGCTTGAGCAGCAAGGCCGCCACGCTGGAGTCCACGCCTCCGGAAAGTCCTACGCAAATCTTCATTTCAAGGGCAAAAATACCGAATTTTCAAGATAATTGCTAACTTTGAATGATTAAACCACACGGACTTATGATCAAGCGGGAGATTCACATCGCATACGAAGAATACGATTCCATCGATGAGCTGAGCACGGCGGACCGCGAACTGGCCGCCGAGGCCATCCGGGCCATGCAAGGCGTTTATGCGCCGTATTCCAATTTCCACGTCGGTGCGGCGGTGCTGATGTCCAACGGGGCCATCGTTCACGGAGCCAACCAGGAGAACGCCGCTTTCCCATCCGGGCTTTGCGCCGAGCGGACGGCGATGTTCGCCGCCGCAACGCGCTATCCCGACGAGGATATGGTCGGTATCGCGCTGGCGGGCGGGATGCGCGGGCATCTGGGGAAGGAACCGGCGACGCCCTGCGGGGCCTGCCGGCAGGTGATGGCGCAGTACCAGGCCAAGTCCGGCAAGCCGATGTCGATCATCATGATTTCGGCGGACAAGGTCTGGAAATTCGAGAAAGTGGACGATATTCTCCCGCTGATCTTCAACAGCATTTGATTTTTTACTATATTTGCAGCGGGAAAGTCGTACACGACCAGCTCCCTCTGAACTCCCCCAGGGCCGGAAGGCAGCAAGGGCAGGAGGTTGTAGCGGTGCGATGTGCTAAGCTTTCCCTTTTTTGTATTCTATCGGGATGAAATCGGAAATTGTCGTAATCGGTGGGGGAGCCTCGGGGCTGATGGCGGCTTATCATGCCGCCCGGGCGCTTGTGGACGCCGGGCAGGCGGCGCAGGTGACGGTGCTGGAGAAGATGCCGCGGCCGGCCCGCAAGGTGATGATCACCGGCAAGGGGCGTTGCAATTTCACGAATGTGAAGGACTGGAACGCCTTTTCCGGCCACATCCGCTCGAAGGCCAATTTCGTCAAATCCGCTTTTTATAATCTTCCGTCGCAGGCGGTCGTGGACTGGTTCGAGTCGTTCGGCCTGGAGACTGTCGTCGAGCGCGGCGACCGTGCCTTCCCGGCCTCGCACCACGCCTCCGACGTCGTCGACACCCTCGTCAACGCCTGCCTCTCCCTCGGCGTCAAAATTGAAACCGAAGCTGAAGTGGATACCATTACTCCAGGTTTTTCCGTTCAATTGAAAGATGGAAGGGAATGGAAGTGCGAGCGGGTGATCGTGGCGACGGGGGGATTGAGCTATCCGACGACGGGGTCGACCGGCGACGGGCTGCGCTGGGCGCAGGAGTTGGGGCACCAGCTGGTGCCGACGTTCCCGTCGCTGACGGCACTCGTCCCGAAAGGATACAAATTCCAGGAAGACAAAGACTTGCACATCGACCGCAGCACGCCGCTCAGCGAACTGGGACAGGCGCTCTGCGGGGTGCAGCTCAAGAATATCCAGCTGTCGCTGCGCATCGAAGGAACGGAGGTCGACAGCGAATTCGGCGACATCGACTTCACCGACGGCGGCCTGGAAGGGCCCGTCGGCTTCCAGCTCAGCCGCAAGGCCGTCAAGGCCCTCGTGAACGGCTCGCGCGTCAGCCTGCTGCTCGACCTCAAGCCGGGCGTGGACCTGACTGAACTGACCGTGCGTGTCAAGGCCCTCTGGGAGGAAATCGCCAAAGACCCGCGCTCGCGGGGCGTGCGCGAAAAGGAGCGCTGCCGCATCCTGCTGGGCAAACTGATGCCGCGCGAGCTCATCCCGGGCTTCACCGCCATGCACCCCGAAATCATCACGGTAGAGCGGCGGGGGAGAGCCGACACCAAGGTGTGGGTGAACCTGGTCAGCATTGCCAAGGCGCTGAAAGCCTGGCAGTTCGATATCGCCGGCTACGTCGGCTACGAGCGCGCGGTCGTCACCGCCGGCGGCGTGTCGACGGACGACTTCGTCGCCAAGACGATGGAGTCGCGCATCGTCCCCGGCCTCTACCTCTGCGGCGAAGTGCTCGACATCGACGCCGACACCGGCGGCTACAACCTCCAGCTTGCGTTTGCTACCGGCGCCCTCGCCGGCCGCAGCGCTGCGAAATCCCTATGATATTGCGTCCAGGCTGGGCGTGAAATTCTGCTGGATCATGCCGCCGAAGGAGACCGAAATCTCCTTGAGACTCAGACCCAGTTGCCGTCCGATATGGTAAATGAAATTGACTTCGTCGTCGGCGATGTTCTTGTCGGCAAGCACGATGCTGATCATGTATTGCAGCAGAGCGTTCTTCAGGCCCGGGTTGATCTCCAAAATCTTGTTCACTGAAGCCTCGAACAATTTATCCACATCGTTCTGGACGACCCTGTCGAGGAAGGCCTTGGGGAAGATATGGCTGCTGGAGAGGTTCCGGATGATCTGCTCATACTCCTCCTGCGTCACCTTGCCGTCGATGTTTGCGACGATGATGCCGGCGGTGGCGATGAAGATGGACATGGGTTCGTCCAGCGGATCGTTGCCGATCTTCAACAGGATCTGGATCAGCTCGTCCATGCCTTTGATCAACGCTTCCTGGCTCCTGGCGTTGGCAAACAGGTTGATGGCCTGGACGCGGATGGGGTTGACGGGGTGGTCGTAGTGGCTCAGACCGCCTCCCTTGAGGAAGTAATCCAGATGCTTACTGTTGTCCGTGAGGAGATCTTCGATGCTGACCTGCATCTTTGCGAGATCCAGGCCGGACGCCATCTTGAAGAAGGAGGTGACACAGGCGTCGAGGTTCCCGCAAGCGAGGTAGCCGTAGCGGTCGGCGACCAGTTCGGCCAGGTTGTCGTGCAGGTGGATCTTGAACTGCAGGGTGACGGGCGGCGTGGTGGTCTGCGGCGGATAGACGAAGTAGATGAGGCGCTTGAGCGCGGTGTCCTGGTTGATCAGATGCCCAAGTTCGTGCCCGATGACGAATCTCAGTTCATCTTCGCTCATAAGGTTGAAGAGCTCGGAGTTGACGTTTACGATATGGGGGTGCTCCGCGTCTTCCGATGCGATGGAAAAGGCGTTGATGGTTGAATCCCCAGTCACGTAGAAATCCACCGGTTCGTTGAAACCCAGGCGTTCCTTGACCTCATGGCAGAGGCGGTAGAAATTGCCCAGCAGGTTCTGGTCGGCTTTCATGCAGTGACCTTCCATCCGGCTGCGCCAGTACTCATCTTCCGTGGTCTCGTCGGCATGTTTGAGGATGTATTTTACGACGTCGCCCTGCAGGGCGTCATAGATCTGTGCGGCAAGCTCTTTTTCGAGCTTGATTTCGGGATTCAGGCAGTTCATATCGAAAGGGATTTCGTTCAACTCGGACAAAAATAATAAATATTTTTAACAATTCTCGCTCGGGTTTTACCGGTAAATTTTGAATCGGAGGTGTATCCATGCCGATTTTTATTATATTTGTAAGGAAAGGCACAAACTCCGGAATAAATGCGACAATGGACACGATTGATTATTGACGTGGATTATCATCCCTGCGATCCCGGCAACAGCACCTGGTATTGCGAGCGGACTGCTTTTTCGAAATCTGACCTGTGTGCCGGAAGAGTCCTGTCCTACGGGGATCCGGGCGGTCTTTTCGGAGGGATCCGTGTTGATTCCGTGTCGGAGGACGGTTTGGTGCTGAGCTATGGAACCAAGCTGTATTCCATCAGTATGGAGCATCCGGACCTGCCCCTTGACAAGAACGGTCGGGATTATACGGAGTTCGAGCTCAATCTGTTCCTGGAGAGTGCCATTGTCGTGGAGGATACGCCGGCTTTCTACCGACAGTTCTATACTCGGGATCAAGCGGCCAGGCTGCGCGGCAGCGATATCCGGGCGCTGGAAGCGTCCGATGCGCCCGCTGCCCGCTTTGCGCTAGGTCGCTGGCATTACTTACTTATGCCCGAAGAGGACTCCTGCGCACAGGCGGAAAAACTGTTCCGTGAAGCGGCGGAGGCTGGCGTCGCGGATGCCTTCTCCGCCCTGTCCATGATGTACGCCTATGGCGACACGCGTGAAGACCGCCTTGACCTGGACGAGATGGCTCGCTGGCGCGATGAGGCACTTGCCCGGGGAAGTGAACTCGCGGCGTACCGCTACGCCCGGAACCGTATCGGCGGTGACCTCCTGGCTCCGAAAGAACCGGACGTTGTCCGGGACGAGGTGGAAAAACGGCTTGCCATGGAGACCGATGTCTGGCCGGAATGGTACGCCGTCCTCGGCGATGCCTATGCGGTGCTGGACAAGCCTGAGAAAGCGCGGGAAATCTATCTGGCCGGCGTGGAGCATGGGAGCCTCCGCTGTTATCCGGAGCTGGCTATGATGGCCCGGGAGCGGGAGGATGACAAGGAATACCGCTCCTGGATGGAGAAGGGTATGGCGGCTGGCTGCGGCCGGTGTTTCATCTTGGACGGCGATTTGGATGAGGAACGCTTCCAGGCGGGAGATGCCAGATTTAAGAACCTGGTGTCCAGACAGTTCCAGGATCGCTTTGAACAGGGGCTTCGCCGGGGCGAAGGCTTGTGTGCCTATTACCTGGGATTCCATTCCTTTATGGGAACGCTTGGATTTACCATAGACGAAGAGGATGCCTTCCGCTATCTGCGAAAAGGTGTGGCCTTAGGTGATTGCTAC
>JAGCDF010000018.1 GCA_017651225.1 Bacteroidales bacterium
CCGCTGACCTTCATCTGCCAGATCCGTTGCGAGGAGCTGGCGCCGTTCGACCCGGAAGGACTGCTGCCGCATACCGGCATGCTGTGGTTCTTCGCCTCGCTGGATTATTTCCTCGGCAACCTGGACGCCGTCTGCCCGGGGATGGGGGAGTGGGAGTACCCGTATTTCCGGGTGCTATATTCGGACGACCTGGATTCGCTGCATGAGCACACCCTGCTGTACGACGACGGCACGCCCGCCGTCCTGCCGGCTGAGGCGATCCATTTCTCGCGCGTTTCGCGCGATGAGGACAGCTATACGCGTTTGCTGGGGTTGCCTTTCTTCGAGGAGGTGACCGGTGAACTGCCCGGCTTGATTTCCCTGCTGCAGCTGGACGAAGACGACCGCTGGGGGCTGCGCTTCTTCGACAGCGGCATGCTCAATTTCATGATTTCCACCGAAGACCTGGCCGCCCGCCGCTTCGCTGCCGTGCGCGTATGGCTTCATTCCGCTTGAAAACACTAAAACTACCACGATATGAGAAAGACTTTGTTATTCCTGGTGTTATCTTGTCTGCTGGCCGTTTCTTGCGGCAGTGATGACAATTATTTAGGCTACTATATCACCTATGACGAGGTGGAAGTCCGCGAGTCTCCTTCTGAGGATGCTCCGGTCGTGCTCAAACTCATCTGCATCAACCGCCCCGGCAGCTATAAACAGGCTGATGGGGATGTCCCCTGCGCTTTCGTAGCGGACAATGCGGGCCCTTCTCCCATCGGTGTCAAGAAGATTGATGCGAGCGGGAAATGGGGCTACATCGATGAATCCATCCCTATGATCCTCCATTGGAAGGGCTGGATCCCCCTGGACCGGATGATCTCATGCGGTACGCAGGCTGCGGATGAAATCGTCCCTACGTACGAGGTTCGCGAAGATGGTTTGGCGATGTACATGCATCCTGAAGAGAACAAAAAGGACCAGGTGCGGGCTTATGGCATCAAAGCAGGGGACAAGGTGCTGCTGCGCGCCACCCATGGGCGTTGGTCCTTCGTCAGCTGGTTCTTCTGCTCGGACTCCGGAGATAAGAAGGAGAAGTTCGGCTGGGTGCCGACGAAGAGTATCGCCCAGGTCGATGCCGTGACCAGAGGAGAACTGGAGGAAGAAGTGTATGGAAAAATGCTGGACAAGACCCAGGATAAACGGGTCGGTATCAATACGGTTACCGTGCTTCGGAAGATTTTCCTGGGAGGCTGCATCCTGGGCCTGTTGTTCACGGTGCTCTTCCTGGTTCCGGGTATCCGGCGCAAACTGTGGTTCCCGACGCTGCTTTGGATGCCGGGTTGCACGCTTCTGCTGTTCATGGGCTATTATCTCACCGGCGCTCCGGCGCTTGTATATGCGCTCCTGATCGTCCCGGTAGTTTACGTGGTTACACACCCGCTACGGTACAGGCGCAGTGCAAATGGCTACTATCTTCCGTTTTGGATCATCTCCGTCGGAGGAAGCGTGATTGCGCTGATCTTCCTGAAGTTCCTCTCGGGCGGACACCTGATTCTGAATATCTTTGCTTTTGCTTTCGATGTGGTTGTGATTGTCCTGCTGACATCGTGGGTTACAGCCAGGATTGAACGCAATATCTGCCCTCACTGCGGTTTCTATGCGGGGCATCCGAGAATCCGGGTGGATGATGGCGGCGAAACCATCAGCCGTGGCTACGATACCTGGGATGAGTATGATCATTCCTCGACGCGGACCAACTGGATGGGCCAGAAAATTATCACCGAATATTACAAGACGCACTACGAAACGGTATACTACATCAATCATCATTACACGGTCGTCCGCCAGTGCCTGGGCTGCGGGAAGGAAATCACCGAGCCTAAAGTTAAATCACGGAGAGCGACTGATGACGAGGTTGCGCAAATCAAAGCCGGGATTTATCAATGTAAAAAACCTGGAGACAACTGATGCTGAAGAAATTAAGTGATTTTCTGAGCTCCAAGGCCAGCCTGTTCATCATCCTGACGGCGCTGGTCACCTTCTTCTTCCCTCAGCTTTTCGCCTGGGTCAAGGGGAACACGCAGACCATCATCCTGGGCATCATTATGCTCACGATGGGGCTCACGCTGACGCCGAACGACTTCAAGCTGCTGGCGCGGCGTCCGTTCGACATCCTCATCGGCGCCGCGGCGCAGTTCACCATCATGCCGCTGGTGGCGTTCTCGCTTTCCTGGCTCTTCAGCCAGGTGCCCGCCTTCGCGCCGTATAGCACGGCGATGGCCATCGGCATCATCCTCGTCGGCTGCTGCCCGGGCGGCGTGTCGAGCAACATCATGTCCTTCCTCTGTAAGGGCGACGTGGCCTACTCCGTGGGCATGACCTGCGCCTCGACGCTGCTGGCGCCCGTGCTCACGCCGCTGCTGGTGCTCGCGCTGGCCGGGGAGCGGGTGGACGTGGACGCCTGGGGGATGTTCAAGCAAATCCTCATCGTGACCATCATCCCCATCGCCATCGGCTTCTTCCTGAACGTCTGGCTCGGCCACAAGGACGTGTTCCGCCGGATCCAGGGCTGCATGCCGGGCGTGTCGGTCATCTGCCTGGCCTGCATCGTGGGCGGCGTCATCACCACGGTCCATGACCCGCTGGTGGAGAACGGCCTGGTCCTGTTCCTGCTGACCTTCGGCATGGTGTTCTGCCACAATACGATAGGTTATGTGCTTGGCTATCTTGTCGGCACGCTGTTCCACTTCAATACGGCCAAGAAACGCACGATCTCCATCGAGGTGGGCATGCAGAACGCCGGCCTCGGCACCAACCTGGCCATGACCTTCTTTGTGGCCACCAACCCGATGGCTGTCGTGCCCTGCGCCATCTCCTGCGCCTGGCACAGCATCAGCGGCACCATCCTGGCCAATATCTTCGCACACCAAAAATGATTGGGAGTTTACTGCTGATCTTGTTCTTCCTCTTCGCACCTGCCGGCGTGCTTTGGCTTTGCCGGCGGGTGCGCGTGTTTGGAAAAATCGGACCGGTGCTGATCCTTTATCTGATCGGCATCGTGGTGGGGAATCTCTTTCATCCCAGCGGCATGGCGCAGATTCAGGAGGCCCTGTCCAGCGCCATGGTTCCGCTGGCCATCCCGCTGATGCTCTTCTCGTGTACGTTCCGCAAGAGTGAGACGCGCAGCCAGCTGCTGGCCCTGCTGACGGGCCTGCTAGCGGTGACGGCCGCCGTCGTGGCGGGTTATTTCCTTTTCGGAAAGAAAATGGACGACGGTGCGCAGGTGGGCGGCATGCTGACGGGCGTCTATACCGGCGGCACCATCAACCTGGCTTCACTCAAGGTGATGCTCGGCGTGCCGGAAGAGACCTTCATCCTGCTGAATTCTTTCGATATGGCCGTCAGTTTCCTCTACCTGACCTTCCTGCTCTCCGTGGGCATCCGGCTTTTCCGCAAGTGGCTGCCCAACGAGACGCTCGCCCAGGCGCTTCCGGCGCAGGAGGCGGCGGGGACGGAAGAGCATCCATACCGTGCCTTATTCACGCGCCAGGGACTGCGGGATGCCGCCGTCCTGCTGGGGATAGATGTTCTGATCATCGGGATCTCCGCCGGACTGGGCCTGCTGGCCGGGGACGGTGCCTTTATGACGGTCCTGATCCTCTCCCTGACGACCCTGGGCATCGCCGCTTCCTTCTGGAAGCCCGTCCGGCAGCGAAAAAAGGGTTATGACATCGGGATGTATTTCATCTACATCTTCTCCGTTGTCGTGGCCTCCATGGCCGATTTTCGCACCCTGGACATCGGCGGCAGCCTGCTGATGTTCTGCTATCTCGCCTTCGTGATTTTCGGTTCGCTCCTGCTATCTCTGATTCTGGCGAAACTCTGCAAGGTGGATGCAGACACGATGACGGTTAGCTCCGTGGCCTATATCTGTTCGCCGCCCTTCGTGCCAATGATGTCGGCTGCGATGAAGAACCGCCGCGTGCTGGCCGGCGGCCTTGCCGTCGGCGTCGTGGGCTATGCTGCCGGGAACTACCTCGGCTTCCTGATGGCCAAATTGCTGGAAATATTATAACTGGCTGTACGCCGGCGTAAAGGTGTCGCCCTGGCTCGGATCGCCGGTGCGGAAGCCCTTCATCAGCCAGCGCTCGCGCTGGTCGGAAGTGCCGTGGTTGAAGGTCTCGGGCGTTGCATAGCCGCGGGCCTTCTTCTGCAGGTAGTCGTCGCCGATCTTGGAGGCGACGGCCTGGCCTTCTTCGATGTCGCCCGGCTCCAGGGAATTGAACTTCCGGTTGTCGTGGCAGGCCCACACGCCGGCGTAGAAGTCGGCCTGCAGCTCCAGGCGGACGCTGATCTGGTTGCTCTCCTTCTCGCTGACGCGCTGCATCTGCTGATGCGCCTTCTGGAGCGTGCCCAGCAGGTACTGCACGTGGTGGCCGACCTCGTGGGCGATGACGTACGCATACGCGAAGTCGCCGTCCGCGCCGATCTGCTGCTTCATCGTGGAGAAGAACGAAAGGTCGATGTAGACCGTCTGGTCCGCGCTGTTGTAGAACGGGCCCATCTGGGCGGAAGCGGTGCCGCTGCCGGTCTGCACGTAGTCATTGTAAAGGACGAGCTTCGGAGGCACGTAGGTGCGGCCGTTCTGGGCGAAGATCTCAGTCCAGACGTCTTCCGTGCCGGCCAGGATCTGCTTGGAGAAGACGGCAAGCTCCTCCTCCTCGGCGGTCGGGGTCCGGCCGCTCTGGCTGACGATCTCCGTGCCGCTCATGCCGCCCATCTGCTCCAGAATCTCGGAGGGGTCGCCGCCGAGCAGGAGTGAGAGAAGTCCGATGATGATAAGGCCTCCGAGGCCTACGCCGCCGGCCATTTTGCCGGTGGACATACCACGCCGGTCATCGACGTTGGTACTCTGTCTTCTTCCGTCCAGTCGCATATGCTAAGTGATTTGTTCACAAAGATAAGTAAATCTGACGAAAAATGTTCTTATGCTTTCTTCTCGCCGAGCACGGCCCAGCGCACGAAGGGAATGCGGCGCAGGAGCTCGTACAGGGCCGGCGAGAGCGTAAACACGGCCACGGTCAGGATGACGTACATCGCCACCGGCGGCAACTGGGTGTACATTTTCATCATGTAGCCCAGGCTCGCGATGACCAGGTAATGGACGATGTAGAGGCCGAAACTGGAGCGGGTCATGTAGCCTGCGAACTGGCCCGTGCGGTCGAACTTCGCCTGGAACCAGCCCATCATCGCCAGGCACATCACCCAGCCGTACAGGCAGTTCAGCGGACTGGCGAGGTACTGCGGCGTCGTGTTGTCCTGCCCGAAGGTCGTGACGACCAGGGCGACGCCCGTCACCGCGGCGCAGCCGAGCAGCGGGATCCAAGCCTGTTTGAGCTTCTCCTGCACGGCATCGTTCGCGAAGACGAAGTAGCCCATCAGGAAGGGAATGAAGTAGAAGAGGGGCTTGTAGAGGTTGTAGAGGCCGTCCGCCGAGTCCGGCCGGGGGTTGCGAATCAGCGTATATTCGCCGAGGCAGAACAGGATGCCCAGCAGGATGATGGGGATCAGACTCATCCGGCCGCAGGCGTCGTAGAAGCGGTTTTTCGGGTCCAGCTTGCGGACGAACAGGAGCAGCAGCGAGAAGAGCCACAGGTCCTGGACGAACCACAGCGGGCCGCAGCCGCTGATGGCCATGATGGCGTATTTCGCCACGCCCGGCACGCCGTCGAACACCCCCTGTCGGCTGGCTACGACCGTGTTGAAGTAGCCTGTCATCCATTGGAAGACGAACAGGCCGATGGTGCCCGGCACCAGCAGCTTGCGCGTGCGGGCCTTGAACCACGCCTTGGCGTCGTATTTCTGCAACGCGTAGCGCGCGCTGACGCCCGCCAGCAGGAAGAGCATCGGCATGAACCAGGGGTACAGGATATACATCACAACGTCCTGGTACTGCGGATGTTCCGGATACGGACCAAAGCCGCCGATGCCGCCGAAGACGCCCTTGTTGTTGTAGAAATAGATGACGTGGTAGAAGAGTACCAGGAGCACCGTCACCCAGCGCAGATTATCGATCCAATGCTTTCTCATAGTGCGAAGATACGAAGAAAAAGTGTACCTTTGTTCAATATGACCAACGAACAGATCATCGCACTGATCAAGCGGGAGGTGGTGCCGGCCATCGGCTGCACCGAGCCCGCGGCGGTGGCGCTCTGCACCGCCCATGCCACGGAGGCGCTGGGCTGCCGCCCCGACAGCATCGACGTCAAGTTAAGCGCCAACATGCTTAAGAACGCCATGGGCGTGGGCATCCCCGGCACGGGCATGTCCGGCCTGCCGATCGCCGTTGCCCTCGGGGCCTTGATCGGCAAGAGCGAATACCGCCTGGAAGTGCTGAAGGATGTATGTCCGGAGGCGGTGGCGGAGGCGAAGGCTTTTCTGGCCGGGAACCGCGTCACCATCGGCCTGACGCGGGACAGCGACGAGACGCTTTACATAGAAGTGCGCTGCGGGACGGGGGAGAAGCGCTCCCGCGCCATCATCGCCCGCGACCACACGCGCCTGGTGTATCTGGAAGGCCCCTGCGTGCAGACGCAGGACCGCCGTGCGGAGCTCGGCAAGGAGCAGGAAGAGGCGGCGGAGAACGACCTCACGCTGCGCCGCGTCTTCGAGTTCGCCACCACGGCGCCGCTCGAAGACCTCGAATTCATCAACGAATCCCGCCGACTCAACGAAGCGGCCGCCGAGGAGGCCCTGAAGGGCAATTACGGCCACGAGCTGGGCAAGACGCTCTCGCGTCCGCTCGGCAAGGGCATCATGGGCGACAGCATCTTCAGCCATATCATCAGCGCCACGTCCAGCGCCTGCGACGCGCGTATGGCCGGGGCCATGATCCCGGTGATGAGCAACTCCGGCAGCGGCAACCAGGGCATCGCCGCGACGCTTCCCGTCGTGGTCTTCGCCCGCGAGAACCATAATACGGAAGAAGAACTTACGCGCGCGCTCGTGCTGAGCCACCTGACGGCCATCTATATCAAGCAGAGCCTGGGCCGCCTGAGCTGCCTGTGCGGCTGTGTGGTGGCCTCGACCGGCAGCAGCTGCGGCATGACCTACCTGATGGGCGGCGGCTACGAGCAGGTGGCCAGCAGCGTCAAGAACATGATCGCGAACCTGGCGGGCATGGTCTGCGACGGTGCCAAGCCCAGCTGCGCGCTGAAAGTGAGCAGCGGTGTGTCCACCGCGGTGCTCAGCGCCATGCTTGCGGTACAGAACCACAGCGTCACCAGCACCGAGGGTCTGATCGAGGAAGACGTGGACCGCTGCATCCGCAATTTGACCCGTCTGGGCTCCGTCGGCATGCAGGAAACGGACAAAATGGTGCTCGATATCATGACCCACAAGCAGATTATTTGATAATTTGGTTTATTTTTTGTTATCTTTGTAGCAGATAACACTAAAACGCCAAATAATCATGAGACGGATAATGCTATTTGTTCTGCTCGGCTTTGCCGTAGCTATCGGTCTCCGAGCACAGTCTATTACTCCCGGATCCCACTGGTTCGACGGTCGGCTTATCTATGAAGCCTCGGTCGTTTCCGGCGATATTTATTTAAAATCCATGATCAGCAGAGAGCCTACCTCCTACATGCTGTCTCCCGATCCCGAGATGGAAGGTTGGTTCACGACGCCCGATAAAGAAGACGACGGCTGGCAGGAGTCGATGTGCTGCCTGACCGAAGACGCCGGCCGCACGATGCTGGTGTTCTACAAGGAAGGCCGGGTGACCGCGCTCTTCGAACAGACCGACAAATCGCTCGAAGAGGCCATCCTCGAGCGGTGGTTCCCCACGGTACGGGGCAAATTCCTCTGTACGACGCCGGAAGGGCGCACGTATCATTTCGTCATCGGGGACAATACCCTGGAGATCGACGGCGTCGCCACCACCTACCATATGGTGTCGAGCAACGGCTATCCGCTTGACGTCCTGGTCGTTCCGGATGGCGTCGCGGAAGGCGCCTGGCACTTCATCCGGACCATCGACGGTTTCAACACGTACCGTACCCGGCTGAATGAAACCGGCGAGTACGAGGAGCTTTACGAAGATATTGATGACCGTCCCAACAAGCTGACCTGGGACGATCCGACCAAGAGCCGCTGGTCTTTCCTCTCCGACACCTTTATCATTCCGATCAGTTATACGAAAGAGACCTTGCTCCTGATCCGCAATACCATCCTCGCGCAGCACGGCTACGTATTCAAGGACAAGGAGCTCAAGAAGTATTTCAAGGCGCGGCCCTGGTACAAACCAGCCCGGGACAACAGTTCCATCCACCTCAATTTCATCGAGCAGATGAATGTCGCCCGCATCCAGGGCGAGGAGGCCAAGCCGGATGAGACGCGGCGGCGCGTCACGGAAGAAGCGCCCGGCGTCCACGGTCCTATGAAATAAAAAAATACCCGGCGAAATCGCCGGGTATTTTTTTGAGCCACTTAACAGACTTGAACTGTTGACCTGCGCGTTACGAATGCGCTGCTCTACCGACTGAGCTAAAGTGGCAATGGGATTGCAAAGGTAGCAATAATTTTGGAATTTGCTACCCTTCGCCTTTTATTTCCTGTCGATTTTCGACACCAGGTTGATCAGGACGCTGCCCAGCAGTCCGGCGCAGATGGAGCCCATCAGGACGGCGATTTTACCGGCATCGCGCAGGTGCATCATCACGTCGGGCGCCTGCTCGCCGAAGGAGAGCGTGTCCACGAAGATGGACATCGTGAATCCGATACCGCCCAGGCAGGCCACGGCGAAGAACATCGGCCAGCTGGCCTTTTCCGGCATGGCGCCCACCTTCAGCTTGATGGCGAGCCAGCTGAAGAGCGTGATGCCCACGGGCTTGCCCAGCAGCAGGCCGAGGAAGATACCCATCGACACGCTGCCCAGCAGGATGTCGTAGCTGAACACGTTGAAGAAGGACGGGTCGGTGATCTGCACGCCGGCGTTGGCCAGGGCGAAGATCGGCATGATCAGGAAGTTGACCCAGGGCGTGAGCGCGTGCTCCACGCGGTAACTCATGTCCATGGAGCGGTGCGCGATGCGCTCCAGGCGGCGCAGGGCGTGCTTCTGGGGCCCGTTGGGGAAGGGTTCTTCGTCGATGCCATCCATCTTGTCCAGCATCGCGAGGTAACGGTTGCGTTTGTGGATGTACTGCGCCTTGTTGTAACGCGAGGTGGCCGGGATGAGGAAGGCCATCACGACGCCGGACATCGTGGCGTGGATGCCGCTGTAGAAGAACAGCGCCCACACGATGAAGGCGCAGAGGAGGTACGGGAACATCCGCTTCTCGCCGATGCGGCGCAGCAGCAGGGTGAACAGGATCACGACGATGGCGATGGCGAGCAGCCCGAAGTTGATCGCGCCGCCGTAGAAGAGCGCCACCACCAGGATGGCGATCAGGTCGTCGGCGATGGCCAGGGCCGTCAGGAAGACCTTCAGCGAGACGGGCACCTTGTCGCCGAGCATCGAAAGGATGCACACGGCGAAGGCGATGTCCGTGGCGGTCGGGATGCCCCAGCCGCTGGCGGCCATCGTGCCGTGGTTGATGACGGTGTAGATGAGCGCCGGGGCGATGACGCCGCCGAACGCGGCGATCACCGGCAGCATGGCCTTTTTCGGCGTGGACAGCTCGCCGTGCGCCACTTCGCGCCGGATCTCCAGGCCCACGGTGAAGAAGAAGATCACCATCAGGATGTCGTTGATGAACTTCTCGACCGTCAGGTCGCGCGGGAAGAGCACGTTCACATTGCCGTCCGGGCTGTAGAGGTGCAACTGCAGATGGGTTTCCAGGATATCATGATAGAGGTCGCGCGTGAAGGGAAGGTTGGCGAGCAGCATCGCCACCACCACGCACGCCATCAGCAGGACGCCCTGGAACCAGGGCTGCTTGGACAGGCGTCCGCTGCGCTTGTTGATTTCAAAAACACCCTTGTTCCAGGTGTAGATGGGGATTAATTTCATAGTAAAAATGCTACCGTTGCGTTTGCGGGCGCAAAGGTAGCATTTTCAAATAAATTATCAAATGATAATCCTAGAAGTGACGCTGGATGCCGATGTTCAGCAGGGCCTCGCCGATGGCGTTGAGCGGGTTGAGCTGGCAGTAGAAAGAACCGGTGTTTTGCTTCGTGGCAGTATCCAGCTTGCGGGTCCCATCGTAGCCGATGGAGAGGATGTCCAGGGAGGTGAAAACCAGGAAGCGGTCTGTGATGTCAAAAGTGACGACCGGGTGCAGTTGCACGCCGTAAATCAGGGAACGGGAGTCCCAGTCCAGCTTCTTGGTCTCCAGACGTGGAACTTTGCCACCGATATAGCCGTTCAGTTCCACCCAGAGTTTCAGCTTGTCTTTCGCCAGGCGAAGGACGTTGTAGCGCATGTACGGGCGGACCTTCCAAGACATGTAGTCGGAGTCCAGACCGTTGCCCATCATGACGTTTCGCAGGATCCACCGGAGGTTGATCGGGGAGGACTTGTCCTGGGAGGCGGAAGTGGAGCAGCTGGTGTAGATGAATTTCACACCCGCCATCAGGCGGTCGTTGAAGTAGTAGCCGATGGTCGGCTTGAGGGTATAGTTGAATGCACTGGCAGCCACGGTGGACTTTGATTCCTTTGCGGTTTCACTGCCCCAGTCGGTGAAGAAACCGAACTGAATTCCATAGAAAAACTGCGCCTTGGCGGCAGTCGTCAGCGACAGCGCCAGGCAAAGGGTCAAGAGGATTTTTTTCATGTGGTTGTTATTGGTTAGATTAGTAAATATAGTGTCAGTTAGAATAGCTTGCCGTTCCATTTTGCGGCCAGACGTTCTCGCTTGAACTGCTCTTCGAGCTTGGCGAACTGCGCCTTGGTGTCCAGCGTGAACGTGCCCTGCTGGATCCAGGAGAAGTAGGAGGGCTCGGTCTCCCAGACCAGGCGGGCCGGCTTGCCTTTGTGCTTGCCGAAGTTGATGATGACTTCGCCCTTGTCGTCCTGGATGAGGTGGCCGGAGAAGTCGACGTATTTCCTGCCGACGAAGGCGGCGAGGGCGTTCACGTCGTTCTTGAGCACCTGCTCGCGGTATTTGTCGGGCTCCTGGTAGCGGTCCAGCTGGGCCTTGAGCACCTCGTAGGTGGCGAGGGTGTCGGCCTCGGCG
>JAGCDF010000019.1 GCA_017651225.1 Bacteroidales bacterium
CCCTGGCTGCTCGCCGCGCGCTTCGACGCGGTGCGCTGCCGCGGCTTTGCCTGGAACTGGTACGCCGAGGGCGGCTGGAAGCGGGAGAAAGTGGCGCTATACGTGCGCGGGGGCCTGTTCAAAGTGGACGACTGGGACGACCGGATCTATGTCTACGAGCGCGACGCGCCCGGCGCCTTCACCGTCCCGGCGCGCTACGGCCGCGGCTGGAACGCCTCGCTCTACGGCGCCTGGAACCTGAACCGCCACCACAGCCTCTGGCTCCGCCTCGAAACCATCCAATACCCCTGGAATCAGAAAGAAAAACCTGGCCGGACAGAAATCCGGCTACAGTATAGATATCGCCTATAAAACGCCCGTCTGGAAGACTCCGCTGCGGGCTATTGATAATTAGAGCGATGGAATGACTTTCTCCATCGAGATGCTGTGGGATCCTTTGATCAGGATGACCGTGTCCTGGACAGGGTTCTTGGCAAGATGTTCGGTGAGCGCTTCAGAGCTGGAGAACCAGGGAAAGTCTTCATGCAAGTCGTTCAGCGCCTTCTGGAACTCCTCGCCGACGAGACAGGCGGGAATGCCAGTTTCGCGCAGCTGCCGCACGATCTTCTTGTGCTCCTCGACCGACTCCGCCCCCAGCTCGCGCATATCGCCGAGCAGCGCCAGCTTGTGCGCCGCCTCCACGTGGCCGAAATTTTCCAGCGCCGCGCGCATCGACGACGGATTGGCGTTGTACGCGTCCACAATGAGGGTATTTCGCTCCGTCCGCACCATCTGCGAACGGTTGTTGTCGGGTACGAACTCCGCGATTGCAGCGATGGCGTCGGCGCGCGGCACGCCGAAATACTCGCCGACCGCCAGGGCGGCCAGGATGTTCGTGGCGTTGTAGGCGCCGACGAGGTGCGAGACCACGAGCGCGTCGCCCAGGCGGATGCGCAGGAAGGGCTCCTCGGGCGTAGCCGGCAGGATCTCGGCATGCTGATAGTCAATGCCGTAGCCGAAGGTGTGGCAGGGCTGCTTCGCCGCCATCTCCCGCAGGTCGGGATCGTCCTCGTTCAGGAAGATCAGCGAGCCGCGGTGCGCGCCGAGCCAGTTGTAGAGCTCCCCTTTCGCGGCCTTCACGCCCTCGAAGGAGCCGAAGCCCAGCAGGTGCGCGCGGCCGACGTTGGTGATCAGGCCGTAGTCCGGCTGGCTGACTTTCACGAGCTTGGCGATGTCGTCCGGGTGGCTGGCGCCCATCTCGATCACGGCGATCTCTGTGTCGGGGGTGATGGACAGCAGCGAGAGCGGCACGCCGATGTCGTTGTTCAGGTTGCCCTGCGTGGCCGTGACGCGGTATTTCTTCGCCAGCACGGCGGCGATGAGGTTCTTGGTGGTGGTCTTGCCGTTCGTGCCCGTCAGGCCGAGCACGGGCAGCTTGCCGTCCCGCACGTGCGTGCGGTGCCAGATGGCGAGCTGCTGCAGGGTCGTGAACGGGTCCGCGACCTGGATCAATTTGTCATGCCCGACCTGATCGGGCATCTCCTCCCAGTTGATGTCCTCGTTCACCACCGCCCAGGCGGCGCCGGCCTCCAGCGCCTTGAGCGCGTAATTGTTTCCGTCGAAATTCTCTCCCCGGAGGGCGAAGAAGATCTCTCCGCCGCGGATCGCCCGGCTGTCGGTCGTGACCTTGCAGCCGCAGGCTAAGTATTTGGCATACAATGCTTCCATGGCAAACTTATTTGACGCCCGTGCTGCCGAAACCGCCTGCACCGCGCTCCGATTCCGCCAGCTCGTCAGCCTCTTCCCACTCGATGACCTCGTGCTTGGCCAGCACCAGCTGCGCGATGCGCTCGCCGCGCTCGATGACGACGGGGTCCGCGCCCAGGTTGACCAGGATCACGCACACCTCGCCGCGGTAGTCCGCGTCGATGGTGCCGGGGGCGTTGAGCACCGTGACGCCCTTCTTGGCGGCCAGGCCGCTGCGCGGGCGCACCTGCACCTCGTATCCGGCGGGGATCTCCAGGTACAGGCCCGTGGGCACGATGGCGCGTCCGAGGGGCTTCAGTTCGATGGTGTCGGTATTGTTGGACCGGACGTCCAGTCCGGCGGAAAACTCCGTTGCGTAGGCGGGCAGCGCGTTGCCGCTCTTGTTGATTACTTTAACTTTCATACTTTCTATTTCGTCATTCGCCGGCACCGACCGGCGAATCTCTATTTACAAGCCCTTCTGTACAGGAAATAGGCGATGACCATATACAGCAGGTTCGGCAGCCACATGGCGACGCCCGGCGGCAGCGTGTCCGTGTAGACGAACATCTCGCTCATCCGCAGGAAGAAGATGTAGGAGAAGGCCAGCGCGATGCCGACGGCGATGTTCCAGCCGATGCCGCCACGCCGCTTCCGGGCGGAGAGCGACACGCCGATGATGGTCAGGATCAGCACGGAGAACGGCATCGTCACGCGGCGCTGGCGCTCGATGGCGGCGTACATGACGTTCGCGTCGCCGCGCATCTTCTGGGTGGCGATCAGCTCGTTCAACTCCCTGATATTCAGCGTTTCAACGGTCTTCTCGTTGTTGAACAGGTCCTTGATCTGCAGGGCGATGACGGTGTCCTGCTGCTCCTTGAAGGATACGTCGTCCTTGAGGCCGGCGGAGTAGTCGCGGATGAAGACCTTGTTCAGGTGCCAGCCGGCCGTGGTGCTGTCCCAGACGGCCGTCTCGGCGCTGACCTTGCGGACCAGCCGGTGGCCGTCCATGTCCTCGATCGTGAACTTGTAGGCCGTGTTGTTCCAGCGGCTGAAGGACTCGATGTAGACGAACTGCCCGGGCGAGATCTGGTAGTGCAGGTCGCGGAGGTTGTAGCTGTTGTGCCGCTTGATATACTGCGCCTCGAACTCCACGCGGGTGGCGTTGGCGTGCGGAATCACGAAGAAGGTCAGCCCCACGGAGAGCAGCGCGATCAGCGCCGCGGACGCCAGGAACGGGACGATCATCCGGTGGAAGCTCACGCCGCAGGACAGGATCGCGATGATCTCGGAGTTCGCCGCCATGCGGGAGGTGAAGAAGATCACCGTGATGAAGACGAACAGCGAGGCGAACATGTTCACCAGGTACGGGATGTAGTTGCAGTAGTAGTCGAAGATGATGGCCTTGAGCGGGGCGTCGTTCTTCACGAAGTAGTCGATCTTCTCCGAGAGGTCGAAGATGATGACGATCACGATGATGAGCAGCAGCGACAGGAAGAAGGTCGTGATGAACTTCTTCGAGATGTACCAGTCGATTTTCCGCAAGCCTTCCATTTCTCTTATAATCTGCGGGTTATGCGCTCCAGGGCGCCGTCTTTCCAGGCGGCGAAGTCGCCGGCCTCGATGTGCTGGCGCGCCGTGCGGACGAGGTCCAGGTAGAAGGCGAGGTTGTGTTCGCTGGCGAGCATCGCCGCGAACATCTCCCCGGCCGCGAAGAGGTGGTGCAGGTAGGCCTTCGTGTAGGTGTGGTCCACGAAGGAGGCGCCGGACGGGTCCAGCTCCGAGAAATCGTTCGCCCATTTGGCGTTGCGCATGTTCATGATGCCCTCCCAGGTGAAGAGCATGCCGTTGCGGCCGTTGCGCGTGGGCATGACGCAGTCGAACATGTCCACGCCGCGCGCGATGCCTTCCAGCAGGTTCGCCGGCGTGCCGACGCCCATCAGGTAGCGCGGACGGTCGTCCGGCAGCAGCGGGCAGACGAGCTCCAGCATCTCGTACATCTTCTCCGTGGGCTCCCCCACCGCCAGGCCGCCGATCGCGTAGCCTTCGGCGTCGAACTGCGTGGCGTGGTCGGCCGCCTCCCGGCGCAGGTCGGGATAGACGCAGCCCTGCAGGATGGGGAAAAAGGTCTGCGAGTAGCCGTAGAGCGGCTCCGTCTCGCGGAAGCGCTTCGCGTAGCGTTCCAGCCAGGATTTCGTGAGATCCAGGCTCTTGCGCGCGTAGGCGTGGTCGGCGTCGCCGGGGCAGCACTCGTCTAGCGCCATCATGATATCCGCGCCGATGATGCGCTGCGTGTCCACGTTGTTCTCCGGGGTGAAGATGTGGCGCGAGCCGTCGATGTGGCTCTGGAAGGTGCAGCCTTCGGGGGTCAGCTTGCGGATCGGGCTTAGGGAGAACACCTGGAAGCCGCCGCTGTCCGTGAGGATGGGCCGGTCCCACGCCTCGAAGGCGTGCAGGCCACCCGCGGCGCGCAGGGTGTCGAGGCCCGGGCGCAGGTAGAGGTGGTAGGTGTTGCCGAGGATGATCTCGGCGCGGACGTCTTCCCGCAGGTCGCGGTGATAGACGCCCTTGACGGAACCTACCGTCCCGACGGGCATGAAAATGGGAGTATGGATTTGGCCGTGGTCCGTCTCGATCACGCCCGCGCGGGCGGCGGAATGCGGATCGGCCGCAGTTTTCGTAAATTTCATCCCTCAAAGATAGTGAAAAGCCACGAAAAACTTGTATTTTTGTGGATACAAAAAACTAACGGACCAACCTTATGAACAAATCGAACGTCGGCCTTCGGCTGATCATCATGAACTTCCTGCAGTTCGCGGCCTGGGGTGCCTACCTCACCTCGATGGGAAGTTTCCTCGCCAGCAGCGGCTTCGGCCCCCAGATCTGGCTTTTCTTCGCCACGCAGGGTTTTGTTTCCATCTTCATGCCCGCCCTGATGGGCATCATCGCCGACAAGTGGATTCCGGCTCAGAAGGTGCTCTCGCTCTGCCAGGGCGTCGCCGGCGCCGGGATGCTCGCCGCCGGCTGGTATGCGATGAGCGCCGGGGCGGCGATCGAGTTCGGTACGTTCTATGCGCTCTATGCGCTCAGCGTGGCCTTCTACATGCCGACCATCGCCATCTCCAATTCCGTGGCCTACAATGCCCTGGAGAAGGCCGGGCAGGATCCCGTCAAGGCCTTCCCGCCCATCCGCGTGTTCGGTACCGTCGGCTTCATCCTGACGATGCTCTTCGTCAATTTCGTCAAGGGCGCCGACGGCGTGCAGTTCCAGCACACGTATAACCAGTTCTTCGTGTCCGGCATCCTCAGCATCGTACTCTGCGCCTATTCCCTGACCCTGCCGAACTGCCCGTGCAAGCCTAAGGCCGAGGGCACGCAGTCTTTCGCCGAGGCCACGGGCCTGACGGCTTTCAAGCTCTTTAAGAATCCGCAGTTCGCCGTGTTCTTCATCTTCTCGATGCTGCTCGGCGCTTCCCTGCAGGTGACCAACGGCTATGCCAATACCTACATCACTTCTTTCCAGGAGAATCCCCTCTTCGCGAACACCTGGGGCGCGCACAACGCCAATGCGCTGATCTCCCTCAGCCAGGTGTCCGAGACCCTCTGTATCCTGCTGATTCCCTTCGCGATGAAGAAGTTCGGCATCAAGAAGGTGATGCTCATCGCCATGTTCGGGTGGGTGTTCCGCTTCGGCTTCTTCGGTGCCGGCAATCCGGGCAGCGGCGTCTGGATGTTCGTCCTGAGCTGCATCGTCTACGGCGTGGCTTTCGACTTTTTCAACATTTCCGGTTCGCTTTTCGTCAATGAGAATACCGACAAGGACATCCGTTCTTCGGCGCAGGGTCTCTTCATGCTGATGACCAACGGTCTCGGCGCTTCGGTCGGCACCTGGGCCGCCGGCCGCGTGGTGAACCATTTCGTCTACAACGCCGCCGAGCCGTCCTGGAGCACGGCCTGGTACATCTTCGCCGCCTACTCCTTCGTCGTCGCCGTCCTCTTCGCCATCTTCTTCAAAGACCCCTCGAAGAAGGCGAAAGCCTGACAAATCGCTGTCGTCATGCCCGACCTGATCGGGCATCTCAAAAAAAACCGGGCTGCCAGCGCAGTCCGGTTTTTTATTGCTATGTAACAGTTCTACTGCAGGAAGCCGGCGAAGTAGCCCGGGAAGAGGACGTTGGTGATCAGGTAACCGACGATGGTCGAGACGGTTACGCAGATCAGGCCCGGCATCATGAAGCTGTGGTTCAGGAGGTATTTTCCGATCACGGTGGTGCCGCTGCGGTCGAAGTTGACCGTGGCGATGTCCGACGGGTAGTTCGGGATGAAGAAGTAGCCGTACACGCTGGGCAGCACGCCCAGGAGGACGGGCCCGGCGATGCCGAGCTCATAGGCCAGCGGCAGCATGGCCACGACCACGGCGCCCTGGGAGTTGATCAGCACGGACACCAGGAAGAACACGAACGCGATGCTCCAGGGGTAGTTCGTGACCAGATCGGTCAGCATCAGCTTCATCTCGTCGAGGTAGTTGCCGAAGTAGGTGTCGGCCAGCCAGGCGATGCCGTAGATGGCCACGACGGCCACCATGCCGGACTGCCACACGGCGCCGGCCACGGCTTTCTTGGGCTGGGCCTTGCAGAAGATGATGTTCGCGGCCGCGGCGGCCAGCATGATGATCTGGATGCAGATGTTCATCTTCGGCAGCTTGATGGCCGTGGCGAGGCTCTCCCCGCCCTCGACGTGGATCATCTGGCAGAAGGCGAAGCCCACGATGATGAGCAGGGCGCCCAGGAAGATGAACACGGAGGCCTTGGCCTCGCGGGAGATCTCCTTGTCCAGGGTCGTGGCCGTGTTGCCGTACATGTATTTGTACATTTCGGGATCGGCCTTGCGGCGCTGGAAGTCAGGGTCTTTGTCGAGGTCTTTGCCGCGCTTGTAGGAGGCCGCGGCGGCGCACATCAGGCCGAGGACGCAGGCCGGGATGGTGACCATCAGCACCTGCGGGATGCTCACCATGTAGCCGTTGGCGTTGGAGATGGTCACGAAGGCCACGACGGCCGCGGCGATCGGCGAGCAGGTGATGCCCACCTGAGAGGCGATGGACGCCACGCCGCAGGGGCGTTCCGGGCGGATGTTTTTCTTCAGGGCGATGTCGCAGATGATGGGCATGATGGTGTAGACCACGTGGCCCGTGCCGACGAGCACGGTCAGGAAGAAGGTTACCAGCGGGCCCAGGAAGGTGATGTGGTCCGGGTGTTTCCGGAGCATCTTTTCCGCGATCTGGATCATCCAGTCCATGCCGCCGGACGCCTGGAGGGTGCCGGCGCAGGTGACGGCCGCGATGATGATGTAGATGACGTCCGTGGGGGGCGTGCCGGGCTTGAGGCCGAAGCCGAATACCAGGATGGCGAGGCCGATGCCGGAGATGGCGCCCAGGGCCAGGGACCCGTAGCGGGAGCCCACGTACAGTGCTGCCAATACGATGAGCAGCTCGATGATCATAGTCAAGGTCATGGCTTTCCGGTTTTATTTGACGCCCAGGTACTGGAGGATCAGGTCGACGGCCGCGTTCTCGTCCGGGAGATTGTCCATGTTGATGACGAGGTCATAGTTGCGGGTGTCGTAGCGGCTGATGGTGATGATGAACGGTTGCTGCGTTGTCATGATCATGAGTTTTAGTGTTCTGCGAAATTACGAAATATTTCGCGAATTCCCATGACCATGGCGCATTTAGATGGTGACCTTGAAGCCGTAGATTTTACCGTTTTCAAGCGAGAGCTTGCTCGTGATCGTCTTCCGCATGTCGCAGCCGGGGAACACGGTGACCGAATTCCGGCGCTCATCCTCGTCGTCGTAATAATTCCCGCCGAACTGGAGACAGAGTTCATAGCCGGCCTCGAGGTCCTTGTCGAAGCGGACGGGCACAAAGAAAGTCTTTTCAACCACATCCTCATCCATCAGCGTGAGATCGCTGTTGTTGCCGCTGTCGAGCAGGTAAAAGTCCTGCGGTCCTCTCTCAATCGTGAAGGGCTTCCCCGTGTAGCTTCCGGTGGTCACATCCAAGCCGGAGAACCGGACGAAGACCGGGTCGCCGTTCACGCCCCACTCTTCCTCTTCGTCCGAGTCGGGATCGATGCACTTGATGCGGATGGAATTGACCCTTGCCTGGTCGAAGGGCGAACCGGGAGGCGCTTCGTACGGGAAGTTCCTGAGGGTCACCTCGATGCGGAACACGGCGAGCTGGTGCTGCATGTACACGTGGGCGACGTCGCCGTCAATCGTTACCTCGCCCAGCATCAGATCGACGTCGGAAATAGAACTCGGATCGTCGTGCTGCAGGGCGCCCGAAGCGGTCGAAAGATTTCTCATATAAATGGTCGGAGAGCCCACCCTCACGGCGTCGAAGATCGAATTGCCCGCGTACGTATCCAAGGACGGATACAGGCAGATGACCTTGTCCCCTTCGTTTCCGGTCCAGGTACCGGAGAATTCTGCTATCGAGCGGCCTTCCTCCCCGGTAGAAGTGAAGGTATCGACGGCCGTGATGCCGCCCTGGTCGAAGGATACCACCGTGATGGACTCTTCCGAGTCCCAGGAGCCTTTCAGCGTCTTGTCTTCGTCGTATTCATAAAGCGTCTTCGTGCCCACCGGCTCGTCCTTGGATGCCTGGATCGTAAGCGGGATGCCTTTTTTTACCTCGGGCGTTGTTTTCTGGCAGCTGTTCATGAGTACGGCCGCGCAGGCCGTTATAGCGAAAAATGTGATGATGCGTTTCATTTTGGAGATGGTTAATTGGTTAAAAAACAAGGTCCCAGCCGTGTTCCATTGGCGGATTCTCGCCGGAAGCGCAGATGATGCCTTCACACTTCAGCTCGAGGACCTCGACAGACGGGGCCTCGTAGGGCATACTGGGGGTACAGTTTGGAGAGAAATTTATCATTTTATACACTTACTAAACTAACGGAGCGCAAATTTCGGAAAAATCCCCGAAATATGCAATAGAGCAGCGTAGAATTAGGATTTTGTGGCAAAAATAGAAGACGCCGCAGCGTCGAAAAACGTTACAGCGTCTTGATTACCACGTAGTTCGAAAGGAGAATCTACAGGGCTTCCTGTGCCCGGGACAAGATCTTGTCTGCGCCTTGCAGGAGGTCGTAGAGCCCGTCTTCGGAGAGGACTCCCCTTTTCACGTCCGCCGGGATCTGTCCGGCTTCATCGGCCTCGAAATCCTGCTTCCACTGCCCTGATTCCATGTATTCCCGCAGAGCCTGCAGATCGGGCTTGAAGGTCTTGTATTCAGAGATGGCCTCATCCAGTCCAGCCAGGACCCGGGTGAGCTCGTCGTAGCGCTCCTCCATCTCGCGGACGCGCGTCAGTAAATCTTGATTCATCATATTTTGGTTCTGCAAACCTACAAATTACTTCTGTAGATTGCAACAACCGTCTTCTCCGCCGGGAGCGGCGGGGGCGACACCGTGTACTGAACGCGTTTCATCGTATCTCTTTTCCAAAGGGCAATATCGATGGAAGGACCATCTTGAAGTGCTGCATGCCGAAGGGTATGCCCACGATGGTGATACAGCACAGCAGACCGAACACCAGGTGAATCACGGCGATCTCCCACCAGCCCAGCAGGATCCAGATGAGATTCATTACAATGGACAAGCAGCCAGGCTGATTGGGACCGTCCACCAGTTCGTGGCCGAACGGCCACAGAGCGTATGTCCCCAGCTTGAACAGCTGCACGCCGAAGGGAATGCCGATGACGGTGATGCACATCAACAGGCCCACGATGTAGTAGATGATGGCAATCAGGATGCCGCCAAAGATGAGCCAGAGAATGTTGCCGAGTGTTTTCATTTTTCACAAACTTACGAAAAACTTTCGATTCTCCCAACGCCTCATTTCCGACAGGTGTCCACCAAATCGGTTTTTGGTGCAATAATACTGGATACTTGTCATCCAAAACGGCCCTTTTTGGCAAAAACCATGGGGAGGTGTCCATTTTTATTGCGCAGAATGGTGTTTTATTGTACACCTATCCTTCTCCGCCGGAAGCGGCAAGGCTGGTGTCGGCCAAGCAAAAAATGCTTGACCGTCCCCACCTCGCGCACCCTCCCCACGGCCCCCGACGGCGCAGGCAAACGGCCACTGCCCCACGCACGCCTCCCCCACCGGCTGACGCAAAACAGGCGACATATGGATATCTATGCAAGAATTAAAAGATTTCCATCATTCTTTAAAGCGACGAAAGTTAAAAATACGAATCATAATGCCCCGTATTAATTCTTTCCCCATCTTCGTCCCTACGGTCGGACAAACCCAAACCCGACCAAAACTAGTCTATGTCAAAAACTACAATCAAAACACTCACGCAACAACTCACAGATGAGCAGTTCGCCCTTTACAGAAAAATGGTCGACGAGCACGAACGTTACGTTGCCCTTTCCGAACAACAGAAAAGAGAGTTACTTGAAGACATCCTATGCCGGGCCTACATGGACCTGCTTTGCGATTGGGCATTCAAGCATGTGTTCGGCCACGATAAAGAAGCCCTGATGATGCTTCTTCGTGACCTGCTCCCGCTGGATATCATCGATATTGAATACGAATCGAACGAACTGGACAGGCTGCATGCGGACGCCAAGGCCTCGATCATGGATGTGGTGTGTAAATTGTCTAATGGAGAACGCGTTATCGTCGAAATGCAGCGAGAACTGCGAGACGACTTCTACGATCGCATGTATTTCTATGGAGCAGCCAGCTCCATAGAACAGGTTAAACGCGGTGGAGACTACTCGGAGATCCGGACCGTTTTCCTCATTTTTTTTACCAACCATGTCCTGAAGCACACAATCTGTCCAAAGGATAAGCTAATTTTTGTATATGACTTCCTCGAGCAGGAAACGGGAGAGCCCTATGGTGAACATCCATACTTTTCCATCCGGCTGTGCGAACTGCCGCGTCTGGCAAAGACGAATATGTCTGAAATGACGCTTGTGGAGCAGTGGTTTCATTTGTTGAAAAATATTCGTACTTTTGCGCTGAACCCTAAAGATGTGCCAAGTCGTTATCAGCGAATATTGAAGAGCGCGCAATTGGCACAAATAACCGAAGAAGACCGACAGAATTATTTGAAGAACATGTTATCCGAATACGACGAGAAAATGATCAGCCTCGGCAATTACAAACGCGGCCACAGCGATGCGACCGAGGAGATTGCCCGACGGATGCTGGAAGACAACGAACCAATGGAAAAGGTTGTCAAATTCACCGGCCTCACAAAAGAGCAAATCAAGGCACTTTAACACGAGAAAGGACCAAGGAAAACCCCTTGGTCCTTTTCGTTACTCCCCCCCCCACCGACTGAAGCAAAAGCGGCAGCTGCAGTGCTGTGCTGGGATGGTGTCCCGACGCCCATAAAACAACTCCTTATGCTAGTAGCGCTGGCCTGCGGATATCTGGCAAGACCGACTGGTTTCTCGGGTGCAGAAAAGGCCATTCTGCACCCCGAGGGCTTCAGAAGGATGGGGCGGAAAGGTGGCAGCGCTGCCGCCTCCGCCGTATAGGAAGGAGATGCCCGATCAGGTCGGGCACGACGGTCTACAGCAGTTCGGCGCCGTCGAGATGGGGCTGGAGGATATCCGGGTCGACCGGAAAGATCTTGGGACTGCGGCAGTGCGGATACCTGTTGAACCAGGGATCGCGGCTGTGATACCAAGTTTGGTTGCGGACGGTCGTCGACCATCGAAAAGCCCGCCGGATGCGGGCGATGCAAGGCTGGGCGGCGACCGTCAGCGCCGTACGCCCGTCGGAGAGCTGCGACACGCAGAAGTAGTGGTCGCGGACGCGCGTGTCGCGGTCCTGCTCCTCGGGCGTGGACTTGTGCGAAATGGTCAGGTGCCGGCCGTGCAAGGTGTTGATCTCCTTCATGATGCGGCGGAACTCCCGCCCGTGCGTGGACGTATCCTGAATCCCCTTCCAGGCGATCCAGTAATGGATCATCTCATGGATGAGCGTGTCCTCGATCTCCGCCTCCGGCAGGTCGAAATACGTGCTGATGCGGAGCACGAAATCCTCGCGCCGCACCACCCTGCCCCGCCAGTCCCGCACGGGGCGGTAGATGAGCCGCCCGACGAAGGTGCGGGCGTGGCTCAGCCTGATCGGAATACGCGGAAGAGCGCCGTCGAAACACATCCGGTTGAATGTGTCGAAGCGCTCTTCCAGGTATTCGACCGTCGGTGTCACTTGATGACCCCCAGCTCCTTGCCGACCTTGATGAAGGCGGCGATGGCCTTGTCCAGCTGCGGACGCGTGTGGGCGGCGGAGAGCTGCACGCGGATGCGCGCCTGACCCTTCGGGACCACCGGGTAGTAGAAGCCGGTCACGAAAATCCCCTCCTTCGCCATCGCGGCGGCGAATTTCTGCGAAAGCGGCGCGTCGTAGAGCATCACGGCGCAGATCGCGCTCTGCGTGGGCTTGATGTCGAAGCCGGCCGCGAGCATCTTCTCGCGGAAATAGGCCACGTTCTCCTGCTGGCGGTCGTGCAGCTCGTCGCTCTCGTCGAGCATCTTGAAGAGCTCGATGCCGGCGGCGCAGATCATCGGCGGCAGCGAATTGGAGAAGAGGTACGGACGGCTGCGCTGGCGCAGCATGTCGATGATCTCCTGCCGGCCGGTGGTGAAGCCGCCCACGGCCCCGCCGAAGCTCTTGCCGAGCGTGCCCGTGTGGATGTCGATGCGGCCGTAGAGGTTGTACAGCTCGGCCACGCCGCGGCCCTTCGGGCCCACGACGCCGGCGCTGTGGCTCTCGTCCACCATCACCAGCGCGTCGTACTTCTCGGCCAGCGCGCAGATCTGGTCCATCGGGGCCACGTTGCCGTCCATCGAGAACACGCCGTCGGTCACGATGATGCGGAAACGCTGCGCCTGCGCCTCCTGGAGGCACTTCTCGAGCTCGGCCATGTCCGCGTTCGCGTAGCGGTAGCGGACGGCCTTGCAAAGGCGCACGCCGTCGATGATGGACGCGTGGTTCAGCGCGTCGGAGATGATGGCGTCCTCGGCGGTGAGGAGCGGCTCGAAGACGCCGCCGTTGGCGTCGAAGCAGGCCGCGTAGAGGATCGTGTCGTCCGTGTGGAAATAGGCGGAAATCGCCTTCTCCAGCTCGCGGTGCAGGTCCTGGCAGCCGCAGATGAAGCGGACGGAGGACATGCCGAAGCCGCGCTCGTCGAGGGCCTTCTTGGCAGCGGCGATCAGGCGCGGGTTGTCCGAGAGGCCGAGATAGTTATTGGCGCAGAAATTCAGGGCCTTGCTGCCGTCGGCGAGGGTGATCTCCGCGCCCTGCGGCGAGCAGATGGTCCGCTCCCGCTTGTAGAGGCCGGCCTCGTCGATGGCCTTAAGTTCCTGCTGAAGATGAGATTGAAACTTTCCGTACATAAATTATGTGGATTTATTAGCGTTTTCTCCCACAAATTTAATAAATTTGCGTTACAATTAATAACACGAAAGACCTCTCTTATGAAAAATGTTCTCGTCATCGGTTCCACCGGCCAGATCGGTTCGGAACTCACGATGAAACTCCGCAAGATCTACCACCAGGGCCGCATCGTGGCCGGTTACATCCCCGGTTCCGCGCCCACCGGCGACCTGCTGGACAGCGGTCCCGCCGAGCAGGCGAACGTCTGCAACGGCCAGCAGATCGCGGATATCGTGGACAAATACGACATCGACACCATCTACAACCTCGCCGCCCTGCTCTCCGCCACGGCCGAGCGCCTGCCGCTCAAGGCCTGGGACATCCAGATGAACGGCCTGCTGAACATCCTGGAAGTGGCGCGCGAGAAGCACTGCGCCGTGTTCACCCCCTCCTCCATCGGCTCCTTCGGTCCGGACACGCCGCGCGACAATACGCCGCAGGACACCATCCAGCGCCCGACCTCGATGTACGGCGTGACGAAGGTCGCGACCGAGCTGCTGAGCGATTATTACTTCCACAAATACGGCGTGGACACGCGCTCCGTGCGCTTCCCGGGCCTGATCTCCTACAAGACCCTGCCCGGTGGCGGCACCACGGACTATGCCGTGGAGATCTACTACGCCGCCGTCAAGGGCGAGGAGTTCGTCTGTCCGCTCGCACACGGCACCTACATGGACATGATGTACATGCCGGACGCCATCAAGGCGGCCATCAACCTGATGGAGGCCGACCCGCGCTACCTCGTGCACCGCAACGCCTTCAACATCGCCTCGATGAGCTTCGACCCGGAAGAGGTCTGCGACGCCATCCGCAAGCATTATCCGGACTTCAAGATGCGCTACGAAGTCGATCCCGTCCGGCAGGCCATCGCGGACTCCTGGCCCAACAAGATGGACGACGTCTGCGCCCGCAAGGAATGGGGCTGGTCGCCGTCCTACAACCTTGAGACGATGACCAAGGATATGATCAAACACCTCAAAGAAAAACTGCTGTAAATGAAAAATCCCAGGCTTGCGGCCTGGGATTTTCGCTTATCTGCGACGGTGGGATTTCTTCTTCCGGCGCGTGACCCGGCGGTAGACGGCCAGGACCAGCACGATCACGAACACGGCGCCGATCACGATGGCGGTCATCGCGTTGGCGTTCTCCCCTTTCACGCGGCTCCACATGGCGATGAGCTCCGGCGTGCGCTCGCCCCAGTCGTGCTCCATCGTGGAGTTCTCGATGTCGGCGCGGTCCGGGTAGAGCACCGGGTTGGTGCGGACGGAGTCGGCCTGCGGACCGAAGAAATAGGTCAGGTCGAGGGGCTCATATTCCTCGTCGATGAAGGCCTCCATGACCTCGGCGGCGCCGCTGGCGGACACGTAGCCCGTCTCCTCGACGTTGCGGATCACGTTGTCCGGACGGGACATGAAGTTGATCCAGTAGCTGGCGGCCTTGGTGTTTTGGGCGTATTTCGGGATCACCCAGCCGTCGAACCAGACGGTGAAGCCCTCCTTCGGGAGCGCGTAGCGCAGCTCGACGCCGGCTTCCGCGGCCTCTTCCGCGGCCCAGACGCCGTCGCCGCTCCAGTTCAGGCTGATCCAGCCGCGCTCCTGGACCATCTGGTCCTTGCCGAAGTCGGCCTCCCAGCCGGCCACGAGCGGCTTGACCTGCTTCATGAAGCCCTCCACCTCGGCCAGGGCCTCGTCGCTGGAGTCGAGCATCAGCTCGTCCATCGTGACCTTGCCGCTGAGGATGTCGTCGCGGTGCAGGAAGAGGATGATCTGGGAGAAGACGTCGCGGGCGGAGTCCTTGATGAAGATCTTGTCGGCGAACTTGGGGTTGCGCAGGATGTCCCAGCTGGACGCCTCCTCGTCGGTGACGTACTTGGCGTTGTAGAGGAGGCCCGTGGTGCCCCACATGTAGCCCACGGCGTAGTCGTTGGCGTCCACGCCGTTCGTGCGGAACTTGCTGAAATTCGCGCGGATGTACGGGGACAGGTTGTCGTCGATGTAGTTGGGCGTGTCGCCGAAGTCCTTGTTGATCGGCAGGAGCATGTCGCCCTCGAGCATGCGCTCGATGATGTAGTCGGACGGGCAGACGACGTCGAAATCCTCGTGGCCCTTCTCGATCTTGGAGAGCATGGTCTCGTTGACGTCGAAGGTCTGGTAGATGACTTTGACGGGCTCGCCGGTCTGCTCCTCGTACCACTGCTCGAAGTCTTCGATCAGGGTGAGGTCGAGGTAGTCGGACCAGTTGTACACCTTCAGCAGGTGGGCGCGGTCCGTGCCGCAGCCCACAAGCAGGACGGCGGCGAGGAGCGCCAGGAAGAGTTTCTTGATATTATTCATTGGCTTTTTGCATTTTGGCCTGCCGCACGTTGATGATGATCAGCAGGATGAGGATAATCAGGAAAATCAGCGTCATCAGGGCGCGCAGCTCGGGGGTCAGGCCGCCCTTGCGCGCATCCGCGTAGATGTAGGTGGAGAGCGTCTCCAGGCCGATGGTGCCGCGGGTGAAGAAGGTCACGGCGAAGTCGTCCAGCGACATCGTGAAGGCCAGGATGAAGCCGGACACCATGCCGGGGCGCAGCTGCGGCACAAGCACCTTCCAGAGGGCCTGCGCGGGCGTTGCGCCGAGGTCGAGGGCGGCCTCGTAGACGTTCGGATTCATCTGCCGGAGCTTGGGCAGCACGCTCAGCACGACGTAGGGCGTGCCGAAGGAGATGTGCGCCAGAATCACGGTCAGGAAGCCCTGGCTGATGTGCAGGAAGACGAAGAGCAGGAAGAGCGACACACCCGTGATGACATCCGGATTGATCATCGGGATGTTGTTCAGGAAGGAGAGCGCCTGCTTCTTGCGGCCCTGCAGGTTGTGGAGGCCCACGGCGGCCACGGTCCCGAGGATCATCGACACGGTGGCGGACACGAAGGCGATCAGCAGCGTGTTCTTCACGGCGGCGAGCAGCGAGCCGCTCTCCTGCATCTGGCCGGAGAAGAGGTTCGCGTAGAGCTGGGTGGAGAAGCCCGTCCAGCTGCCCAGCACGCGGCTTTCCGTGAAGGAGAAGATCGCGATGAGGATCAGCGGCGCGTACAGGAGCGCCAGCAGGATCCAGATGTAAGTCTGTGCAAGGATCTTCTTCATGGCCTAGATGAGCGCCTCCTCCGCGTTTTCGTTGTCATCGGAGAACATCGTGGTGATGCCGATGATGATGAGCATGATGAAGGCCAGGGCCGCGCCGTAGTTCCACATCGAGGAGTTGATGTTCTCCTGGATGATGGTACCGAAGAGCTTGATCTTGTTGTTGGTCAGGAACTCGGAGATGGCGAAGGTCGAGACCGTGGGCATGAAGACCATCAGCACGCCGCTGGTCACGCCGGGCATGGACAGCGGCACGGTGACCTTCCAGAAGACCTTCCAGGGCGTGGCGCCCAGGTCCTGGGCGGCCTCCAGGTAGGAGCGGTCGAGCTTGACGAGCACGTTGTAGATCGGGTAGATCATGAACGGCAGGTAGTCGTAGACCATGCCGAAGAGCAGGGTCCCCTTGCCCAGCGGTATGCCGAGCATGTTGAAGATCTCGGCCGTGGCGAGGGTGCGCATCAGGGCGTTGATCCACATCGGCATGATGAAGAGGATGATCGTCACCGCGCTGCGGTTCAGGTCCTTGTTGGCGAGGATCCAGGCGGCCGGATAGCCGATCAGGATGCAGATCAGCGTGTTCTCGATGGCGACTTCGAGCGAGACGGCGAAGGTGCCGAGCGCGTCGGAGTCGGAGAAGAAGCGCGTGATGTTCGCGAGCGTGAAATGCCCCTCCCCGTCCTGGAAGGCGTACACCATCACCAGGAGGAGCGGCAGCACCACGAAAATGGCCAGGAAGACCACGTAGGGTATGCTCCAGTGGCTACGCTTCATCTCGCTTGCTGATCTTGAGGTCCTTCGGGGCGAAGTTGATGCCCACGAGATCGCCCTTGTCCCAGATATCGTTCGTGTCGACCCAGATGTGGTCGCCGTCGTCGGTCAGGATCGTCAGGTGGTAGTGGTCGCCCTTGTAGAGGAGGAAATGCACCTCGCCCGCGATCACTCCGTCCTCCTGGTGGTCCAGCAGGTCCACGTGCTCGAACTTGGTTTCCACGCGCACCTTGTCGCCCGCGGCGAGGCCTTCCTGCGGGAGGCACTCGAACACGCCGCCGAGCATCTCGACGTGCGTCTCGTCCACCATCTCGCCTTCGAAAACGTTGCGCGTGCGCTCCTTGTGCATGACCTGGATGTCGTCCGGGTCGATGTAGAGCATGACCTCGGTCCCCACGGGATAGGGATCGTAGTCCTGGATCATGAGTTCGTATCCGGTGTCGGTGTCCACCCACATTTCGTAGTGGACGCCCTTGAAGATGCAGGAGTTGACCGTGGCCTTGAACTGGCACTTGGCGGGGTCGGTGGTGAAGTAGATGTCCTCCGGACGCACCACCACGTCGACGGGCACGTCCTCGCCGAAGCCTTCGTCCACACAGTCGAATTCGTGCTTGATGAAGGCCACGCGGCGGTCGCGCATCATCCTGCCTTTCAGGATGTTGCTCTCGCCGATGAAGTCCGCGACGAAGCAGTTGACGGGCTCGTTGTAGATGTCGATCGGGGTGCCGATCTGCTGGATCTTGCCCTCGTTCATCACGACGATGGTGTCGGAGAGCGTCAGCGCCTCCTCCTGGTCGTGGGTCACGTAGATGAAGGTGATGCCGAGCTTCTTGTGCATCTCCTTCAGCTCGATCTGCATGTCCTTGCGCATCTTGAGGTCGAGCGCCGCGAGGGGCTCGTCGAGCAGCAGGATTTTCGGCTGGTTGACGAGGGCGCGGGCGATGGCCACGCGCTGCTGCTGGCCGCCGGACAGGGACTCGACGTCTCGGTCCTCGTAGTCCGACATGCTCACAAGCTTGAGCACGCGCTTGACGCGCTTCTCGATCTCGTCCTCGGGCACCTTCTGGAGCTTCAGGCCGAAGGCGATGTTCTCATAGACGTCCAGGTGCGGGAAGAGCGCATAGCGCTGAAATACCGTGTTGAAGGGACGCTTATATGGAGGAATACCGGAGATGTCCTGGCCGTCGAGGAGGATCTCCCCCTCGTCGGGGGCCAGGAAGCCGGAGATCATGCGCAGGGTCGTGGTCTTGCCGCAGCCCGAGGGGCCGAGCAGGGTCACGAATTCGCCCTTGCGGATGTACAGGCTGATGTCGTCGAGGACGACCTTGTCCCCGAACCTCTTGCTGACGTGCTTGAGGTCGATGATGTGTTCTTCGCTGGCTGCCATTCCCCTACCAGAGCTTGAAGGTCAGGTCGTAACGGGCGCCCACCTTGAGGACGAACGCGCTGTAGAGGCTGTCGTAGGCCACGTAGGCGTGCAGGCGCAGGGCGTCGGATTCCTTGAGCGGGAAGAACTCGGCGATGGCGCCGGCGTTCCACCAGGGGTTGACCTCGAAGTAATTCGAGTTGTCCTTGCAGAAGTTGCCCTGGAGGGCGACATTCCAGCGCTCGGAGGGCGCGAAGTTGACTTTCCCGTGGAAGGTGTGGCCGGCCATGGCGCGATCCGTCATGAAACCGGCGCAGTTGGTCCAGTCCAGCTCGATGGTCCACCGGTCCAGCAGGAACCGGTTGCCCAGGACGACGATCCAGTCGCAGCCGCGATTGGGGCCGGGAGCGCCGGGGATGTAATCGTTACGCGTGAGTGCGGAGAGGCTCCAGGTCGGCGCGAACCAGCCGTATTCGCCGGTCCACTGCGCGGACCAGGTCCACAGGCCGCTGGCAAACGGGTGCTCGCCGTAGGGCGAGGTCGTCATCTGCAGGGCGAAGGTGCTCATTTCGGACGGGGTGGTCCAGGCCACCGTGCCGCCCCACTGGTAGCAGGAGAAGCTGTTCCAGAACGGCGTGGCGAGCCCGGTGTAGACGTCCCAGTCGTCATCGTCGTACTCGTGGCCGCCGGTGGCGACGCACTGCTTGCCGAGCGTGAAGGTCCAGCCGCCGAACATCAGGTCGACATAGGCCAGGTCGATGAAATTGGTGGCCGCGGTGCTGCCGAGGCCGCGAAACATCTCCCAGGGATTCGGCTCGGGGCCGAGGAAGGAATTTCCGCTGAACCAGTGGTTCTGGAGTGTCCAGGAAAAGTGCTCCGAAGCGGAGCCGGTAAAATAGGTGTAAATCGAAGAATTGCCGAGGGTGAATTCCGTCGCGTCCTTGCCGAAGTAAGGGTTCAGGTCCAGTCGGGCAATAACAGAGACCTCGGCGTAATTACCGAGATCGTCAGCCTCTTGCGAGTGCGCAAGCAAGCCGAGCAGCAGCGCTGCGATCGATAAAAGGTATTTCTTCATTTCTTACCATAAAAATGGGGTTGGTGAAACTTCGGCGCAAAGGTATAAATTTTTTCAGTATTTTTGTGTTTTGGCTATTGAATTCATCATCTCATGTACAATTTCGACGAAGTTATCAACCGGCGCGGCACGCGCTGCATCAAATACGACACGCTTCAGGAGCACTACGGACGCACCGACCTCCTGTCTATGTGGGTGGCGGACATGGACTTCCGCACCCCGGATTTCATCCTCGACGCGCTGCGGCGCCGCCTCGACCATCCGGTCCTGGGCTACCCTTCCACGGGCGAGGATTACTTCGAAATCGTCTCGCAATGGGTCGAGGACCTGCACGGCTGGAAGGTGCCCGCGAAGGACTTCCGCTACGTGCCGGGCATCGTGAAGGGCTTCGGCTTCGCCGAGCGCTGCTTCCTGCAGCCCGGCGACAAGGTGATCATCCAGAAGCCGGTCTACCATCCCTTCCGCATTGTGGCGGAGGAGAGCGGTTTCGAGGTGGTGAACAATCCCCTGCGGCCCGTCTACGACGAGGACGGCTTCCTGAAGACCTATGAAATGGATCTGGAGGACTTCGAGCGCAAGATCGACGCCCGCACGAAGATGCTCATCCTGTGCAACCCCCACAACCCCGGCGGGGTCGTTTTCCCCGTGGAGACGCTGCGCCGCCTCGCGGACCTCTGCGACCGCCACGGGATCATCGTCGTCTCCGACGAGATCCACTGCGAAATGCTCCTCGGCGGTGCGCAGCACCATCCGTTCGCGTCCGTGAGCGAGGCCGCCGCGCGCTGCGCGATCACGTTCATGGCCCCGTCCAAAACCTTCAACATTGCGGGCGTGGTGAGCTCGTACGTCATCATCCAGAACCCCGAACTCGCGAAGGTGTTCTTCCGCTACCTGGAGTCGAACGAGACGGACTACCCGCCCATTTTCTCGGCTGAAGCCACCCGTGCGGCTTACACGGAGGATGGCAAGAAGTGGCGTGCGGAAATGCTTGACTACGTGCAGGGTAATATCGATTATGTGGACCAATGGTTACGCGCGAATCTCCCGCAGATCCGCGCTGTGCGGCCGCAGGCGTCGTTCCTGGTCTGGCTGGACTGCCGCAAACTGGGGCTCTCCCAGCATGAGCTGGTCGATTTCTTCGTCAACAAGGCCCGCCTGGCGCTCAACGACGGCTCGGTCTTCGGTCCGGAGGGCGTCGGCTTTATGCGCCTGAACGTCGGCTGCCCCCGCTCCCTGCTCCGCGAGGCGCTCGAATCCCTCGCCGCCGCTTTCTAATTCGTTAATTTTCGTATATTTGCCCGAGAAACAACCAATTATTCATAGTATGAAAGTATTGAGAATCATCTTGCTGACGGCGGTCCTGATGGGGATGGCCGTCGCATGCGCGCCGAAGCAGGCGGCGGAGAAGTCCGCGCTGGAGACGATCGCCAGCCGCAAGAGCGTGCGCTCCTATACGGACCAGGCCGTGTCGCAGGAGCAGATTGAGACCCTGCTGCGGGCCGCGATGGCGGCGCCGACGGGAATGAACCTTCAGCCGTGGCGCTTCGTCGTGGTGCAGGACCAGGCGGTCAAAGATGTCCTGGCCGGCCCGCGCGGCGGCATGATCGCGCAGGCGCCGGTGGTGTTCGTCGTCTGCGGCCAGACCACGATGTCCCGCACCCCGTTCGGCCAGCCGGATGCTGCGCCGGAGGAAGTGGAGAACGGCAACTGGACGGCCGACTGCGCCGCCGCCACGGAGAACCTGCTGCTCGCCGCCGAGGCAATCGGCCTGGGCGCCGTGTGGACGGCCTGCTACCCGTATGAAGATCGGATGACCCCGGCGCGTGAGGTGCTCGGCCTTCCTGCCAACGTGACGCCGTATTGCGTCGTGCCCGTTGGCTACCCGGCCGGCGACGACCAGCCGAAAGACAAGTGGAAGCCGGAAAACATCCACTACGACCGCTGGTAATTCGTCACCCGCTTTCTATTTGTTACCGGACGCAGGATCCCCTTCCCAGCGTCCGGTAACTGATTTATGGGCTTTGCGTGTGGACAATCATTTGATATTTAAAAAATTTTATTTATCTTTGCTGCGTTATGTGTTTTGTGTATTACCAAAGCTCCAGACGAGACCGACGATAGGAGGCGTAGAACCCTCCCACATCCTCGGAAATTCAACATGCAAAACCCCAATATGAATTTTCGCCCAATAATTGCAATTGACAATCTCGGTTTGTCTTGCCATTAGGGGCCCTATTGTATAGAAATGAACATCAATGTCATGGTGGCTGACGAAAGCCACACTCGATTTGCGGAAGAAATCTGTCAGGAGATCTACATCTCCTCCCTGGAGCGCAAGACCGGCATCGCCAAGCGTACGCCGGAGTACATCAATGAAAAGATCCGGGCCGGGAAGGCCGTGATCGCCGTCTCCGACGAGGGCGAGTTCGCGGGCTTCTCGTACATCGAGTCCTGGGGCGGCAAGAGCTTTGTCGCCAACTCCGGTCTGATCGTCGCGCACAAGTTCCGAGGCATGGGCATCGCCAAGCGGATCAAGGAGCAGACCTTCATCCTGTCCCGGAAGCTCTTCCCGGACGCGAAGATCTTCTCCATCACCACCGGCGCCGCCGTGATGAAGATGAACTACGAGTTCGGCTTCCGCCCGGTCCCCTACACCGAGCTCACGGACGATCCCGAGTTCTGGAAGGGCTGCGAGGGCTGCCGCCACTTCGACATCCTGGAAAGCCACGATTACAAGATGTGCATCTGCACGGGCCTGCTGTACGACCCGCAGGAGCACTTAGAGATTCACCACCCTGGAGAATAAGCATATGGAAAAGAAAAAGAAAGTCGTCGTCGCCTTCAGCGGAGGCCTCGACACGTCCTATACGGTGATGTACCTGGCCAAGGAGAAAGGCTACGAGGTGCACGCCGCCTGCGCCAACACGGGCGGATTCAGCCCGGAGCAGCTGAAGACCAACGAGGAGAACGCCTACAAGCTGGGCGCCACCAAGTACGTGACCCTCGACGTCACGCAGGAGTACTACGCCAAGAGCCTCAAGTACATGGTCTACGGCAACGTCCTCCGCAACGGCACCTACCCGATCTCCGTCTCCTCGGAGCGCATCTTCCAGGGCATGGCCATCGCGCGCTACGCCAATGAGATCGGCGCGGACGCCATCGCGCACGGCTCCACCGGCGCCGGCAACGACCAGGTCCGCTTCGACATGACCTTCCTGGTGATGTGCCCGAACATGGAGATCATCACCCTCACCCGCGACGGCAACCTCTCCCGCAAGGAGGAGGTCGATTATCTGAACGCACACGGCTTCAACGCCGACTTCACCAAGCTCAAATACTCCTACAACGTGGGCATCTGGGGCACGTCCATCTGCGGCGGCGAGATCCTCGACTCCAGGCAAGGCCTGCCCGAAAGCGCCTACCTCAAGCAGGTGAGCAAGCAGGGCTCCGAGATCCTGAGCCTGGGCTTCGAGAAGGGTGAGCTGAAGAGCGTGAACGGCAAGGACTACGCCGACAAGATCGCCGCCATCCAGGCCGTCGAGGCCATCGGCGCCCCCTACGGCATCGGCCGCGACATGCACGTCGGCGACACCATCATCGGCATCAAGGGCCGCGTGGGCTTCGAAGCCGCCGCCCCGATGCTGATCATCGGCGCGCACAAGTTCCTCGAAAAATTCACCCTCTCCAAGTGGCAGCAGTACTGGAAGGACCAGGTGGCCAACTGGTACGGCATGTTCCTGCACGAGAGCCAGTACCTCGAGCCCGTGATGCGGGACATCGAGGCGATGCTCGAGAGCAGCCAGCGCAACGTGAACGGCACCGTGACCCTCGAGCTGCGCCCCTACGGCTTCTCCACCGTGGGCGTCGACTCCCCCGACGACCTCGTCAAGAGCAAGCTCGGCGAG
>JAGCDF010000020.1 GCA_017651225.1 Bacteroidales bacterium
CAAGATTTCCCTCGGTCTGAAGCAGCTCATGCCGAACCCTTGGGAGAGCATCCGCGAGAAGTACCCCGTCGGCAGCAAGCAGAAGGCCACGGTCCGCAACATCACCAACTTCGGCGTGTTCGCCGAGCTGGAGGACGGTGTCGAGGGCCTCGTGCACATCAGCGACCTGAGCTGGAACAAGATCAAGCACCCCTCCGAGGTGGTCGCCCCCGGCGACGTGATCGACGTCCAGATCCTCGACTTCGACGAGCAGAACCACAAGCTCAGCCTCGGCCACAAGCAGCTCATCCCGAACCCTTGGGACGAGATCGAGGCCAAGTTCCCGGTTGGCTCCACCGTTGAGGGTACCATCGCCTCCACCACCGACAAGGGTGCCAACATCACCCTGGACGGTGACGCCGAGGGCTTCGCGTTCAACCGCGAGCTCGTCAAGGAGGACGGCAAGCAGGCCGTCACCGGCGAGACCCTCCCGTTCAAGGTGGTCGAGCTCCGTCGCTCCACCCGCCGCATCCTCCTCAGCCACCTGCGCACCTACCAGGAGGTAAAGGAGCGTGCCGCCGCCACCGAGGCCGAGAGCACCAAGAAGGCTGTCAAGAAGGTCAACGCCAATGTCGAGAAGACTACGCTCGGCGACATCGACGCGCTGGCCGCTCTGAAGGAGAAGCTCGAGAAAGGCGAGTAATTCCCGATGAACTTCACACTCACGATAATGGGCACGGCTTCGGCCATGCCCATTTCTGATAGGAATCCAAGCGCCCAGGCCCTCGCCGTGCACGGGCGCTTGTTCCTCTTGGATTGCGGGGAGGGCACGCAGCAGCAGATGCGGCGCGCCCACCTCTCATTCATGAAGGTGGAGGCGATCTTTATTTCCCATATCCACGGCGACCATCTGTTCGGCCTCTTCGGCCTGCTGAACACGATGACCATGTACGGCCGGACGGCCCCGCTCTACATTTACGGCCCCCAGGCCCTGGGTTCCGTGCTCAATTTCTACAAGAGCTTCTTCGGCGAGTGGGACTGCTTCGAAATCAAGTTCGTGCCCGTGAACTGCAAGGAGCCGCAGGTCATCCACACGTCCAAACACGTGACGGTCAGCGCCTTCCCGCTGCAGCACAAGATCGAGACCTACGGGTATCGCTTTGACGAAATCGTCACCGAGCGGCACTGGCAGGAGAACCCGGAGTACCATCCGAAGAGCTTCGCCTACTGCTCCGACACCGTTCCCTTCCCCGAGGAGGCGGCGTGGGTGCGCGGGGTGGACCTGCTCTACCACGAGGCCACCTATCCCGACGAAATGGCCGACCGGGCCGTCGCCCACTGGCACTCCACCGCCGGGCAGGCGGCGCAGTGCGCGCGCGACGCGGGCGCCGGCCGGCTGGTGATCGGCCACTACTCCTCGCGCATCACCGACTTCGACGCGCTGCTCGCGGAGTGCCAGGCCGTCTTCCCGGCCACGGAGGCCGGCCAGGATGGCAGTGTGCTCGAATTTTAGTATCTTTGTGTCCGATGAAACGGATCCTTCTTCTCCTCGCGGCGGCAGTGCTCTTCGTGGGCGCGGCCAAGAACCCCCGGCAGACCTACATCGACAAGTACTACCCGCTGGCGGTGCTGGAGATGCAGCGCACCGGCGTGCCGGCGAGCATCACGCTCGCGCAGGGGCTGCTGGAGTCGGGCGCCGGCCAGTCTCCGCTGGCCACCGTGGCCCACAACCATTTCGGCATGAAATGCCACAACGACTGGGCGGGGGACACTTTTTTCAAGGATGACGACAAGGAGAAGGAGTGCTTCCGCGCCTACCCGACCGACGAAGATTCGTACCGCGCGCATTCCGACTTCCTGCGCGGTCGAGAGCGCTACAAGTCGCTCTTCGAGCTCGATCCCACCGACTACAAGGGCTGGGCGCACGGCCTGCGCCGCGCCGGCTACGCCACGGATTCCGGCTACGCCACCAAGCTCATCAACCTGATCGAGGATTTCCAGCTTTACAAATACGACACGATGACCGAGGATGACCTCCCGGCCGGGACGGTCGCGAGCCTCGCGGCAGCGCCGGCCACGGAGCCGGAACCGGCCGCCGAAACGGTCACCGAGCGGCCTGCGGAGCCGGTCCGCCCGAAGACGGTGCGGGAAGTGCCCGAGGAGCGCCCCGCCACGCCGGCCGTCGTGCTCCAGCCCGAGGACTACAAGGAGTCCGTGTCGCTGTCGCTGGAGCGCCCGGTCTACACGACCAACGGCGTGCGCTACATCCGCGCGGTCGAGGGCGAAAGCTGGGCCAGCCTCGCGGCCGAATACCGCCTCTCCGTGAAGCAGCTCCTGCGCTACAACGACCTCGAGCGCCCGACGGCCCTCGAGCCCGGCGCACGCGTCTATCTGGAGCGCAAGAAACCCCAGGCGTCGGACAGCACTCTCTATGAGGTGGATCAGGACGGCCGCACGCTCTGGGACATTTCCCAGATGTTCGGCATCCAGCTGAAGAAGCTGATGGCCTACAACCGCTTCCCCGCCAACATGGTCCTCGAAGAGGGCGACACGGTCATCCTCCGGAAGCGCTAGCCCACGTACTCCGACGGCGGGACGCCGAACTGCTTCTTGAAGGAGGTGGAGAAGTGGGAGAGGGTGTTGAAGCCCGTCATCCACGCGATCTCCGACATGTTGTACTTGCCCTCTTTGAGCAGGTCGGCGGCGCGGTTGAGCTTGTAGCGCTTGAAGAAGACGCCCGGATTCTCGCCCGTCAGGCCCTTGACCTTGTAGTAGAACTTGGTGCGGGAGATGCGCATCATCTCCGTGATGCGGTTGATGTCCAGCTCCTGGTTGGCCAATTCCTTGTCCATCAGGTCGTAAAGCTCCTTCATGAAGGCGTTGTCGCGCGGCGACAGGGCCTCCGGCTCGATGTCCTCGGTGCTCGTCACGGAGCCGAGCCGCTGGCGCAGCTTGTCGCGGTTCGCGAGCAGCGACCCCACGAGCGCGAGCAGGTAGGACGGGTTGAAGGGCTTGGTCACGTAGGCGTCGGCGCCCTTGTCCAGACCCTGGACCTGGCTCTCCACGGCCACCTTGGCCGTGACGAGGATCACGGGGATGTGGCTGAGCTCCAGATTGCCCTTGATGGCTTCGCAGAACTCGTAGCCGCTCATGCCCGGCATCACCACATCGCTGATCACGAGGTCCGGAGACTCCTCTTCCAGCATCTTCAGCGCGGAATCGGCGTCGAAGTGGACCAGCACCTGGTAGTAGGGGGAGAGGAGCACCTTGACATAGTTGGCCACGTCGATGTCGTCGTCCACGACCACGATGCGCCGCTTGTCCTCCGGATTCTCCGCAACCTGCGGTGCGGGGGCCGTCTCAGCGGGTGTGACGGCGATGCGCGGACGCAACGGATCATCCGTGGTCCGTTCGTCCTCCGAGTAGGAAGAAGCGCTGACCGGGAGGATGAAAGTGAACTCAGCGCCGCCGCCGTCGCGGTTGCGCGCGTGGATGTAGCCGTGGTGCAGCTCCGCGAGCGCGCGGGAATAGTAGAGACCGATGCCGGTGCCTGCGGCGTCGCCGCGGCCGGCCTGGTTGAAGCGCTCGAAAATCTTCTCCAGCTGGTCTTCCGGAATGCCGCGTCCTGTATCGGAAATGCGGATCTGGGCGAACCGGGTGTCGGTGTCGGCCTCCGAGAGCGGGAAGTCGCGGATGACTTCCTCGCGCGGGAGAACGTCGAAGAAAAGGGAGACCTTGCCGCCCGGCGGCGTGAATTTCATCGCGTTGGACAGCAGGTTCATCGTGATCTTGGTCACCTTGTCGGCGTCGCGCCACATCGTGAAGCTGTCGTCGAGGCCGTGGGTGTTGAACTCGATCCCCTTGGACTCCGCGTTGTAGCGGAAGAGGTCGGCACACTCGCTCAGCGGCGCGACGATGTCGCCCTCTGCGACCTTCAGCTGGAGCTTCTTGTCGCCAATGCGGTTGAAGTCAAGCAGCTGGCCCACCAGCGAGAGCATCCAGACGGTGTTCCGCTGGACGATGCCGACCAGCTGGCGGTCCTGCCCGTGGATGTCGGGCGAGGCGGCCAGCTGCTCCGCAGGCCCGGCGATCATCGTGAGCGGGGTGCGGAATTCGTGCGCCACATTGGCGAAATAGTTCATCTGCACCTGATTCAGGCGCTTCTCTTCCTCCTGGGCGGCTTCCGCGCGTTCGCGCTCGCGCCGCTCCTCGCGGATGTGCTTGGCGGCATCCTTGCGGACGCGCTTGATGCGGCGGTAAACGGTCCAGAGGTAGAAAAGAACTCCGGCTACGCCTACCCATATGAGGATCTGCGCCCACCAGGTGCGGTACCACGGCGGCAGGATCCGGATCTGAAGGGAATCCTCGGAGTTTTCGTCTCCCTGGATGCGGGCCCGGAAGCGGTAACGCCCGGCGGGCAGGTTGGCGTAGTTGGTCTCGCCGGCCTGGCCGGCATCGATCCAGTAGCCGTCGAAGCCGTCCATCATATATTCGTAGCGGACACCGGAATGCTCCTCGTAGTTGAGCGCCGCGTAGGAGATGCTGAAACCGTTCTGGTCGGAGCGGATGGTGATGTCCGGGTGCCGGGACAGCTCCTTGTCGATGGGACCGTCGTGGGAGGGAACGACCAGGTCATTGTGGATCTTCAGGTCTTCGAAGACCAGCTTGGCCGTGTATTTACGCTGGATGTCGAGCGGATTGAAGACGGTGAGTCCGTGCGTGCCGCCGAAGACGAGCGTGCCGTCCGGCAGGGTGCAGGAGGAACGGTTGTAGAACTGGTTGCCTCCGATGCCGTCATAGTCATAATAGGCGGTGAAGCTGCCGACGGTGCGGTCGAAGCGGCACAGGCCGTTCTGGGTGCTGACCCAGATGTTGCCCTGCTGGTCTTCTTCGATGGAGCAGACGTCCGGACAGGAGATGCCCTCGACCGGAAGCGTGCGCTGGGTGGTCCGGTCGTGCCGGAACAGGCCGTTGCCCACGGTGCCGAGCCAGACGTCCCCGACACTGTCCAGGAACAGGCAGCTGGGATCCATGGTGGCGTGGCGGAGATTTCCCCTCCATTCATCGGACGGCGTCCCGATGAAGCGGGATTCGCCGGAATTGGTAAAGACCTCGCACATCATGTTGTCGCGGGAGGAGACCAGCATCCGCCCGGGCGAGACCTGGACCAGCGCCGGGGCGAAACTCCGCGTGTCGCTGGGCAGCTGGAACTGCTCCGTCCTGCGTGTCTCTTTGTCGTAGCGGACCAGGTCGTCGGAGTAGCCGGAGATCCAGATGCGTCCCAGATCATCCTGGGAGAAGGAGGTGGGGGTGTTCATGACGAAACGGTCGAGCAGCTGCATCTGCGTGCCGTCGTAGCGGCAGCGGAGCACCTGGTATTTCTCCGTCATGGCCAGCCAGATCTCGCCCTGGGCGTCGCAGAAAACGCTGGAGCAGCGGATGTATCCGACATTGCTGTCCGGGACGAAGCGGTTCAGGTCGATCCGGCGTAAATCCTTGGTGGTGAGATCGTAGACAAACAGGCCGTCGTTGAGCGTGGCGATCCACAGCCTCTTTTCGCGATCGGCGCAAACGGAGATGACCGATTTGCGGTCGAAGCGCTCCGCCAGATAGCGGTTCCCCTTGAAGCCGTCCTTGTCGGCATAGGAGACGGCAAACCCCTGGTCGGTGGCGCCGAACCAGAGATTGCCCCGGCTGTCGCGGAAAATGGTGCGGATCTCGAAATCAGGAATGTCGTAAGGGAAGCCCGGGTCGGTCTGGTGCAGCAGGCGCCCTGTGCCCAGGTTGTAGCAGAACATGCCGTCCGTGATGGTGTGCATCAGCATATCCGCGCCGTTGGAGAAGAGGATATCGATATCTCCGCGGACCAGCCTCGGCTCCTGCAGGATGCTCCCCGGCACATCCAGCCAGTTCTCCGTCCGGGGGTCGAAGATGCTTAGCCTTCCCATTCCGGAGAGCCAGATCTCACCCCTGGATGACAGGGCGATATGGTACACCGGATGCGGGGTGGGCCAGCTGCCGATGGTGGTGAAGTTCGAGGGATCGAAGCAGCGGAGTTCACGCAGGGTGAAAGTCCAGAGGCGTCCGTCCGGGGCTACCACGGAGCTGTATCCGCCGTATTCCCGGATGGCGGGACGGATGCGCTCCGACGAAGGATCATAGTAGGACAGCTGTCCCGACTGGTTGAAGAGCAGTTTTCCGTCGCGCGTCTCAAGGATTTCATTGACGCTTGCCGGCTCGCCGTCGATCGGGATGCGGAGGAACTGTCCGTCATCCGTATGGAGGGCGACTCCGTTCGAAGTGCCGATCCAGAGCTGGCCGGCTGCGCTGCGGCGCAGGGCCGTGATCTGGTTGTTCGGCAGACCGAGGGTGTCGTCGGCGCAGAAGTACTGGTGGAAATCGTGGATGGTGTATTTGTTCAGCCCGCGGAAGGTGCCGATCCAGATGTGGCCGTCGGCGTCCTCCGCGAAAGCGTTCACCCGTTGGTTGGACAGCCTGTTCGAAACGGCGACGCTCTCGGACGAAGGAGTCACGGGCGCGTGGCGCATACCGGTGCAAGAGGACACCAATAGGGCGAAAAATACCAAGTGTTTCATTTTCATACCACTATATTAAGAATTTTTTTCGGAATAATCCGCAAGTTGAACAAAAAAGAATAAATATGAACAAAAGGAAAGGCCCCGCCATACGGGTTGAAAAGCATTTGAAAATAACAGAAAAGGAAAGCGGGATAATCCAGATAATTTTGCAACAGGTTAAAAAGGAACCACAGATGAAGCATGTAAACTTTCTTCTCCTGTCGATCGCTGCCAGCCTTCTGGCCTCCTGCAACCAGCCGAAAACCCCGGTGAAATCGGGGATGCTTCCGGTGCTGGAGACTTCTGCCAAGGCTACCACGGTCCAGGTCCGGTCCGGCGCCGTTGCCGGTTACATCGAGGACGGCGTCTTTATTTATAAGGGTATCCCGTACGCGAAGGCGGAGCGCTTTCAGCCCGCGACGGATCCCGACTCGTGGGATGGTGTGCGCGCAAGCCGCGCATTCGGACCGACCTGCCCCCAGGGAGCCCGCACGGGCTGGTATGACGATAACCAGGCATTTGCAATGCACTGGGACGACGGTTTTCCTGATGAGGACTGTCTGCGTGTGAATGTGTGGACGGCCGGGATTGGTGATGGCGCCAAACGGCCGGTAATGGTATGGTTGCATGGCGGAGGGTTCAGCGCAGGCTCGGGCCAGGAGCAGATCTCCTATGACGGATCGAACCTGGCACGCGATCACGGAGTCGTGGTCGTCTCGCTGAACCACCGCCTAAACGTACTTGGTTTCCTTGATTTATCCGGCTTCGGTGCCCGCTATGCCGCTTCCGGCAACCTGGGTATGACCGATATCGTGAAGGCGCTGGAGTGGGTGCGCGACAACATTTCCGCGTTCGGCGGCGATCCCGCCAATGTGACCATTTTCGGCCAGTCCGGCGGTGGCGGCAAGGTCTGCACCCTGCTCGCGATGCCTTCCGCCCAGGGCCTGTTCGGCAAGGCCATCGTGCAGAGCGGTTCCATCCTGGAGGCGCTGCCGCAAAAGTGGTCCCGCCGCATCGGCGCGGCGACGGTCCGCCGGCTGGGCATCAATCCGGCGCGTATCGCCGAGATTGAAAAGATCCCGTACGACACCCTGCTGGCAGCCTATGAGGCCGCTGTCGCGGAGGTGCGCCAGGAGGCCGAACAGGACGGCGAACTTCCTGCCAATTTCCTGAACCAGCTCATCTTCGGGACGCGTCCCGTGGTGGACGGGACCATCCTGCCCAACCAGCCCGGCGCTCCCGCCTCCCTGGCGCTCTCCAAGGATATTCCCATGATTATCGGAACGACCTACCACGAATTCACGCGCGACCAGGAGGATCTGATCTTCAAGCCGCTGGCCATCCAGCAGGCCTCCAGCCGGACGGCCGCCGATTGCGGACCGGTCTATCTGTACCAGTTCACCTGGGAGTCCCCGGTGCTGGACGGAGCCCTGGGCAGCGCGCATTGCATGGAAATCCCCTTCGTCTTCGACAACGTGGCCCTGCACCGCACCATGACGGGCGGCGGGGAAGACGCCGTCGAGCTGGGCCACCGCATGAGCCGTCTCTGGACTTCCTTTGCCCATACGGGCGTGCCCGCTGCGGCCGGTATGCCGGAGTGGAGGCCGTACCCGGCCACGATGTACTTGAATGTGAGCTCTGAGTGTAGATAACGGGCTACTGTTCTGGTCGCCGGCCGTTCAGCACTGATTATATGTTGGGACTGACCCTTGGATGGGCCGGTCCTTTTTTTTATCTTAGCGGTATGAAACGTGTAACACTACTGATAGCCTGCCAGTTGCTGGTAGCATCCGGCATGCTCAAAGCCCAGGAATTTACCTATCCCTTCCAGAATCCCGCCCTGTCCGAAGATGAACGGCTGGACAACGCCGTCTCCCTGATGACCGTGGACGAGAAGATTATGACCGTCGTCGGCCAGGGCGTCCAGCGCCTCGGCATCCCCGGGCCCGGCGCCACCGAGGCCATCCACGGCATCGTGCGCGGCGGCGACAGCGAGCTGCCCGCCCTGAACCCCGGTCCGGCTTTCCGCTGGCCGGGCTGGACCCCGCCCAAGTACCGCAACAGCACCGCCTTCCCGCAGGCCTACGGCGTAGGGGAGACCTGGGACCGGGAGATGGCCCGCATCGTAGGTGACGTGATGTCCTATGAAGCCCGTTTCTATTCCAATGGCGCCCCTTTCAAAACCCTCGTGCTCTGGGCGCCCAACGCCGATCTCGCCCGCGACCCGCGCTGGGGCCGCACGGAGGAGAGTTTCGGCGAAGATCCCTACCTCGTGGGTGAGCTGGTGGCCGCCGAAGTGCGCGGCATCCAGGGCGACGACCCGCAGTACTGGCGCGGCGCCGCGCTGATGAAGCATTTCCTCGCGAACAGCAACGAGGATGGCCGCTTCGGCACCGACTCCCGCTTTGACGAGGCGCTCTTCCGCGACTATTATTCTTACGGCTTCTGGAAAGGCGCCCGCGCGGGAGCCAAGTCGCTGATGACGGCCTACAATGCCTACAACGGCGTGCCCTGCATCGCGAACGACTTCATCGGCACGATCCTGCGGGACGAGTGGGGCATGGACGGCACCATCGTGGACGACGCCGGCGCGCTGCGCTACATGGTCGATCCGCACGGCTACGCCCCCGACATCAACACGGCCGTCAAGATGGCCCTGGAGGCCGGCCTGACGCGCTTCATCGACTCCAACTTCCAGCAGGTCAAGACGGCCTACGACGCCGGCTTCATCTCCGACGAAGTCCTGGACGCGCGCACGAAGAACAACCTCCGCACGATGCTCAAGCTCGGCCTGATGGACGCCGCCTGTCCGTATGACGCGCAGGAGTTCGGCTCCGACGAGGACCTCCCCTGGGAGCGCCGGGAGTTCAAGGACAAGGCGCGTCTGGTGACGCAGAAATCCGTCGTCCTGCTCAAAAACGACGGGGAACTGCTTCCGATCGACAAGAATAAGGTGAAGAAGATAGCCGTGTTCGGCAACCGCGCCGAAGCCGTCCTGAAGGACTGGTACGGCGCCCTCCCCGCCTACCGCGTGAGCCCGCTCGACGGGATCAGGGCCAAGGTCGAGGGTAGCGACGTGGAGGTCCGCTTCCAGCGCTGGGATTCCGACGGCTCCGCGCAGCAGCTTGCCAAGTGGGCGGATGTCTGTATCGTCTGCGTGGGAAACCATCCCGCCACCAGCCCCGACTGGGCCGACCAGACCGTCCAGTCGCCCTGGGGCTACGGCATTGTCGCGGGCGACGGGCGCGAGGCGCTGGACCGTCGCAGCCTCCAGCTGGAGACCGAGGACCTGATCAAGGTCGTCTGGCAGGCGAACCACAACACCGTGGTTACGCTGATCAGCAGTTTCCCCTTCGCCATCAACTGGACGGCGGAGCATGTGCCCGCCATCGTACACCTGACGCACTGCAGCCAGGAGCTTGGCAACGCCCTTGCGGACGTGCTCTTCGGCGACTACAACCCGGCCGGCCGCACCACCCAGACCTGGGTGCGCGACATTCTGGATCTGCCGAACATGCTCGACTACGACATCCGCCACGGCCGCACCTACATGTATTTCAAGGGAAAATCGCTCTTCCCCTTCGGCTACGGCCTGAGCTACACCCGCTTCAAGTATTCCGGTCTGAAAGCCACCCGCGACGGGGATGATTTCGTCTTCCGCTTCCGTCTGAAGAACACGGGCAGCCGCGACGGCGAAGAGGTCGTGCAGCTGTACGCCACCTTCCAGGGAGATGATGCCGCCCGCCGCCTGCGCGGTTTCGAGCGCGTCGCCCTCAAGGCCGGGGAGACGAAGGAGGTCGAGATCCGCGTCCCGGCGGACGACCTCAAGCTCTGGGACAGCGAAGCGCACGCGTTCGCGTTCAAGGGCCGTCGCGCCAGGATCCAGATCGGCGCGTCTTCCGCCGACATCCGGCTGCGGAAGAAGGTGAAACTCTAAAAAATGGAGGGCCCGCCGTCGCGGCGGACCCTCCCAACCAAAACCATTACTTTTTTTATAGAGTGACTTCCGCCTGTTGACGGATGTCATCGGAGGCTGCGCCGAGGAGGAGCTGCAGCTTGCCGTGCTCCAGATCCCAGGCGTTCTTTTCAACATTCCAGTAGCGGAGATCCTTGACCGGAATCTCGAGGGTGACGGTCTTCGTCTCGCCGCCGTTCAGGGACACGCGGGCGAAGCTCTTGAGCTCCTTGGCCGGCCAGGCGACGGTGGCGTCGGGACGGGCGACATAGAGCTGGACGACCTCGTCGGCCGCCATCTCACCCTCGTTGCAGAGCTCGAAGGAAACCTTCACGACATCGGAGCCGGCGGAGGCCGTCATCGGGCCGTAACCGAAGCTGACATAGCTCAGACCATGTCCGAAGGCATACATCGGCTTGATTTCCTTGGTGTCGAACCAGCGGTAGCCCACGAGGGAACCTTCGGTGTACTTGGAGGTCGGTTTCGGCATGGCGTCGAGAATCTTCTGGCGCTCCTCGCGGCTCATCTGCGTCGCGTCGGCACGGTACAGCAGGGTGAAGAGGTCGCCGCCCTGGGTCTTGTCGGGGAAGTTGCCCAGCGCGAAGGCCGGGGAATCCTCGAGCTTGGCGGGGAAGGTGAACGGCAGCTTGCCGGACGGGGCGATGTCGCCGAAGAGGACCTCGGCCAGGGCGGTGCCGCCCTCGGTGCCGTTCCACCAGCCCTGGACGATGGCCGGGCTGACGGGCTCGAGCTGACGCAGGTCGGTCGGGCCGCCGGAGATCAGCACGGTGACGAGGTTCTTGTTGGCCGCGTAGAGGGCCTTCACGACCTCATTCTGGCCGGTCGGCAGGTCGATGTTGGTACGGTCGCTGCCTTCGGTCTCGATGCTCTTGTTGGTGCCGCCGAAGAAGATCACGACGTCGGCCTCCTTCGCGAGCTTCACGGCCTCGGCGAGCAGGGCCTTGTCGGCCGGCTCATCGATAGCAGCGGCCTCGAGCGGGTTGGCCTTGGCGGGAGCGGGCCCCCAGCGGCGGCCCGGGAAGTTCTTGTAACCGGGCGCGTAGAGCACCTGCACGCCTTCACCGGCGCGCTTCCGGATCCCCTCGAGCGGGGTGACCTCGTAGAGGGCCTTGACACCGGCACCCATGCCGCCGGACTGGGTCTTCAGGACGGCGTTCTGGCCGATGACGGCAATCTTCTTGATATCTTTGGCGAGCGGCAGGACGGCGCCTTCGTTCTTGAGCAGGACGATGGACTTCTCAGCCACGGCCTTGGCAATCTGCTGGCACTCCGGCTGGGAGGTCATCTTCGTGTTGGCCACGTCGTCCGGGATGGCCTCGATGGCGTAGCGGACGCGCAGGATCTGCTTGACCTTCTCGTCCACGAGGTTCTCGGTGAGGGCGCCCGTGGCGATGGAGTCGATGACCGGCTGGCCGAGGTAGTTGGAGCCCGTCATCTGGACATTCAGGCCGTGGAGCATCGCACCCATGGTGCTGTGCGTACCG
>JAGCDF010000021.1 GCA_017651225.1 Bacteroidales bacterium
ATCGGTGAGGGCCTGCAGGCTTTCTGCATCCCCGGTTCCGTCGCTGACGACCGCAAGGTCGGTCTCGGCCACGGCAACCTCGCCGCCCGCCTCCTCTCCGAGGAGACCGAGTGCTTCGCCTTCCTGGCCGGCCACGAGTCCTACGCTGCCGCCGAAGGCGCCATCAAGATCGCTGAAATGGCGAACAAGGTGCGCCAGAAGCCGCTTCGCGTTATCCTGAACGGCCTCGGCAAGGACGCTGCCAAGATCATCTCCCGCATCAACGGCTTCACCTATGTCCAGACCGACTTCGACTACGGCACCGGCGAGCTGAAGATCGTCAGCGAGAAGCGTTACTCCGACGGTGTCCGCGGCGGCGTGCGCTGCTACGGCGCCAACGACGTCCGCGAGGGTGTCGCCATCCTCTGGAAGGAGAATGTCGATATCTCCATCACCGGCAACTCCACCAACCCGACCCGCTTCCAGCACCCGGTGGCCGGCACGTACAAGAAAGAGCGTGTCCTCGCCGGCAAGAAGTACTTCTCCGTGGCCTCCGGCGGTGGTACCGGCCGTACCCTGCACCCGGACAACATGGCTGCCGGTCCTGCCTCCTACGGTATGACCGACACCCTGGGCCGTATGCACTCCGACGCGCAGTTCGCGGGTTCTTCCTCCGTGCCTGCCCACGTCGAGATGATGGGCTTCATGGGTATGGGCAACAACCCGATGGTGGGCGCCACCGTGGCGGTCGCCGTGGCTGTCGCACAGGCTATGTAAGAGCTTCCGGGCCAAGCCCGGAATGACTATAAGGAAAAGAAGCAGCTCCTAGCGGGCTGCTTCTTTCATTTTCTCTGCCACGATCGTGGCGGCGTTGCGGATGATTTCCGGACAGGGACGCTTCTTATAATATTCCGCCGTGCGTTCGGAGGGCGCGGGCCCTTCCTGGCCCTTCTCGCGCAGGCCGAGCAGCTCGCCGCAGACGATGCTGCCGCCGTTGCGGGCGCGGAATTCCTTTGCGAGCTCCTGCACCAGGGCGTAATTGGCCGTGCGGGCCTCCATGCCGGGCGTCGTGGCGGGGGAGAGGAATCCGGCTATCATCGTGCAGGCGCTGAAACTGCCGCACACCTCGCGCAGGCGGGCGAAGCCGCCGCCGAAGCCGGAACCGATGGTCTTCAGCAGTTCCGTCCCGGTCTGGCCGTTGGCCTCCAGAACGTCGGCGAAGGCCAGCAGGACGGCCTGGCAGCAGTTGTATCCCTGCAGGAAATAGTCCCGCGCGCGTTCTCCGCGCTCCGCAGGATCGAATGTGTCCGGTAGTTTCATTGTCATTCTGAGCGAAGCGAAGAATCTATCCGATATAGCTCCTGACAAACGACGTGGTTGGCAGGTCCTTCTCCGAAATGGGGACGAAGTAGTGCAGGAAATGCAGCAGGCGGTGCGCCTCGCTGTATTCCGGGCAGTTCTTCGGCACCGTGGCGAGGATGCGCTCGGCGTGCGTGCGGAGCACGGCGAACTCGAGCAGGTAGGCCGAGTTGAAGAGCACGTCGGCCGTCTCCTGATAGGGGTAGATCCACTTGACCTCCGCGCGGCGCACGTTGGGCCAGTTGGAGATGGTCTCCCGGGCCGAGTAGGCGCCTTTGTTGAAGTCGCGCACGATGCGGCGCAGCAGGCGGTTGTCGCTGGTCGGGATGCAGTTGTGGTCGTCGAGCGAAATGCTGGTGATCGTGTTGATGAAGATGCGGAACTTGGACGCCTCCGGGACCAGGTTGGTCAGGTCGGGATTGAGGGCGTGGATGCCCTCGATCAGCAGGATGGAATCCGCGCCGAGCTTGAGTCTCTTTCCGTTGAATTCCCGCTTGCCAGTCACGAAGTTATATTCCGGCACCTCAACTTCTTCTCCAGCTAAAAGCTGCAGCACGTCCTCCTGAAGGTAGTCGTGGTCGACGGTGTCGAAATTGTCGAAATCGTAGGTCCCGTCCGGGAGCTTGGGTGTATCCAGCCGGTTGACGAAATAGTCGTCCGTCGAGAAGGAAACGGGGTGCAGGCCGCAGGCCTTGAGCTGGACGCTCAGGCGGCGGCAGAAGGTGCTCTTGCCGCTGCTGGTGGGGCCCGTGATCAGCACGATGCGAACGGGATCCGCCAGGGCGTGGCGGCGGTCGATTTCCTCGGCGATCTCGACGATCTTCTTCTCCTGGAGCGCCTCGGCCACCTGGACGAGGTCGGAGGCCTGGCCCTGCTGGCAGGCGTCGTTCACGTCGCCGACGTTCGACAGGCCCATGATGCGGTTCCAGCGGAGCGTCTCGCGGAAGACTTCGAAGGTCTTGGGCTGCTCGAAGAAGGGCGCCAGCTCCGTGGGCGCGTGCCGGTCGGGAACGCGCAGGAGCATGCCGCCCTGGTAGGGGCTGAGCTCCCAGACCTTCAGCAGGCCGGTACCGGGCACGAGCGCGTCGTAGAAGTAATCGGCCGTGTCCCCCAGGGTGTAGTAGGTGATATAGACGTCGTCGCCGGTGCGGAGGAGCTTGACTTTGTCCTCGTAGCCGAGCTTCTTGAAGATGCGGATGGCCTCGGCGGTCTGCACTTCGTGCCGCCGGAAAGGGATGTCCTGGGCCACGAGTTCCCGCATGTGCGCGCGGACGGCTTCGACCTCTTCAAGCGTCACAGGCGTGCCGTCCGGCTTGTCGACCGTGCAGAAGTAGCCTTTGGAGATGGGACGGCGCAGGATGACGCGGAAATCCGGATAGAGGTCGCGCATCGCCTTGCAAAGCAGGAAACTGAGCGAGCGGCAGTAGATGCTGCGGCCGTTGTAGGAACGGTAATCCAGGAACTCGACGTCCCGGTTGTTGAACACCCGGAACTTCAGTCCCTCGGAGACATTGTTCACCTTGGCGGAGAGAATGTCGAAGGGGCGTTCGAAATCAAAGGCGGGCAACATGTCCAGCAGCGTGGTCCCTTCCTGGAATTCCTGGAAGGTGCCCGTGTTCTTGCAATAGATTCTCAACATACTCCATGTGGTTTTCCTTTACAAATTTAACATTTATTTAGTATATTTGTGTTGCTATTCCGAAAGAAGTTTCCTGCAGTTTTCCCGATCATGGAAATTATATATATCGTCAGATATGAGTAAAATACACGTTATCGACCACCCCATGATTCAGCATAAGCTGACCATCATGCGGGACAAAGAGACGGGCCCGAAGGACTTCCGCCAGTTGCTCAATGAAATCTCGCTCCTGATGGGCTATGAAATCACCCGCGAAATCCCCTTGGAGGAAGTGGAGATAGAAACGCCTATCTGCAAAACAACCGCCAAGCGGGTCCTGGGCCGCAAAATGGCCATCATTCCCATCCTGCGTGCAGGCCTGGGCATGGTGGAAGGCCTGCTCGACCTCGTCCCAGTGGCCAAGGTCGGCCATATCGGCCTGTACCGCAACGAGAAGACCCACGAGCCTGTCGTCTATTACTGCAAGCTCCCTGAGGATATCGACGATCGCTTCGTGATCGTGACGGATCCGATGCTCGCTACGGGCGGCAGCTCCTGCGACGCCCTGCAGATGCTGAAGGACCGCGGTTGCACGAATATCAAGCTGATGTGCCTCGTGGCGGCGCCGGAAGGCATCAAGAAGGTGCAGGAAGCGCATCCCGACGTGGACATCTACGTGGCCGCGATCGACGAGAAACTGAACGAAAACGCCTACATCGTTCCGGGCCTCGGCGATGCCGGCGACAGAATTTTCGGAACTAAATAAAAGATTCGCCGGTCGGAGCCGGCGAATGACGAAAATAAAGGCTCGGAATTTTTCCGAGCCTTTTCTATTAATAGTTGTCGTAGTACTTGGCTTCTCGTGGTGAGACCTTGGACATGTTGTCCAGGAGGTCCTGGTTGGTCTTGTACTCGTCCATGAGCTGGAGCATGAAGTTCATCGCTTCGGTCGGGTTCATGTCGGCCAGGAGCTTGCGCAGGATCCAGATCCGCTGGCTCTGGTCGGCGCGGTAGAGGAGGTCGTCGCGGCGGGTGCCGGAGAGCACCACGTTGACGGCCGGGAAGATGCGTCGGTTGGCGAGCGTACGGTCGAGCTGGATTTCACTGTTGCCGGTGCCCTTGAACTCCTCGAAGATGACTTCGTCCATCTTGGAACCGGTTTCGGTCAGGGCCGTGGCGAGGATGGTCAGGGAACCGCCACCCTCGATGTTGCGCGCGGCGCCGAAGAAGCGCTTCGGCTTCTGCAGGGCGTTGGCGTCCACACCGCCGGTCAGCACCTTGCCGGAAGCCGGCTGCACGGTGTTGTAGGCGCGGGCGAGGCGGGTGATGGAGTCGAGGAGGATGACGACGTCGTGGCCGCATTCGACCAGGCGGCGGGCCTTCTCGATGACCATGTTGGCCACCTTGACATGCTTCTCGGCGGGCTCGTCGAAGGTGGAAGCGACCACCTCGGCCTGAACGCTGCGCTGCATGTCCGTGACCTCTTCTGGACGCTCGTCCACGAGGAGGACGATCTCGTACACCTCCGGGTGGTTGTTCGCGATGGCGTTGGCGATGCTCTTGAGCAGCAAGGTCTTACCGGCCTTCGGCGGGGAGACGATCAGCATGCGCTGGCCCTTGCCGATAGGCGCGAACATGTCCACGATGCGGCAGCTGATGTCGCGGCCGCTGGTGCCGCCCGTGAGGTTGAATTTCTCGTCCGGGAAAAGGGGCGTCAGGAAGTCGAAGGGCACGCGGTCGCGGATGAATTCGATGCTGCGGCCGTTCACGGACAGGATCCGCACCAGCGGGAAGTATTTGTCGCCCTCGCGCGGGGGACGGATCTCGCCCGTCACGGTGTCGCCGCTCTTCAGGGCATTGATCTTGATCTGCTGCTGGGAGACGTAGATGTCGTCCGGGGAATTCAGGTAATTGTAGTCCGAGGAACGGAGGAAGCCGTAGCCGTCCGGCATGATCTCCAGCACACCCGTCGCCACGACGGTGCCTTCGAATTCCGGCGCGCGCTGGCGCTGATTCTGCTGGTTGTTCTGGAAGCGCTGGCGCTGCTGCTGGCCGCCCTGCGGCTGGTTCTGCTGCTGCGGGCGCGGCTGCTGGGCCTGCGGGGCTTCAGGGGCCTCCTGCGGCTTCTGCTCGGCCTGCTGCTGCGCAGCGGGCTCCTGGGCCGCCTCGGCGTTGGCGTCGGCGTTCTTGGGCTTGCGGCCGCGCTTCTTGGGAGCGGGCTGCTCCTGCTGCTGGGGCTTCTCGGGGGCAGCCTCCTGCGCCGGCTTCTCCGGGGCGGGGGACTCGGCCTTGGGGGCCTTCTGCTTCCGGTTCGCCTGCTTTTCCGGCTTGGCCTGCTTCTCCTGCTTCGGCTCCGCGGCGGGCGCGGCCTCAGTGGGCTTGGCCTCGACCTCCGCCTTCTTGGCGGGGCGGCCGCGGCGGGCCTTGGGTTTGGCGTTCTCGGGGGTAGGCTTCACCGACTCCTGGCGCGCTTCCGCGTCCAGGATCTGGTATGCCAGGTTTTCATTGTCTAATTTCTTGATGCCTTTGATATTCAGATCATTGGCAATGGTCTCGAGCTGTTCTCTGTTCATCTTGTCCAGCTCGAACAGTTTGTGCGTCATGTTGGAAAATTATAGATCCAGCGAGTGCCGGATTGATTTGATGCGCAAATATACGCAAAATCTTTAATTATCCCAATAGCTGTTGCTTCTTTTGAAGCGCAGCAGGTCGGCCAGCGCGGCGGCGTTGGCGGCGATGCGGAAGCTGTAGGACTTCCATTTTCCCGTCGGGATCCAGGACACGGCGATGTTGAAGCAGTGCAGGTCGTAGGAGGCGCTGATGCTGGTGGTCGTGAGCTGTTTGGCCACGAAATCGAAGCCGGTACTGACGTTGATGGACATCTTGGGCGTCAGCTTGATGTTGCCCGACGCGCTCAGCGTCGCGGAGATGTTGTCCTTGTGCGCCACCTTGTTCAACTCGTTGTTCCAGCTGTAGATACGCGACAGGGAGAAGCTGGCGCTCAGGTTCACCGACCAGGGAACGTTCGGGTTGGCGTAGTAGATCCATCCCTCCGGGATATATTCGCCCGTGACCGGGTGGTAGTAAATCCTTTGATAATAGTCCGCCGCCGTGCTGCCGCGGCCGTTCTGGCCCGTGCCGTCGTAGCCGTTCATCGCGCCCTTGCCGGCGAGGGTATACGACGCCGAGGCGGAGACGTTGGTCAGGCGCGCGAGGCCCTGCCCGGCCGCGATGGCGAAGCGGTTGTAGCGCGCGCCCTGGCTGTTGACCGCATACGGGTCGAAGGCGGCGCTGGCGCTGATGCTGACGGCGTTGAAGAGCGTCGTGTTCATGCTCAAGCGGATGGTGCTCATCCGCAGGGAGTCCGCCAGGAAGTTGTAGCTCGTGTTGATCGTCAGCTGGTCGATCAGCTTGACTTTCTTGGAGCCGGTGCCCGTGGTGTCGGCGAAGTTGCGCACCTTGGCTTCCAGGTTGTTGCCGATGCTCAGGGAGACCGCGCCGGACTGGCCCGGCGACGGGGGACTGTTCAGCTGGCCGGAGTAGATGTTGTACTGGTAGACCTTGTCGTTGCCGGCCGCGTCGACGTAGTTCAGGGTGCGGTAGCCGTTGGCGTAGGTGCCCTTTTCCGGGCTCCAGGAGAAGCCCACCGACGGGGAAATCACGTGCCGGATGGCCTGGATGCGGTGGTGCTTGCCGAAGTTGAACGTGCCGTAGATGCGCGTGCTGAACGAAGCGCCCACCGAATAGTTCTGCGTGATGCCGAAGGTGTTGAACTGGTGCGTGGGCTGCGCCTCGACCTTGTCCGTTTCGGGGTTATAGGCGTATTCCGTCTTCTGGAAGAACCAGTTCTGCGAATAGGTGACCGACGGGGAGAAGCTGATGTATTTGAACAGCTGGAAATTCGGCAGTCCGATCTGGAAGTCGTGCGTCATGCCGGTCTTGAACTTCTCCAGCATGGAGGTGTTGAAGGCGAATTCCGAGGCCTTGAAATTGATCTTGTTCTGCAGGGTCGTGCGGTAGCCGATGGAGAAGCGCTCATAGAACCGCTCCTTGCCGACGCGGTTCTTGCGCTTGAACGGGTACATCGTGCTCATCGAGAAGGTCACGTTCGGCAGGGTGAAGGTGTAGGAGGAATCCCGGGAATTCTGGCTGTGCAGGGCGTTGATGCTGAGGTTGAACTTGCCGTTCCAGTTGCGCGACCAGGAGATGGACGAGGAGATCTGGTTCTGGATGGCCTCGTTGACGGAGTGCGCGTTATAGCGGCTGTTGGATGGGCTCTGGAAGTTGACGGACGCGCTGAAGCTCGTGCCCGGATGGGCCTTGGAATCCTGCGAGTGCGACCAGCGCAGGCCGAAGTTGCGCGTCTGGAAGAAGTCCGGCGAGCCTTTCTCGCCCGTCTGGTCGTTGGAATAGTTGAACGAGAAGGTGCCGTTGAACTTGTAGTTGACCTTGTAGCGCGAGTTGATGTCGATGCCCCAGGAGCCCAGGGTGTAGTAGTCGCCGGTCACGGACAGGTCGAAGTGGTCGCCGAACACGAAGTACATGCCCAGGTCGCGCATGTAGAAACCGCGCGCCTCCTCCTCGCCGAAGCTCGGGAAGAGCAGGCCCGTGGCGCGCTGCGGGCGCTTCGGGATGAAGCCGAAGGGGAGTCCGATGAAGGGCAGGTGGACGTCCTCGACCACCAGGTGGGCGGGACCGAAGACCGTGGTCTTGGTCTGGCTGATGACCTTGCCCACGCTCAGGTCGATGTAGTAGTGGGGATGGTCGTCGTCGCAGACCGTGTATTTGCCGTGGGAGAGGTTGATGGAGTGGTCGTCCATCATCTTGATGTCACGGCCGTGCAGGATGCCCTCGTCGTCGTTCGTGATCATGTTCTTGATCCGGGCCTTCTTCGAGTTGAAGTTGTAGCGGACCTCCTCCATGTTGTAGGTCTGCTTGCCCTGGGTCATCACCGGCCGGCCGATCCATTCGCCCTCCAGGCTGTCGTACACGCCGCAGGCGAACACGGTGCCGGCGTTCATGTCGTACTCCATGTAGTTGGCGGTGAGCTGCATGTCCTGGTACTTGACCGTCGTGGCGCCGTAGTAGTAGATGAGCCGGTTGCCGTGGGAGAAGTCGCTGATCATGGAATCCGCCGCGTTGGAGAAGGCCGGCACCTCGAGCGAGCTCTTGCCCAGCAGGGCCACGGAGTCGGCCCGGCGCAGGGAGTCCACGTGCGCGATGGAATCGCGGCGCGCCAGGGTGGCGGAATCCGGCAGGACGACCTCCTTCTCGACGCGGGTGCCGTAGACGGTCCCGTTGCCGCGCCGGTTGCGCCGCAGCTGCGCATCCGCGTCCGGCGCGAAAAGCGTCGTCAGCAGCAGCGCAGCGCAACAAAATATGAAGGAGGTCTTCTTCAAATGCACGATTTTTGCTATCTTTGCATGCAATCTACAAAAGTACTACTTATTTTTGAAACGCACAATCTGCATTGTCCTTGCCGTGCTGCTCTCGACGGCCTCCTGGGCGGATGAACACCTCCGCCTCTCCACGGTTGTCATCGATCCCGGCCACGGCGGGAAGGACCCGGGCGCCGTCAGCCGCGACAAGAAGCTGTACGAGAAAACCTACGCCCTGAGCATTTCCCTGGCCCTTGCAGACAAGATTCGTGCCGCCTATCCCGATGTAAAAGTGGTCCTGACCCGCTCCGACGACACTTATGTGACCGTGGGCGGCCGCGCCGACATCGCCAACAAGGAGGAGGCCGACCTATTCATTTCCGTTCACCACAACTCCGTGACGAGCGCCTCGCCCAACGGCTTCTCGGTCCATGTCCTCGGCCAGTCCCACAAGCAGGGGACCGACCTGTACGCCAACAACATGGACATCGTCCGCCGGGAGAACGCCGTGATCCTGCTGGAGGACGACTATTCCACTACCTACGGGGATTTCGATCCGAACGATCCGGAATCCTACATCTTCATGAACCTGATGCAGAACGCCAACCTGGAGCAGAGCGTGCGCTTCGCCCAGCTGGTGGAGAAGCACCTGAAGGGCGGCCCGATCAAGAACGACCGCGGCGTCTCGCAGGATCCCTTCCTGGTTCTCTGGCGCACGGCCATGCCGGCCGTCCTGCTGGAGCTGGGCTTCCTCTCCAACGACAACGACCTCAAGGCGCTGAAGAGCGCCGACGACCGTGACAAGATCGCGGAGCGCGTCTTCCAGGCTTTCAAGGAATACAAGGAGATCTACGAGGGCTCGGTGACCACCGGTTCGGCTCCCGCCACGCAGCCCGGGGCCGATAAACCGGCTGCGAAACAGGAACCCCCGAAGCAGGAGAAGAAACAGGAGTCGAAGGTGGAGACGGTCTATGCCGTGCAGATCTTCGCCGTGGGCAAGAAGATGGATCCGAAGGCGCGCGAATTCATGGGCTACACACCCAAAATCATCCAGGGAGAAAAGCTTTATAAATACTATATAGGAGTCAGCGATTCCCTGGCCGGCGCGCGCAAACATTTGACCGCCATCCGCAAGAAATATCCCGACGCTTTCCTGGTCAAAATTACCGGTGACGACGTGACCCGTGTCAATTAAAAATTCGTAGTATTTTCCCCAATATCCGTGCGATTTTTAAGCCGAACTCCCAATAGGATAGGCTGAATCGATTATGGCCTAATCTGGAAAATTTCTAAATAGTTAAATGCTTGAATTTAAAGGGCATTGTCGGCTGATTGCTTTTGTAAGATGCTAAGATACAGCAAGATAGAAACAGCGTGGCTTACACCGCATTTCTATATAGTTTAGCACAAAAAAACTTCAAAAGCAATATCAAAAAAATATTTTTATCACTTTTTTTTCCTCCATCTTTGCACACGCAGTCCGGTCAAGACCGCGGGCTGTTTTTAGCACTACATAATGGATTTACAGGAGAGACATATTCAGGTATGGGACGACTGTCTGCGCATCATCGCGCAGAACGTCGAACCCCAGCAATTCAAGGTGTGGTTCCGCCCGATCCGCGCCGTCTCCCTGCAGGACTCCAAACTGACCGTCGAGGTCCCTTCGCTCTTCTTCCAGGAGTACGTCGAATCCGCCTTCCTGGACATCCTCCGCAAAACGCTCAAGCGCGTGGTCGGCGAGGACGCCCAGTTGAGCTACATGGTCCGCCCCGTGACCAACCAGCCGGAGATGCGTTTCTCCGGCCAGCGGGCCACCACCCCGGTGAATCCCCAGGTGACCATCAACACGACCCCGACCGCCCATCCCAGCCCGTTCATCTATCCGGGCCTGCACAAGGTCCAGATCGACCCGCGCCTCAATCCCGTCTACTGCTTCGCGAACCTCATCCAGGGCGAGTGCAACAAGATGGGCGTGACCGCCGGCGAGAACATCGCCACCGCCCCCGGCAAGACGGTTTTCAACCCGCTCTTCATCTTCGGCGGCCCCGGTCTCGGCAAGACCCACCTCGCGCAGGCCATCGGCATCGCCATCAAGGAGAAGTTCCCCGACCAGGTGGTGCTCTACGTGACGGGCAACGAATTCAAGACGACCTACATGCACGCCGTGTCCGTGATGAACAAGCTGACGGATTTCATGGCGTACTACATGAAATTGGATGTGCTGATCGTGGACGACATCCAGGACCTGCTGGGTCCCGGCTGCCAGAACGCCTTCTTCAACATCTTCAACTACCTGCACCAGAGCGGCAAGCAGCTCATTTTCACGTCCGACCGGGCCCCGGTGGACCTGCAGAACTTCGAGGAGCGCCTGCTCTCCCGCTTCAAGTGGGGCCTCTCCGTCCAGCTGACGCACCCGGACTACAAGACGCGCCTGCAGATGCTCCGTTCCCGCGCTGAGCGCGAGGGCGTGTCCATCCCCGACGAGGTGCTCGACTTCCTGGCGAACCGCGTCAAGACGAACTTCCGCGAGCTGGAAGGCGCGCTGATCTCGCTGATCGCCCACGCGTCCGTGGAGCGCGGCCGCACGATGCTCGAGCTTGCGAACGATATCACGGAGAACCTCGTCGGCGACGAGAAAACCGACCTGGACATCGACAAGGTGCAGAAATCCGTGTGCGAGTACTTCAACATCAGCCGCGAGGACCTGCTCTCCAAGTCGCGCAAGCGCCAGATCGTCCAGGCCCGCCAGATCGCGATGTTCCTGAGCCGCAACCTCATCACCAACTGCTCCCTCGCCTCGATCGGGCAGGAGATTGGCGGCAAGGACCATGCGACCGTCCTGCACGCCTGCACCACCGTGTCCGACCTGATGGCTACGGACAAGGTATTCAAGAAATATGTGACGGACATCGAGTCGATGCTCGTGCCCGCCTCCCGATAATCCTTTACGACATGTTCCAGATTGCCCCTTCCATTCTGGCGGCGGACTTTCTCCATCTGGAGAAGGACATTGAGCTCATCAACCGCTGCGGCGACATCATCCACCTCGATGTGATGGACGGCACGCTCGTTCCCAATATCTCGTTCGGTTTTTCTGTCATCGACCAGGTGGCGAAGATCGCCAGGGCGCCGATGGACGCGCACCTGATGGTCGTCCATCCGGAGCGCTGGTTCGAGAAGGTGGCGAAGGACGGCGTGCAGATGTGCTCCTTCCACTGGGAGGCCGCCGGGCGCAGCACCTCGCGCTTCATCGAGAAGCTCCACGCGCTGGGCGTGAAGGCGGGCGTGGCCATCAATCCGGATGTGCCCGTGAGCCGGCTGTACCCGTACATCGGCAAGGCCGACTATTTCCTCGTGATGTCCGTTTTCGCCGGTTTCGGCGGGCAGAAGTTCATCTATGAGACCTTGGACCGCGTGGCGGCGCTGAAAGCCGAGATCGCGCGCCGGGGAGCGAAAGCGCTCATCGAGATCGACGGCGGCGTGTATGCGGACAACGTGCGGGCGGTCGAGGAAGCCGGCGTGGACATCGCCGTGGCGGGCAGCGCCGTCTTCGGCGCGCCGGATCCGGCAGCGGCTATTTCGGCCCTTCGGGGAGCCTGAAAAGATATTTTCCGAATTCTTCTTGCAGAGAGATTCTGCCGTCGGGGGAGGCCAGCTGGCCGAAGCGGCGGCGGATTTCTTTTTCCAGCAGGACCAGCTCCGTGGCCGGGTCGTACTGCTCCCCGGTCAGCTCGCAGAGCGAGACGGGGTTGGGCAGCTCCGCGGGCCAGCCGGTCTCGTTGAGATTCAGGCCGATGCCGACGATGCTCGCGCGCACCTGCCCCTCGGAAACCGTGTTTTCGATGAGGATGCCGCAGATCTTGCGGTCCTCCACCCAGATGTCGTTGGGCCACTTGATGCGCGCCCGGACGCCGTGGCCGAGCAGGTAGTCCCGCAGGGCGAGGGTGGTCACCTGCGTAATCAGCAGGGCGTCGGAGGCGGCCAGCGCGCAGGCGCCCTCGAAGCGGTAGAGGATGCTGAAGGTGAGGTTCCGTCCGGGCGTCGCGAACCAGGTGTGCGTGCCCTGTCCGCGGCCGGCCGTCTGCTCCCGCGTGGCGACGACTGACAAATTGTCAAGCCCCGAAATCCGCTTTCTGAGCTCGCTGTTGGTCGAATCGACCGTGTCCAGCCATAGAATGTGCGCGCACGCGTGGGATGGTTCCATTTTTGTTACTATATTTGTAAAAGCAAAAATACGCAAGATGCCTCAAAAACCCAACAATAACGATCCCCGTAAACCCAAAATCATCCGGATCAACTTATCGTGGCTTTATATCATCCTCCTGGTGGCGATCGGCTACATGCTGTTCTCCCAGAGCGGTCCCGCTCCGCAGAAGATCGAGTGGGCGCAGGTCCGGCAGATGATGCTGGACGGGGATGTCAAGGAAATCCACTTCACCCGCAACGACTTCAAGGGGACGGTCACCATCCAGCCCGACAAGCTCGGCAAGTACGCCGGCATGTACGTCAACGGCAAGGTTCCGACCCGTTCCCCGCATTTCTTCTTCCTGACTTCCACCAAGTTCGACCCGGAGGCGGAGTTCGGCGCCATCAATGAGGCGCTCCCCGCGGAGGGCCAGGTCAAGATCATCATGGAGAACGACGCCCGCATCTGGGCGAACATTCTCGAGTGGATCGTGCCGCTTGTGCTGCTCTTCGTGCTGTGGGGCTGGATGTTCCGCGGCATGGGACGCAACATGGGTGGCGGTCCCGGCGGCCCGGGCGGCGGGATGAACCCCTTCAACGTGGGCAAATCCACCGGCAAGCTTGCCGACAAGGACAAGGTCAACGTCACCTTCAAGGACGTCGCCGGCCTGTACGGCGCCAAGGAGGAGGTGATGGAAATCGTCGATTTCCTGAAGAATCCGAAGAAGTATACGTCCCTGGGCGGCAAGATCCCCAAGGGCGCGCTGCTGGTCGGCCCTCCGGGCACGGGTAAGACCCTGCTCGCGAAAGCCGTGGCGGGGGAGGCCGACGTGCCGTTCTTCAGCATCAGCGGCTCCGACTTTGTGGAGATGTTCGTGGGCGTGGGCGCGAGCCGCGTGCGCGACCTCTTCGCCCAGGCCAAGGAGAAGGCTCCCTGCATCGTCTTCATCGACGAAATCGACGCCGTGGGCCGCGCCCGTGGCAAGAACGTCGGCTTCTCGTCCAACGACGAGCGGGAGAATACGCTGAATCAGCTCCTCACGGAGATGGACGGCTTCGGCAGCAACAGCGGCGTGATCGTGCTGGCCGCGACCAACCGGGCGGACATCCTGGACAAGGCGCTCATGCGCGCCGGCCGTTTCGACCGCCAGATCCATGTCACCC
>JAGCDF010000022.1 GCA_017651225.1 Bacteroidales bacterium
AAACTTCCGGTGTCCGTGAGGACCGAGATGGGAAGTTGCCGCGCTGCGGAAAAGGTTGGAGACCGGACAAGGCTCCGCTACTCCGCCTTGATGAAAAGAGACCCCGCAAGGGGACAGTTACAAAAACAAAACACACACAGACAAACAAAATGTCACGCACAAATTTCCAGGAATTGCTTGATGCAGGTGTTCACTTCGGCCACCTGGCCCGTAAGTGGAACCCCAAGATGGCTCCGTATATCTTCGACCAGAAGAACGGAATCCACATCATCGACCTGCACAAGACCATCGGCAAGATCGATGAGGCTGCCGAGGAGATGAAACAGCTGGCCAAGTCCGGCCGCAAGATCCTCTTCGTCGCCACCAAGAAGCAGGCCAAGGACCTCGTCAAGGAGAAGGCCACCGCTGTCAACATGCCCTCCATCACGGAGCGCTGGGCCGGCGGTATGCTGACCAACTTCCCGACGATCCGCAAGGCCGTCAAGAAAATGTCCACCATCGACAAGATGAAAGAGGACGGTACCTTCGACAAGCTCGCCAAGCGTGAGCGTCTGCAGGTCGACCGTCAGCGCGCCAAGCTCGAGAAGAACCTCGGCTCGATCCGCGACATGTCCCGCCTTCCTTCCGCCCTGTTCGTCATCGACGTGCAGAAGGAGGCCAACGCCGTCAAAGAGGCCAACCGCCTCAACATCCCGGTATTCGCAATGGTTGATACTTGTTGCGATCCCACCCCGATTGATTATGTGATACCGGCGAACGACGACGCGACGAAGTCCATCGAGTGCGTGCTGAACGTCCTCTGCGCAGCCATCCAGGAAGGCCTCGACGAGCGCAAGCTCGAGAAGGACAAGGAGGCTGTCGAGGAGCCCGCGGCTGAAGAGGCGGCCAAGCCCGCAGCAGCCCGCAAGCTCCGCGCCCGCAAGGGCGGCAAGGACGCCGAGGAGAAAGCCGAAGAGGCAGCCGAATAAGTTCCATCCATAAAACACAGAAAAGCATTATGGCTATTACTGCAGCAGATGTAATGAAGCTCCGGAAGATGACTTCCGCGGGTATGATGGATTGCAAGAAGGCCCTTGAGGAAGCCGAAGGCGACTTCGAGAAGGCCGTCGGCATCATCCGCGAGAAGGGCAAGCTCGTGGCCGCCAAGCGTGCGGACCGTGAGACTTCCGAAGGTGCCGTGAAGGCCCGCGTCGCTGGCAACAAGGCGATCCTTGTCTGCCTCGGCTGCGAGACCGACTTCGTGTCCCGCAACTCCGATTTCCAGGATCTCGCCAACGCGATCGCCGACGTGGCCATCGCGAACTGCCCCGCCGACATCGAAGGCCTGAAGGCCTGCAAGATGGCGGACGGCTATACCGTCGAGGAGGCCGTTGAGGCCCAGACCGGTAAGACCGGTGAGAAGCACGTCCTCGCTTACTACGCGTTCGTGGAAGCTCCCTTCGTGGTCGAGTACATCCACACGCTGAACGGCAAGCTCGGCGCCCTCGTCGGCTTCAACAAGGAGGTCCCTGCGGAGCTCGCCAAGGGTATCGTGATGCAGGTTGCATCCATGAACCCGGTGGCCATCTCCCCGGAGGACTGCCCGGCTGAGGTGATCGAGAACGAGAAGAAGATCGCGATCGAGAAGACCAAGGAAGAGCAGGTCCAGAAGGCCGTTGACGCCGCCCTCAAGAAGGCCGGCATCAACCCTGCCCACGTGGACAGCGAGGATCACATCGAGTCCAATACCGCCAAGGGTTGGCTCACCCAGGAGCAGGCTGACAAGGCCCGTGAGATCATCAAGACCGTCGGCGCCGAGAAGGCTGCGAACCTCCCTGCCGCGATGGTCGAGAACATCGCCAACGGCCGTGTCCAGAAGTTCCTCAAGGAGAACACCCTGACGGAGCAGGAGTACCAGATGGCCGACGACAAGTCCACCGTCGCCCAGGCGCTCGCCGCCTTCGACAAGGACGCCAAGGTCGTCGCCACCAAGCGCTTCTCCCTGAACGACTAATTTTTGCATAGTCATTCCCGGGCAGCAAGTCCGTCATTCCCGACCTGATCGGGAATCTCATAGAACAATGGCTCGCACTTCGCGAGCCATTATTTTTTGTATATTTGTCAGTTGGAGATGCCCGGTCGGGCCGGGCATGACGCATGACGGCAATATGAATCTGAAGAGTCTCGCGAAAGATACAGCGCTGTACGGGCTGGTGAGCATCGTCGGGCGGTTCCTGAACTACCTGCTGGTGCCGGTGCACACGTACTACATCCCCGTGGAGAGCGGCGGGTACGGCATCGTGTCCAACCTGTACGCCTACGCGGCGCTGCTCCTGGCGCTGCTGACCTTCGGGATGGAGACGACCTTGTTCCGCTTCGCAAACAAGCCCGGCACGGACGACAAGATGGTCTATAGCAGCGCCCTCCGGATGGTGGGCGGCGTGGGCCTCGGGTTCCTTGCGCTGGTCTTCCTGCTGCTGACCCCAATCTCCGGCGCGATGGGCTATGAAGCCCACCCGGAGTATATCGCGATGTTCGCGCTGATCACGGCGCAGGACGCCTTCCAGGCGGTCATGTTCAGCCGCCTGCGGCAGCAGCGCCGGCCGATCCGCTTCGTGTTCCTGAAGCTGTCCTTCATCGTTCCGAGCGTCCTGCTGAACCTCTTCATCTTCCTGGTGATGCCGAAGATTCCGGCGCTGCAGGACTTCTTCCAGCAGTTCAACTACGGCGTGGGGCTCATCTTCCTGGCAAACCTCATCTGCACGACCGTGGTGTCCTTCCTCTTCATCCCTGAGATCAAGGGCATCGCCTACGGCTTCGACAAGGGCTTGGCGAAGGAGATGCTGGGTTACTCCTGGCCGCTGCTGATCCTGGGCCTGGTGGGCGTGCTCAACCAGGTGTCGGACAAGATCCTGCTGCCGAAGTTGATGCCGGGCGAGGAGGGGATGGTGCAGCTGGGCATCTACGGCGCCTGCGTGAAGCTGGCGATGGTGATGGCCCTGCTCACGCAGGCCTTCCGCTACGCCTACGAGCCCATCGTCTTCGCGGACAACAAGGACAAGAACAGCCCGTCGACGCTAGCCGACGGGACGAAATACTTCATCATCTTCACCCTGCTCGCTTTCCTCGCGGTGATGTTCTACCTGCCGCTGCTGCAGCATTTCATCGGCGGGGACTACCGGGAGGGCCTCGGCGTCATCCCCATCGTGATGATGGCCGAGATCTTCATGGGGGTGTACTTCAACCTCTCCTTCTGGTACAAGCTCACCGACCAGAACTGGTGGGGTGCGATCATCAGCGCCATCGGCGTGGCCGTGATGATCGCGATCAACATCCTCTTCGTGCCGAAGATCGGCTACTGGGCCTGCGCCTGGGGCGGATTTGCCGGCTACGGCATCCCGATGCTGATCAGCTATTTCCTCGGGCAGAAGAAGTATCCCATCCCGTACGACCTGAAGGCCGTCGGCAAATTCGCGCTGCTCGCGGGCGCGCTCTTTGCGGTGTACTGGTTCTGGCTGCGCACGCTGCCCGCGTGGGCGCAGATGACCGTCGGCACGGTCCTGCTGGCGCCCTACGTCCTGCTGGCCTGGAAAGAAATCAAAACAACCAAAGCAATATGAAACGTATTTTAACTCTCACCCTCTGCTGCCTCGGTGCGGCTGCCCTGCTGGTCAGCTGCGGCGGGAACGCCGCCAAGAAAGCCGCCAAAGAGGCGGAAAAGGCCGCCGCCGACTCCGTCGCGGCAGCGGAACAAACCCAACGTACCATGGAGAAAATCGCCCAACTGCCGGCCGAGCCGGTTTTCGACATCATCACCTCGATGGGTGTCATCAAGATCAAACTCTACGCAGACACCCCCAAGCACCGCGAGAACTTCGCGAAGCTCGCCCTCGAGAAATACTATGACGGGATGCTTTTCCACCGCGTCATCAACGGCTTCATGATCCAAGGCGGCGACCCGCTGACCAAGGATGCGGCCAACAAGGCCCGCTTCGGCACGGGCGGCCCGAACTACACCATCCCCGCCGAGTTCGTGCCTGAGCACCGCCACAAGAAGGGCGCCATCGCGGCCGCCCGCCGCGGCGACGCCGTCAACCCTTACAAGGAATCCTCCGGTTCCCAGTTCTATCTGGTTCAGGATGAGCGCAATTGCGCCGCGCTGGACGGGGACTACACTGTGTTCGGCGAGACCATCGAGGGCCTCGACGTGATCGACAAGATCGCCGCCGTCCAGACCGACGGCCGCGACTGCCCGCTGCAGGACGTGAAAATCATCACGGTTAAGCTCGAGGACTAGCCTCACTGGCATAAATATTGCAATCGAAATTAACCGAATAGTTTTTTCATAGGTTTAATTTTAGGTTAGAATTGCGAGAGGGCCCCGCTGTGACAGCGGGACCCTTGATTTTTTATTGCTTTTTTGGGGTGAGGGTAGGCTTTCTTTGGCGGGAAATGATTATTTTTGTGAGTTATAACACGCAAAAAAGCCACATTGTATGGAAAAAGTAACCGTTCTACCTCCCGAAAAACTGATCAATGGTTGGATTGATCCCAAGTATCTCCCCGAAGGCAAGGACAAGTATTACATTCGCAACAAGCAGGTTCACAAGCCGCACGGCGGCTGGCGCCACCTGACCAGTGACGAGATCGAGCGTCTGGTCAAGAACGACAACACGGCCACCAGCTGGGACACCATCTGGGTCACCGACGACTTCCGCCCGCAGGCCATCAAGAACAACAAATTCTTCGGCAGCGTGCGCATCGGGCGCGTGTCCGAGAACGGCCTCCAGTTCCACGACCTGCGCCTGCCGATCGGCATTTCCAATTCCTCGATCCACTCCTGTGACATCGGCGACGACTGCGCCATCCACAACGTCCACTATCTCTCACACTATATCATCGGCAACCGCTGCATGCTCTTCAACATCGAAGAGATGTGCGCCACGGACCACTCCAAGTTCGGCAACGGCATCATCAAGGACGGCGAGTCCGAGGACGTGCGCGTCAAGATCGAGGTAATGAACGAGACCGGCTGCCGCGCGGTCTATCCTTTCGACGGAATGACGACGGCGGACGCCTACATGTGGGCCAAATACATCGACGACGAGCCCCTGCAGGCGAAGCTCCGGGAGATCACCCAGGCTTCCTTCGACAGCCATCGCGGCTACTACGGCACGGTGGGCGAGGGCTGCGTGATCAAGAATTCTTCCATCATCAAGGACGCCAAGATCGGCGCCGCCTGCTACATCAAGGGCGCCAGCAAGCTCAAGAACATCACGATCAACTCCTCCGAGAAGGAGCCGTCCCAGATCGGCGAGAACGTCATCCTGGTCAACGGTATCGTGGGTTACGGCAGCCGCGTCTTCTACTCCTGCACGGCCATCCGCTTCGTGATCGGCAACAACAGCGCCCTCAAGTTCGGCGCCCGCCTGATCAACTCCATCCTGGGCGACAACTCCACGATTTCCTGCTGCGAGGTGCTCCACAACCTCATTTTCCCGGCGCACGAGCAGCACCACAACAACTCCTTCCTGATCGCCGCCTGCGTCAAGGGACAGAGCAACATGGCCGCCGGCGCGACCATCGGCTCCAACCACAATAGCCGCACCAACGACAACGAGGTGGTGGCCGGCCGCGGCTTCTGGCCCGGCCTCTGCACCAGCATCAAGCATTCCTGCAAGTTCGCCAGCTACACCCTGCTCGCCAAGGCCGACTACCCGGCCGAGCTGAACATCCCGCTGCCGTTCTGCCTGCTGAGCAACAACGCAAAGGAGGACCGCCTGGAGGTGGCTCCCGCCTTCTGGTGGAACTACAACATGTACGCGCTGGCGCGCAACAACTGGAAGTACAAGACCCGCGACAAGCGGATCACCAAAACGCAGAACATCGAATTCGATACCTTCGCCCCCGACAGCATGGAGGAGGTCATCCAGGCCCGCGAACTGCTGGAGCTCTGGACGGCCAAGGCGTGGTATCGGAAAGAGAATAAATCTTTCGACAAACTCAAGGACGAGCAGCTGCGGGCTAAGGGCCGCGAATTGCTCAATGGGGACTCCAAGACCGTGGATGAGCTCGAAGTATTGGGCGAAAACATGGAGAAAAGCAAACGCGACGTCCTCATCCGCCGGCCTTGGCGGGCGTACCACGCCTACGGCGACATGCTGGTGCATTATGCCGTGATGAACGCGCTGGACTACCTCGAGGCCAACCCGGGTGAGACGCTCTCTTCCATGTCGACCATGCTGAAGAGCCGTCGTCAGCGCGAGTGGGTCAACCTGGGCGGACAGCTGATGATGACGACCGAGTTCGATCGTCTCCGCGCCGACATCAAGAGCGGCAAGCTGGCCGACTGGAAGGACATCCACAAGCGTTATAATGACATCTGGAGGCGCTATCCCATCGACAAGCTCCGCCACGCCTATCTCTCGCTCTGCGCTCTGCTGGGTGTCGAAAAAATGGATGCAACCCTGTGGCAGCAGGCCATCGACGAGGAGGTCCGTATCCAGCGCTACATCTGCGATGCGGTCTACGACTCCCGCAAGAAAGACCATGAGAATCCCTTCCGCCAGGCCACCTATCGCAACGTCGAGGAGATGACCGCCGCGATCGGGACCCTGGAAGAGAACAGCTTCGTCCGGCAGATCCGGTCGGAGACCGAAACCAACCTGCGTCGCCTCGAGGAGCTTCGTTCACGTATCTAAAACCCACAATTTTATGAATCTGAAAGACAACAAGTACGCCAAGTATTATCTGGTACAGGAGATGATGGGCACCGTCCCCACCGTCGCCAAGTTTGACCCCGCATGCTCCCAGTTCGTCGCGGACTCCCTCCGCAAGACGGGCCGCATGTTCTTCACCGGCGAGGGCTCTTCCCGCCTGTTCCCGGCCAAAAACTGCCGCCGCGTCGCGCTGACCTGGGGCCTGCCCGTCGAAGTCCAGAACGACGGCTCCCACCAGGCCGCCGGATATGACCTGAGCAAATTCACCGTCCTGGTCGACTCCAACTCCGGTCGCACCAAGGAGGCCCTGATGCTCGCCAAGAAGCTCCAGGCCGAAGGCCACAAGGACTGCTTCGCGCTGAGCGCCAACCCCGACACCCCGATCCGTCAGGCCTGTGTGGACGGCCACGTCCTGGGTTGCGGTTGGGAGGAGGCCGTCGCCGCCACCAAGAGTGTGGCCGAGCAGGCTCTCTTCTGCGAGTCCATCTTCTGGAACCTCGCCGGCAAGGACATGAAGGCCGCCTTGAAGGGCCTTCCCGAGAAGCTCGAGCAGGCAATGACCCTGCCCGTGGATCCCGAGATCGTGAAGTGGGTCAAAGGCGCCCACACCATCTATTTCGCCGGCTATAACGACGGCGTGGCCGAGGAACTGACCCTCAAGACCAACGAGATCACCCGTCGCAAGAGCGACTTCCTGGAGGGCACCTACGCCGTCCACGGCATCGAAGAGGTGATGCAGGAAGGCGACATCGTCTTCGTGGTGAACCCGATCGAGAGCGAGTACGACAAGTTCCTGACCGTCTTCAAGGGCGCGGGTGTGCACGTGGTCGCCATCGACACCAAGCCGACGCCGTTCGAGAAGACCATCATCGTGCCGGAGGCCGGTGCGATGCAGCCTTACGTCTTCCTCTGCGCCGGTTGGAACGTCCTCGTGGAGGTCGGCATCAGCGACGGCATCAACCTCGACAAGCCGGAGCGCGCCCGCAAGGTCGGCAACGAGATGTAATTCCCCGGTCGCCGTATGCGGTTTCTGACAAACCCTTCGACAGACCCCTGGTACAATATGTCGTTCGACGAGTACTGCCTGGAGCAGTATCCGTCGAACGACGTCTTTTTCTATCTCTGGCGCAACCGGCCCTCCGTGATCGTGGGCGCCAACCAGAACGTCTACACCGAAGTGAACCTCGGCTACCTGGAGGCGAACGACATCCGCCTCGCCCGCCGGGTGACGGGCGGCGGCGCGGTCTACCACGACCTGCAGAATCTCAACTACACCCTCATCGGGCGGGAGGTCTCGCCGGAGCCGATTGTGCAGGCCCTGCGTTCGCTGGGCGTGCCGGCGGAGCTGACCGGGCGCAACGACATCTTCGTCGAAGGCCGGAAAGTGTCCGGCTACGCCCGCCGTCTCTGGCGCGACCGGCAGATCATCCACGGCACGCTGATGTACGACGTGGACCTGGACACCCTCGCCCGCGCCCTGGACGTCCCGGGCTCCAAGCTCGCGGTCAAGGGCATCGCCTCCGTGCGCAGCCGCGTAGCCAACCTGAAGGACTGCCTGCCGCAATTCGCGTCGTTGGACGCCCTGCAGGCGGCCCTGCAGGAGATCCTGGCGGCGGGTGACGCGGAACTGCCTTTCGATGATGCCCGACGCGCAGCGGTGCAGCGTCTTTCCGACGCGAAATTCTCCACCTGGGACTGGATCTACGGCCAGTCCCGCGAGGCGGACCTGGTCCGCCGGGCGCGCTTCGCCTGCGGCACGGTCGAGGCGCACGTCTCCCTCGACCGCGGCGTGCTGACCGCCCTGCGCTTCGCGGGCGACTTCCAGGGCGCTCTGCCCGCCGAAGGCCTCGCCGCCCGCCTGACCGGTCTGCGGTACGACCGGAACGCTTTGCAGGAGACCCTTTCAGGGGCCTGCGTGGGGCGTTATTTCGATGGTCTGAGCACGCAGGAACTGCTTGACCTGCTTTTTTGAAAAATTTCTCAAAATAAATTTGGCATTTTCGAAAAAGTGGTTTACCTTTGCAGTCCCTTTCCGAGAGGAAGGATTGAAGATCATTGAAAATACTGGAAGATAAGTACAAGCAAGTACCGAGAAACTAAGAATCGAGAGCGTTGATTTCTTTGGAAATTGATCGAGTGTCAGGAGAGACTAAGAAGTATAAAAAAATATACAAAGAAGAGTTTGATCCTGTCTCAGGATGAACTCTAGCGGCAGGCTTAACACATGCAAGTCGAGGGGCAGCGCGAGGTAGCCATACTTTGGCGGCGACCGGCGAAAGGTTGCGTAACGCGTGAGCAACTTGCCCGTATCTGGGACATAAGCGGTGGAAACGCCGTCTAATTTCCCATAACA
>JAGCDF010000002.1 GCA_017651225.1 Bacteroidales bacterium
ACGAGGCCGCGGAGAATGACGAGAATCTCGCCTGGGCGGCCGCCGAGCTGGGCGGCGAGATCCTCGAGCCGGAGGCGGAATTCGAGGAGTCCGGCGTGCGCCGGACCCCGCACGGCCACCTGCTGGAAGCGGGCGTCGTGCCGGGCGAGGGGCAGTGGGCCGGCGCGCTGCGCAAGACCGCGCCGCAGTCGGCGGCGAAGAAGGCGGACCTGGGCGTCCTGCGCCCGCTGCGCCCCGGCGGCCTCCGGAAGGGCGAACTGAAAGGCAAGGACTTCGTGCCCGACGCGGACTACGCGTTGAGCATAATATTTGATAGGAATGACTATCACTGCGTGGACGTGGACCGGCAGACGGCCCTGCGCTTCCTCCACCGGGACGCGCTCGTGCTGCCGCAGGCCGCTCCCGGCTACAACGCAGTCACGTATCTGGGGCACCCCCTGGGCTTTGTCAAGAACATCGGCAACCGATGCAACAACCTGCTGCCCAAGGACCGCCGGATCCTGATGAATGTATAGGAATATGAAGAAACTGATGATACTGTTGGCGGCCCTGACCGCCTGCGCCGCCGCGGCGGCCCAGACCACCCAGGAAGAATTCCAGACCCGCTACGAGCGCCTGGTCCGCAACCTCGGCTACGACGGCGTGGGCATTGAGACCCTGCTCGACCGCTGGGAAGAAGCCTTCCCGGATGACCAGACCGTGCCCGTGGCCCGCTTCAACTACTGGTTCCACAAGGGGCAGGTCAGCGAGGTCGTGCCGAAGGGCAGCCAGCGCAAGTTCCTCGGCAACGCGCCGACCGTCTCCCTCAAGGACGCAGACGGCAACGACGTCAACTATTTCGAGGAGACCTTCTACGACGAGGAGTACTTCGGCGAAGCCATGAAGGTGGTGGACGCGCAGATCGCCGCCCAACCGGACGAGCTCCGCTGGCAGTACCTCAAGCTCACGGCCATGCTCGCCTACGAGAAGGAGAGCCCCGACATGACCGTGGCCGCGCTCAAGGCGCTGATCGACCGCAACGCCAAGTCGCACCCCGCCTGGACGCTGAACGGCGAGCCCGCCGACGAGGACGTCTTCCAGCAGGGCGTGGCCGAATACTGCGCCGACTTCTTCCGCATCGGCAGCGACATCTCCTACGAGTACTTCCACGACATCTCCGTGCGGATGAACAAGCTCTACCCCAAGAATCCCGTCTTCCTGGACAACATCGGATCCTGGTGGCGCGCCGCCCGGGGCGACGACAAGCAGGCCGCCAAGTACTACCAGAAGGCCCTCAAGCTGGATCCCGACGACTATGCCGCCACGCAGAACCTGCGGCTCATCGAGCGCAAGCAGGCGGCTGCGAAAAAGAAGTAGCAATTAATCTTTCTGCCCGAAATACGACATCAGCGCCCTCTGGTAATCCCGGAGGGCGTTTGTGCCTTTGTCCGTGATGCGGCACACGGTGTGGCCGCCGCGGCCCCGGCCGGTGGATGTGACCTTGATGTAGCCCGCCTCCTGCAGGTTCGTGAGCTGGACGGAGAGGTTGCCCGACGTAGCCTTCGTGAGCTCCTTGAGGTACACGAAGTCCGCGTCGTCCAGCGAGTCCAGCGCGGCCATGATCCGCAGCCGCAGCTCGTTGTGCAGGATGGGATTGAGGTCCTTAAACTCCATGCCGCACGTACCGTTCAAACATATATCCCGGGATAATCAGGGCCACTACGGCCACTGCCACGACGCACAGCATCTGCCAGGGCCACAGCTTTCCTTGCAGCAAAAACGACCCCACACCGATGGCTGCGCCCAGCAGGCCCCCGACCGTCATCGGCCGGAAGCGCACGGCCTCGCCGGTAACGAAGGCGCCGATGCCCACCAGCAGGCAGATCAGCGGATTCTCCACCATCTCATAAAGCCCGGCGAATCCGAAGAGGAACCCGCCTGCCCCGATGGCGCAGGCCGCGAAGATCCAGTAGTCCAGCACCAGCCGGGATGTGCGGGAACGGAGGTGGTTCCGCTCCCGGTCCCGGCGGAGAATGAGAATCATGAAGGGAATGCCCAGGAGCGGGACGCCCACCCACAGCCAGAGGCACCATTCCTGGTGCAGCCACTGCCAGAGCAGAAACTCCGCCAGGTAGAAGACGGCGGCGAGGCCGCCCCACAGGGGGAACAGCCTCTCCCCGGATGGCAGGCTGTCCAGTTCTACTTTGCCCTTCGTCCGGGCAATCACCTCAAGGGCGTCAAAGTTACTCATTTGGCTTGACGGGACGGACGGGGAAAGCATCCCAACGGCCGTTTTCGGCCCGCATTTTCAGGCTATGGCTGTTCCAGTATAACGTCCAGGCCATTCTGGTATCGCTGTACAATGTGGAAGACCAATAAAGTCCGTAAGAACCATCTCCGGGAAGGAATATGGTTTTCCCGGTGGTCTTGCCGGTTACGCTGAAACCATGCGTTCCTTTATAGTAGCGTCGAATCCAAACGCCCTGCTCCAGAAGCTCTATCATTTCGGCCTCGGTGGGCATCCGCCAGCCATCGCCCAATTTCACGCTGGCTACATCATCGGCAGGCTCAAGCACGGTCCTGCCGTCCGTCTGAGTGTATTTGGTTAGGACACCCGTATCTTCGTTGTACCACTTGTAGTTCGCCATGTAAGGGTCGTCCTTGGTAGCGGTCTCGCCCCAGCAATATTTGTTACCTGCTTCTTCCGGTTTGGTGGCATCCACATTCCAGCCTCTCCATTTGACGCTGAGGCCCAGATCCACGACTTCCTCCCTTGAAATCTCCGGAGCCAGCACAGTACACTCGGCGGTCACCGACATGCCGCCAGAGTCATTGCCATCCAAGCTGGCGCCAACCCTTCCTAGATTCTCTTCCGTATCTGTCGCATCCTCATTGAACTCCAGATAGGAGAAACCGTCCGATGTGCCACCTCTGCTAGCAGTAAATACGGTTGTCACCTTGCCTTCGGAGTCCGTGACGCCGGAGTCGGGCTCAAGGGTGCCGCCCGAAAGGTTGGAAGCGTAGAAATGCACTTTTCGCCCGGGAGCGGGACGGGTGATGGCTCCGGAAGAGCCGGTAAGAATAAAGGTGATGGTGGCTTTGCCGTCCGTGTCGATGGTCTGGGGAGAATCGGCACCACTTAGTGAGAAAGACTTAAACTCGATTGCCGCAGGGCCCACTTCCGTCTTGTCCTCCACGGTGACTTCGCCGTCGGAGTACTTCACCGTGGTTTTGGCCGTGAGCTCCACTCCGTTGAAAGCGGAAGGATCCTTGACCTCGACCTCGCAGACGGCCTGGCCCTTCTCGTCGGTGGTGGCCTTCTCGGTGATGGTCTTGACCAGCTCGGCAATCTCCTGCTGGGTCTTGTTGGCGATCTGGAAGAGTACCTCCGCGCCTTGAACCGGCCGGTCCACGCTCTCTCCCTGGGTGCGCTCGTCCACGACATAGACGATCTTGGCCTTGCCTTCATCGCTGATGAGAGGGATGATCCTGCCTTCGTCGCCTGTTTTCTTTCCGCCTTCCAGCACATCCACGATTCGGATCCTGGGTTTGGTCTTTTCCTTGGACGGCCGCTCCCGCGGGAGGATCTCTCCGACGGCGGTTTCATTAAAGAGCGATTCCCTTTCGCTACCGTCTGAATAGCGCGTGTACGATTTTACGGTCGCGGTCACGGTGCCGCCTTCGAAGGTGGCGGGGTTCGGGGCTGTGAAGACGCAGTTCACGAGGCCGTTGCTATCCGTTTTTCCGCTCGCCGTACAGGATCCGCCGACGGATGTAAAGGTGACTTCTATTTCCCGCACGGGGCCGTTGGGCCGCACGCCTTGCGTGCTGCTTTCCCAGTCCCAGTAGCAATAGAACGTGAGGGTGGCCGTGCCGTCGGTGCCGAGGGTCTGCGGCGAATTCTGGCAGACCAGCTTGTTGAAGGCGGTTTGCAATGAGCCATCCTGCTTGCATTCCGTTGCGTTGTTGCAGGCACCAACAAGCAGGAGGATACCCAGTAAAGACGGGAACCTTTTAACCTGGTTAGTGGTTAATTTCTTGTGATTCATGTGGTTATGTTTTTAGTGTGATTTCCGGTAGTGTGGTTCTATTCGCAAATATACTTTATTTTATAAACTTTTACAAGCCCTCCCACCCTCGCCAGAATTCCCGTTTCTGCAGAAATAGGAGGAGAAGATGAAAATATACAACTCAACGGTTGTAAAAGTCGAATAGAAACCATATCTTTGCAGAAAAGAAGGAATATGACTTTTGATCCCATCATACCCGATAGCTTGTGGTCTGTCCGCTACGATAACTGCCCGGAAAATGCTTTCTTTCAGGTATTCAACCATTGGACAGACCCCATGTGGCTTCGGGACTTTTTCTTCCAGAACCAAAAAGACCTAAATGCTTATTTCAAGGTAACCAATGTCGACAGTGCCATTTACGAAACCATCGCAGATGCGCACGCCCTCCAATGTCTCATCCTGGACGTGGCCGTTGAAGCAGATTTGAATAAAGTGTTCAGGCCATTGGAGCCTTCCCGGATATCCGACATTCTCTTCGGTAGGGAGAAAGCCAAAGGAGATGCATCCAGACACCCCTCATGGCTCCGGATTTATGCCTTGAAGGCAGGAGATTCTACATATATCGTTACTGGAGGCGCTATCAAACTAACAGCCACCATGCAGGAAAGGGAACACACACTGGAAGAACTGAGAAAGATGGAAATGGTCAGGAATTATCTGATATCGGAAGGGGTTGTGGACAAGGACGGTTTTATTGATTATTTACAAGCAGACTAAATGAACAAGGTATTAGATTATCTACAGTCTCATCAGTCTCCGACGCCATCGCGCTGGAGAGAAGAGGCAGAGTGGCGCCGGGCCAATTGGGGCTGGCTACGCTACTCGCAGTATATTGCCATCCGGATGATGTCCCGAATGGACGAAATGCATATGACCCAGACGGCGCTGGCAGAAAAAATGAATTGCTCGCAACAGTACATTTCTAAAATCCTGAAGGGGCAGGAGAACCTGAGCCTGGAAAGCATCTGGAAAATAGAGTCCGTCCTGGAGATTAATCTTGTCAAATCGGCCTTGACCTTTGTCAGCGGTTATGATGGCACGGCTACATCGCGTGCACAGTATCTGAATGACTCCGGAAGTGAGACGCTGGATCCAGCCGTCAATACCAGCGATCTCGTGGATGGCTACAAGCGCGGGAAATGAGAATCCGAACTAGATAGAAGAAAGGTCTTGAATCAAAGTGGGACCTACTCCGCCTTCACGGTCTCGGCAGGATCGACCTTCGAGATAAAGAGGGTGGGGATGAGGAGCAGGAGCAGGATGCCCGCGAAGGCGGCGGCGTCCGCCAGCAGGATGCCCGGCAGGTTCACGTGCACGGGCACAAAAGACACAAAATAATTCTCCGGATTGAGCTTGATCCAGTGCGTCGTGCCCTGGACCAGGCAGAAGAGCAGCGCGAGCGCGTTGCCCGCGGCCATGCCCAGGGCGGCCGTGCGGGCGCCCACGCGCAGGAAGACCCCGGCCACGGCGCGGTTGCCCATGCCGAGGGTCTTGAGGGTGCCGATCGTGGAGACGTGCCGGAAGAGCAGGATCAGCAGCCCGGAAATCATGTTGAATCCCGCCACGATGGTCATCAGCAGCAGGATCGCATACACGTTGAAATCAATGAGGTCCAGCCAGTCGAACAGCTGGGGGAAGCGCTCGGTGGCCGCGACGGCGCGCAGGGGCTCTTCTTCCTGGCCGGCACCGGCCATGGCGCACCAGCCCAGCTCCTGGGTCGCTTCCGCGAGGGCCTTGCGGCTGCGCAGGCGCGGCGCCAGGCTCACTTCCAGCAGGGAAGATTCGTCCTCGTCCCACTCGTGCAGGCGGCGCAGGTCCCCTATGGGGACGTAGAGCAGCTGCCCGTCCTCCGTGGCCATGGGGCTGTCGTAGACGGCCACGATGTGCCAGCGGCGGATCTTGGTCTTCTCGCCGGCGTAGTAGGCGACCAGGTCGTCCCCGACGCCGAGGCCGAAGCGACCGGCGAGCGTGGCGGGAATCCGCACGCCCATCGAGACGGTGTCGGCCGCCGTGCCCTTGAACATGGCGCCCTGGATGTCGTCGCCCAGCCGGAGGATGCCGGCGCTGTAAACCACCGGCTCGATCCGCTCCACGCCGCGCACCCCCTCCAGGTCCTTCAGGCAGGAGGGGGTGCGGACGGGATCGGCGCCGCCGGTCAGGTCGGCGGTGGAATTGGTCAACAGGACGTCGCCCGTGACCGCCGAGACGCCGCCGCGGATCTCCCGGCGGAAGCCGGCGGAGATGGCGACAGCGATAATAATCACAAAGAAGGAGATGGCGATCGCCGTGACCGCCATCTTCTCCTTGACGCGCAGGCGCCGGGCGATGAAGCCTTCGGCCTGCATGGAATTACCAGATATGGACGCGCTCGGCCTCCGGACGCCACATCGCATCGCCTTCCTGGATGCCGAAAGCATCGAAGAAGTAGCCGAAGTTGCGCAGGGTCACGTTCACGCGGTTGTTGCCCAGCGAGTGGACGTCGAGCTTGGTCAGGCGGGCCTTCTCCTCATCGGTGATGTTCTGCGCCCAGACGCGGGCGTAGCCGAGGAAGAAGCGCTGCTCGGCGGTGAAGCCGTCGATCGGGGCGGGCACGGTGCCGTTCAGGGCGTTGTGCAGGGCCGTCCAGGCCACGCTCACGCCGCCGTGGTCGGCGATGTTCTCACCGAGGGTCAGGGCACCGTTGGCCTTCAGGCCGGGCACGATCTCCACCTCGTTGAACTGGTCCACCAGCACCTTGGTCTTCTCCACGAAGGCGGCGCGGTCCTCGGCGGTCCACCAGTTGTTCATGTTGCCGTCCTTGTCGAACAGGCTGCCCTGGTCGTCAAAGCCGTGGGTCATCTCGTGGCCGATCACCACGCCGATGGCGCCGTAGTTCACGGCGTCGTCCGCCTCCGGGTTGAAGAACGGCGGCTGGAGGATACCGGCCGGGAAGCAGATCTCGTTGGTCGTCGGGTTGTAGTAGGCGTTGACCGTCTGCGGAGTCATGCCCCACTCGGTCGGGTCGGTCGGCTTGCCGAGCTTGGACAGGTTGTCGGCCACGTACCAGGCGCTGGCGGCGCGCAGGTTCTCGTAGTAGCTCAGGGTCGGATCGACGGTGAGGGTGCTGTAGTCCTTCCACTTGTCGGGGTAGCCGATCTTCACGGTGAAGGCGGCGAGCTTCTCGCGGGCCTTGGCCTTGGTGGCGTCGGACATCCAGTCGAGGGAGTCGATGTGCTGGCCGAGGGAGACCTGCAGGTTCTTCACCAGTTCGAGCATCTTCTGCTTGGAGCTCTCCGGGAAGAACTTGGCAACGTACATCTGGCCGACGGCCTCGCCGAGGATGCTGTTGGGCACGCTCATGGCGCGCTTCCAGCGCGGCTTCTGCTCGGTGATGCCGCTCATCTGGGTGCTGAAGAAGTCGAAGCTGGCGGCGTAGAAGTCATCGGACAGGGAGCCCGCGGCGCTGCGGAGCAGCTGACCGGCGAGGTAGTCCTTGAGGACTTCGATCTTGGTGTCCTTGAAGAGCTTGCTGAAGCCCTGGAAGTAGGACGGCTGCTCCACGATGATCTTGTCCAGGTCGGTGGGGACGTTCATCGCCTCGCAGAAGGTCTTAAAGTCGAAGCCCGGATAGGCCTTGAAGATCTGGGCGGAGCTCATCGGGTTGTAGAGCTTCTCGACGTCGCGGTTCTGGACGCTGGTCCAGGAGAACTGTGCCAGCTTGTCCTCGACACCCGCGGCGTTGGCGGCGCGCTGCTCGGCGTTGTCCAGGCCCGCGAGGGCGAAGAGCTTGGCGAGCATCGCCTCATAGCCCTTGCGCAGCTCGGCGTTGGCCGGATCCACGTAGTAGTCGCGGTCGCCCATGCCCAGGCCGCCCTGGCCCAGGTAGAAGACCTGGGTCTTGCTGTCCATCAGGTCGGCGTCCACGCCGCCCCCGAAGAAGCCGCCCTCGCCGACGAGGTTCAGCTGGCCGAGGTGCGCGGCGAGCGCTTTCTTGTCCGCGACGGCGTACAGCTCGTCGAGGTACTTCTTGATCGGGGCGGCACCCTCCTCGTTGAGGCGGGTGGAATCAAGCCCCTGCTTGTACAGGTCGACGATCTTCTGGTCGATGGAACCCGGCTCCGGGTTCATGTTCGTCATCTCGGAGAACAGGGCGTTCAGGTCCTCGACGTTCTTCTCGCGGAGCACGTCGAAGGAGCCGAAGCGGGCGTATTCGGGTTTCAGGGGGTTCTTTGCCATCCAGCCGCCGTTGGCGTACTGGAAGAAATCCGCACCGGGCGCCACGGTCAGGTCCATGTCGGTCGGATCCAGGGCCGGGGCTTTCGTTTCCTTGGGCTGGCAAGCCGCCAGCATCATCACAGGAATCATAACTGCCAAAAACTTTTTCATATCAATATATTATTAGTTCATTGCAAAACAGACTGCGAATTTAAGGAAAATTCCGATATTTGCTGCGTAAATGAATGAGAAAGCAATAGATATCGTCCGTCGATACAGCGTGGCGACCGTGGGGCTGATCTTCGTGGCGCTCGGTGTGGCGCTGTCAATCATCTCCAACCTCGGCACGGCCCCGCTGTCGTGTCCGGCCTATGTGCTCAACCTGCGCTGGTCGGCCCTGTCGGTGGGGACGTTCACGCTCCTGGTCAATACTTCCCTGATCCTCATCCAGCTGGCGCTGTGGCGCCGGAAATTCCAGGCCCGCTTCCTGATGCAGATTGTGGCCTCGGCCCTGTTCGGCTACCTGATCGACGCGAGCCTCTGGGCCCTGTCCTGGCTGCATCCGGCGACTTTCGGCGCCCGCCTGGGCCTGACGGTGCTGGCCGGGCTGGTGACCGCCTTCGGCGTGAGCATCGAAGTGGCGGCGAACGCCTGGATGCTCTCGGCCGAGATGACGGTGGCGGCGTTCAGCCAGGTGTTCCAGAAACCCTTCGGCCCGGTCAAGGTGGCGATGGATTCGCTGATGGTGGTGATTGCGGCGCTGCTCTGCCTGCTGTTCTTCGGCGACCTGTTCGGCGCCGGAAAATTCACCGGCCTGGCGGACCTGCTGCTGGCGCGCACGCCGGGCATCGTCATCGGTCTGGGAACGCTCCTGCTGGCGGTCCTGCCGGGGGCGATGATGCGCCTGACCGATCCGCTGGTGGCCCGTTTCAGGGGCAGATTCGGTAAAGGTGATTGAACACCTCCATCGTCCGCTCCACGTACACGCAGGTCTCCGTGCCCCGGAAGGGGCCTAACTTCACGATTTCGTTTTCCACGAAACTCTCATCCCCCATTTGCGGCAGCACCTGGTTCACGATGTTGTCCCAGGCGTTGGTGTCCACGCCCAGGTGGCGTGCGAGGCTGATGACGTCGTCGATGCGCCCGATGCCGGCGTTGTAGCCCGCCAGGGCGTATTTGTAGCGCTCGGTCCGGTCGTCCGTGACCCTGTAGTAGCGCTTGAGGAGCGAGGCGAGCGACAGGGCGCCCGCGCGGATGTTCATCTCCGGGTCGAGCGGATCTGTGACGCCGTAGTTCCTGGCGGTCTTGGGCATCATCTGCATCAGGCCCATCGCGCCGCGTGAGGAGCGGGCTTCGATGTGGAAGCGGGACTCCTGGTACATCACGGCGGCCAGCAGGTGCCAGTCCACTCCGACGGAGTCGGCGTGGAGGCGGATCAGGCTGTCGTAGGGGCTGATGTATGCGCGCGGACGGCTCCGGTAGGGGTTGAAGCGGCGCAGGAAGACTTCCCGCGTGGGAGCGTATTCCGCGGAGGCGTGCCAGGCGTCGATCCACTCGTTGAGCTCATGCATGCCCGCGTGCTCGTCGTGGCGCATCAGCCAGACGCTCATGCTGTCCACGGGGACGGAGGTCAGCACGCTGTCCACGGCCAGGCTGTCGCCCCAGGGGACGACGACGATGTCCACGACGCCCGCGCGCAGCGAGTCGAGGTAGGAGCTGTTGCGCTCGGTCAGGCAGATGTCGATGTCCTGGCCGTTGTCGGCGGCGAAGCGCTTCAGCAAATGATAATGATAGCCAATGATGAGGGCCCTGGAGGTGTCCGCGAGCGGGGCGAGCTCCAGCACGCCCCGGATGTGCTCAGGCTTCACGCGCGGCTCCGGACGGTGGGCGAAACGGGCGATGAGTGCCACTCCGGCAATCAGCGCGGCGGCGGCAATCAGACAGACGGTCTCTTTGCGGATCATCGGGTGGAGGATCTGAGGTTGGATCGGCTTCCGCCCCCGGCCCGGCTGCTGCCGGACTGGGCGGCCCGGCCCGTCGACGAGGAGGAGGCGCTCCTGTTGCGGGGCTGGGTGTAGAAGGGCCAGAACACACCGAACTTCAAGCCGTCCATGCCGTTCTGCGTGACGATGTAGCGGTCGGCGCTGAAGTAGTCAGGATGCAGCAGGGGCCAGCCCACGCCGGCGTTCTGGTACTTGATGAAGATACAGGCGCGCTTCCACTGCACGTTGACAAAAATGTCGAACCAGGGGCCGTTGGTGTACATCCGGTCGGTCTGGTTGTGGAAGACGCCCAGGTTGGGATTCCAGGCAGGGGAATGCCAGGGCGTATTGTAATAGGCGTCCGCGCCTATCTGCATGGTCATGACGTTCTGGCGCTGCTCGTTGCGCTGCACCACGAACTCGACGTAGTAGCGGAAATTGAGGGCGAGCAGGGGCAGCGGCAGGACGTCCTGGTTGGAGGAGAACTGCAGGAGCGCCCGGTGGTCGAGGTGGACGGGGCCGATCTTGAAGTCCTTTCGCAGCTGGGCGGAGAGCACGCTCATGGCCGTGCTGTTCTGCCGGATGACGCCGTCCGTGCCGTAGTAGAGGTTGCCGGCCAGCAGGGCGTAGCCCACGTCGGCCGACATGCGCCAGTAGGGGATGTCCAGCCGGCCCTGGATGCGGGTCGTGGAGATCTTGCTGAAGGCGTTGTCCCAGCTGTAGTGGTTGAGGTTGATGTGCTGCTGGTAGTAGGTCGGATTCTCCAGCGCGGTCTCGAAATGGGCGCTCACGCTGATTGGGCTCTTGCGGGCGCGCCGGAAAGGGAAGAAGCGGAAGCCGGCGTTGGCCTCCACGCTGAAGTCGCCGGCGTCGTGGCCGAGCGCCACGAAGCGCGCCTTGGCGTCCCACCAGGCCGCCTTGAACAGGTGCCCTTCCGCACCGGCGTAGAGGTAGAAAGAGTTCTCGACGTGCTTGAGCGGGCGCACGGCGGAGCTGTCGTAGTAGTGCTTGAGGTAATCGCCCACGCCCACGTCGAGGCGGGAGACCACGCCCTCGCTGGACCACGGCTGGAGCCGGAGGTAGACCTTGTTGTCCAGGCGCATCACGCGCAGCGAGTCGGCGCTGTACTGCCCGTAGCGGAAGACGTTGTTGTACAGGGCGGCGCCGAACTCGTCGCTGATGGCGTCGGTGTACATGCGGGTGTAGGTGGAGAATTCGGTGCTGTGGCCGATGAAGGCCGTCGTGATGTCGCGGTAGAGCCCGTTGGGGTCATACTCGTAGGTGCTATCGCGGCGGGCGCGCAGTTTCTCGATGAAGGTGAACGGGATGCGCAGCTGCTGGTCGAGGAAGACGGTGTTCTTCTTGATCTTGGACTGGGCGTTCAGGAGATTGACCTTGATGTCGCGGGAGTCCACGGTCGTGTCCCGGATCATGCCGATGTCGCGCATGCCGCCGTTCTCCTGGTGCCGGACCATGTTGTAGATGTAGCCGGCGTGCATGGTGTAGCGCTTGCCCAGGTAGTTGACCTGCACCACGCCCGTCTTGTTGACGGTCTCCTCCCGGTCCAGGATGCCCCCGCCGCCGTAGCGGTCGAAGAGCAGGGCGAAGTTGAAGGCCGGGGTGATGTTCTGGGTGGTGAAGAGGTGGAGGTTGTCCGACTCCTTGGCCGACTTGGCGAAGAGGGTGCCGAAGTAGGCGAGCTCGGTGTAGGGGACCTTGGTGTTGTAGTGCGGCAGGGTGCGGTGCGAGTAGCTCCAGGCCTCCTGCGCGTCGTAGAATTCCACGCCTTCGTCGCTCTTGCGCTGGAACCAGTTGTAGTGCTGGACCGGCGAGCCGGCCACGCCCAGCCAGGTGGCGTTCACGTCGCTGCGCTGGAAGGCGTAGTCGTGGAAGCGGTAGTTGTAGCTGGTGTCGGGGACGGAGACGTTCATCTTGCCGAAGTCCGGGTCGCGCGTCCAGGAGATGAGGCGCTTGTAATAGAGCGAGTCGGGCAGGGCGTAGGTCTCGAGGATGCGCGGGGTCGTCTCCGCGATGCTGTCGCGGATGTTCTTGCGCTCGTCCCGGGCCTTCTTCAGCGAGTCGGTCTGCGCCATCTTCAGCTGGATGCGCTGCTCGGTGTCGTATTTCCTGCGCTCCTGCCGGGAGAGCCCGGCGTACCAGGCCTCGAAGGCCGCCTTGGCCCGGGCCGTGGAGTCAGCGAGGTAGATGGAGTCGAGTTTGTCCCATAGCGTGCTGTCCAGCAGGGCCTTGAGCGAGTCGCGGGGGCTCAGGCGCGGGGGGAGCGTGTCGGTGGCGAGGGCGAGCGTGTCCGCGAGCTCGTCGACACCGGACGTGTCGCGTACCGTGATCTCTTCCAGCGACAGCGTGCGGCGCAGCTTGTACCCCGCCACGGGATACACCACGGTATCCTGCACGACGACGGGCCCGGGCAGGCGGAGCCCCTCCACGGGGCCGCGTCCGAGATCCATCGCGCCGGTGGCGGTAACGGCCACCACGGCAACGGGAAACGCTATGCGCGACAAAAGATTCACAACTTACAAAGGTAACGACTTTTGAGAGATTCTCAAAAAGTGGCCTTCTGGGCCTCCGCCAGCTTCTCCGGACTGCCGATGTCAATCAGTTGCAGGTCCGGGGCCACGACGCCGCGGATGCTGCCGGCGGCGCACTCGGAAAGGTAGAAATCGATGATGGAGAACTGGTCCGGCCAGGCGGCCATCTTCTCGAAGACGGCCTCGGAGACGATGTGGATGCCGCAGAAGGAGTAGCGGCGGTAGTTCGCGGGGTCGAAGTCCGGCAGGTAGGGGCTTTTGACCTCGCCGGTGCTGGTGCGCATCCAGCCCGCGAGGCGCATGTCGTCGTCGAAGAGCAGGCAGCGGTCGGCGGGGGCGTCGATAAGCAGCAGGGTGGCGAGGTTCTCGGGCGCGTCCTGCGCCAGGAACCAGCGCAGGTCCAGGTCGCTGAGGATGTCCACGTTGTGGACGAGGAAGCGCCCCTCCGGCGAGCGGAGCAGCGGCGCGGCGTGCTTGATGCCGCCGCCGGTCTCCAGCGGCCCGTCCGGCTCGCGCGAGACGGCCACGGGCGCGCCGAAATCGTTCTCCGACAGGTACTTTTCAATCTGCTCCGCGAAATGGTGCACGTTCACGACGAAGGAATCAATTCCCGCGCCGCGCAGCTTGGTGAGCACGCGCCCGAGCATCGGTACGCCCCGCACAGGGACGAGCGCCTTGGGCATCGTGTCCGTCAGCGGGCGGAGCCGGGTCCCGAGCCCGGCGGCGAAGACCATCGCTTTCATAGCGCCACCTCCATGCCGGGCAGGATGGTCCGGCCGTCCCAGTCGTTCGCGAGCCGCTGCAGCGTCTCCGTCAGGTACGGGTAGCGCGCGAAAGGCTCGGCGGTCAGGTCGCGGAAGCAGCCCAGCACCGTCGGGATGCAGTCCAGGAAGAGCTGCTTGCGCTCGATCAGGCCGCGGAAGCCGTAGGCTCCCGTCTCCTGCAGCAGGCGCACCAGCGTCAGCAGGCGGTAGCGGCGGTAGAAATCCTTTTCGTCCACCGGGCGGAACGCATCGAGCGCGCGCAGGTAGACGCCCTCCAGCTCGCGCCGCAGCGCGGGGGAGAAGTGCGTCCCCGCGTTCCAGAGGAACGACGCGAGGTCGTACTGCACCGGCCCGCGGCGGCCGCCCTGGAAGTCGACGAAGCAGGGCTCGCCGTCCCGGATCATCACGTTGCGCGCCTGGAAGTCGCGGTACATGAAGGTGTCCCCATCGAAGTCGAGCGCATCCGCGCGCAGGCGGTCGAAGTCGTCCTGCAGGCGGATCTCGTTGAACTCCAGTCCCGTGAGCTTGAGGAAATCGTATTTGAAATAATTCAGGTCGAAGTCCACCATCCGGGCGTTGAACTCCCGGTCGGGGAAGCAGACGCTCCAGTCCATCCCTTCGCCCACCTTGAACTGCACGGCGGGCAGCAGGGCCACGGTGTCGTGCAGCCAGTCCCGCTGCTCCTGCGTGAAGGTGCCGTCCGCCAGGGCGGGCTTCAGGAGCTCGAAGAGCTGGCCGTCGCCCAGGTCCTCCTGCAGGTAGGCCATCCCGTCCGGCGACACGCCGTAGACGGCCGGGGCGTGGAGTCCGTGCGCGCAGAACTGGGCGTCGAGCGTAAGGAAGGCGCGGTTCTCCGCCGGATTCGTGCCGATGCAGCCGATCACGGTGCCGCCCGCGCCGGCCATCCGGTAATACTTCCGCGCGCTGCCCGACAGGGGCAGGAGTTCGGTTTTGTCCGGCTCGGCGCCGGACCAGTCGCGGTAGAGTTGAAGGAGTCGTTGCATATCTTCTACAAAGGTAGAAATTTTATTGTACCTTTGCAGTCCATGCAGACGAAAGAGCAATACGAGCCGATGGTGGCGCTGTACCGCGAATGGAACGAGCGCATCAACGTCGTGTCCCGCAAGGACATCGACGCGCTCTACGAGCACCACATCCTCCATTCGCTCGCCATCGCGGAGTACTTGCATCGGTACTATCCTGCCGAGTATCGTGCGTGGGCGCCGGATCGCGACAGCGATTATCCGGCCATCCCCCTTGAGGGGGTGCAGGGGGTGAAGGTCCCAGGTGCCCAGGTCCTGGACCTGGGCACGGGCGGGGGCTTTCCGGGAATCCCCCTTGCGACCGAGTTCCCGGCCGCGCATTTCACGCTCTGCGACTCCATCGGCAAGAAGATCAAGGTCGCCCAGGCGGTCGCCGACGGCCTCGGCCTGCGGAACGTGACCTGCGTCAACGCCCGCGCCGAGAGCCTGGCCGGTCCCTTCGACTGGGTCGTCTCCCGCGCCGTGACCTCGCTGGACAATTTCTACCCCTGGGTGAAGGGCAAATTCCGCCGCAGCATCCTCTACCTCAAGGGCGGCGACATCAACACGGAAATTTCCGATTTGACCCGCAAATGCCGGGTCGAACCCGGAAAAATCCGGACCTGGCGGGTCGATGAATGGCTGAAAGATGAATATTTTGCAGAAAAATTTGTAATTGAAATCGGAAAAGATTACCTTTGCCCTCCCAAATTCTGAAAACTAAAAAATAGAAGATATGAAAAGGACTTATCAACCTTCCAACCGCAAGCGTGTCAACAAGCACGGCTTCCGCGAGCGTATGAGCACGCCGAATGGCCGCCGGGTCCTCGCTGCCCGTCGCGCCCACGGCCGCAAGAAGCTCACCGTTTCCTCCGAGGACCGCTGGTAGAAAGCGACCCAATCGGAACGAAAAACGCCAGCCCGGTCGGGTTGGCGTTTTTCGTTTATAACCGGTGGGCTAACCCCCCGGCCCCCCTGCGTCGCAAAGCTCCGACCGCTCCCTCTTCGTCATTCGCCGGCCCCGACCGGCGAATCTCGTTTCTCAGGGGCACTAGACCCCTGATTTGCCCCTGGCGACAAGAAAAAAGGGTTGCCGAGGGCAAAATGGAGTGTTTTTGCCCCTGGGAAGTGGCTGCCGGGCACAAAATGGGGCGCTGGTGTGCCCGAGAACTGAAATAAAGGGATCCCGGGAACAAAATAGGCCTCTAGCGTGCCCGGCATCCCGTCCGCGCGGGAGCCGCAGGGGATGCGGGCGTACGTCGGGAAAGGGCGGGGCTATCCGTCTCGGTTGCTGGACGTCTAACGCCTCCTTTTTAGCCGTCTCCTGCGGAGCCGTCTAACAGTCGTTGAACGGACGACGTCCTGCGGCTTCGCCGCACCGCTGCCCTCGCCGGGCCCCGCTAATCCTTTCCCTCCTATACGCCCGCACCCCTGCGCTCCCGACGCTCCCGGGAATGTAAGAAGCCACCCTGGTGGATGGCTTCCGGGGCAGAGCCCCTGCAGGCGGATGGGTACACAGCACCAGTCCTTGCAGACTGATCAAGCTACACTACCGTTGACGATAGTGTGCTCTCGCAAAGTGTTTTCTGCCGTTACGAACACGCCAGTGGGCGCGTACATAGACGGGTTTGGGCTTGGCACCTTGTGCCTCGTGGCCCAAATTCAAGTTGATGATTACGATCATTAATGAATGACATTTTTGTAACGGTTGGCCAGATTGGCCTCCTGTCTATCAGGCTACATCATCCACCTGAAGATAAAATAAGAGCACCGTTACCCTCTCGGGAAACAATGCTCTATGTTCGTAATCATCGACTGATTCGACAGTCGTTACTGTGTCATTCTTCGCAAAGGTAGTATTTTCTTTCTGATTTCCAAAACGATTCCGGTATCTACCATTATCATACCCGTTATTCCTCCCCGAGGAACATCGGGTCCCAGGCGGGGAGCAGGATGGGCTTCTGGTCGAGCATCTTCAGGACGTCGGCGGGCACGAACTGCTTCTCCACCACGAGGCGGAACATGTATTCGTTGAACCACTCGTCGGTCATGATGATGTTGCCCTGGTAGCCGGAGGCCGCGCCCCAGCTGTTCTCCACCATCCACTTCTGCGGCACGCCGTCCTTGAGGTCCACGGCGATGAGGGTCATCGCGTGGGAGGAGCCGCTCGCGTGCGTCATCACGCGCTCGCGCTTGTTCATGGAGAGGTTGACGCCCAGCAGGGACTCGTAGTCGAAGTTGTTGAGGTCGGCCACGCCTTTGGTGCGGTCGAGGAACTTGTTCACGTCGCAGGAGAAGTACATGGCCTTGTTCGCCTTGATGGAGGCGATGGCCATCTCCTTGATGCGCTCGATGGGAAGGTTGACGTAGAGCCAGTTCTGGCCGTCGTAGAGATGGCGGTCGTACTGGATCTCATAGACCTTGCCGTACTCGCGGCAGGGGTCGTTCATCAGCATCACATAGTTGTTCTCCAGGTCGTAGCCCAGCAGCTCCTGGTAGAAGGACTGCGGGGTGTAGGTTTTGCCCTTCCACTCGAACTCCGTCGGCGGCACGCCAAGGCAGAGGGCGAGGACGTGGTAGACGTCCTTGAGCATCTCTGTCTTCTGCTTCTCCAGGAAGGCCGGCAGGTCCTTGGCCTTGACGCCGGTGGGCGTCTGGCGCAGCTTCAGGCCGTCGCGGCGCAGCAGGGTCTTGAGCTGGGTGGCCATGGCGGAGGTGTTGTTGGCCGAGAGGCTCTCGGGCATCACGTTCGCGGGCACGACGCCGTATTTCATCACCAGGTTGGCCACGCCCGTGAAGGTGCCGCCGTCGCTGATGGGGTTGCTGAACAGCCAGTCCACCTCACGGTCGTCGAAGGACTTGTCGCGGGTGTCGATGACGGCCTGCAGGAAGAGGTTGGCCTTTTCGAGCTGGTCATAGAAGAAGTTGTAGTTCTGCGAGAAGCGGAAGTCGCCCAGGCCGTGCTTGTCGGCGGCCGCGGCGCGCAGTACGTTCAGGCCCGTGAAGAGCCAGCAGCGGCCGGAGGATTTCTGGTCGGTAATGCCCCAGGTCTTCACGCGGTCGGAGAACTCCGTGTCGATCATCGCAGCGTTCTCGGCATTGGCCGACAGGACGGCGATGGAGGTGGTGTTCAGCGCGTTGCGGATGGCCTTGTCGGAGGCGGTGCCTTCGTAACCCTGGCGGATTTCGGAGAGCATCTGCGGGGTGATGGCGCCTTTCGGCTGCGCGGCGGTACCGACGCAGAGCAGCGCCAGCGCAAGCAGGGAGAGAGTCTTCTTCATATCTGGTTATTAATTATTTACGGAGTATGATGCGCTCGATGCGGCGGGGCACCGAGGTCAGGATTTCGTACGGGATGGTCCCGAGGATTTGCGCGAGCTCCCCGACGGTCGGGTCCTCGCCGAAGATGGTCACGGTGTCGCCGACCTGCACGCCCGGGATGTCCGTGACGTCGATCATGCACATGTCCATGCAGATGTTGCCGATGGTGGGGGCGCGGTGGCCGCGGACGCTGAACGAAGCGGCGCCGCAGCCGAAGTGGCGGTCGAGACCGTCGGCGTAGCCCACCGGGATGGTGGCGATCACGCTGCCCGTGGGGGCCACATGGCCGTGGCGGCCGTAGCCGATGGTGCCGTCCTCCGGCGCGAGGGTCTTGATCTGCAGAACCTTGACCTTCAGCGAAGCCACGGGGGCGAGCTGCACACCAGGCAGGGCGCTGATACCGTAGATGCCGATGCCCAGGCGCACCATGTCGTGCTGATGGGCGGGGAAGCGCTCGATGCCGGCGGAGTTGAGCACATGCCACATGGGCTTGTATCCGAGCGCATCCGTGACGGTCTGTGCGTTCTGTTCGAACATCGCGATCTGTCCGCGGGTGAATTCATCCTCGGCGGGATCTTCGGCCGCAGCCAGATGCGAATAGACGGACTGCACGCGCACTTCGCCGTGCGTGCGCAGGAAGTCCAGCAGGGCCGGCAACTCGCCGGTCATGAAGCCCAGCCGGTGCATGCCGGTGTCCAGCTTGATGTGGATGGGGAACTGCTTCAGCCCGCGGGCACGCAGCTCCGCGCAGAGGGCCTCCAGGGTATAGAGGTTGGGGATACCCGGCTCCAGGTGGTTCTCGATGATTTCGGGGAAGAAGTCCGTCCCGGCGGTGAGCACCAGGATGGGCAGGGAGATACCGTTGCGGCGCAGCTCCACGCCCTCGACGGGCAGGGCCACGGCCAGGTAGTCGGCGCCTTCCTGCTGCATCATGGAGGCAAACTCCACCGCGCCGTGGCCGTAGGCGTTGGCCTTGACGAGCACAAGCAGCTTCGTCGTTTGCTTCAGCAGGCCGCGGAAGTAGCGGTAGTTGCTCCTGCAGGCGGGCAGACGCAGCTCCAGACGCGAGAAATCATTTTCCCCTTTTTGCATATCATGCAAAGATACTATTTTTTCCGGGAAATGAGACTACCGCAGGTCGGTGACGACCCAGTCGGGGCCCAGGGCGGCGGTGTCGAAGCGGAAGGGCGCGAGGTCGTCGGAGAGGGGCAGGTACTTCAGCTCCGTAATCTTCAGTTCCGTGAGCGAGTTGCGGTAGTCCAGCAGCTCGGCGAGGCCTTCCGCCGGCTCGATGTAGACTTCTTTGGACTCGGGGTCGACGCTCCAGCGCGTGGCCCCGTCGCAGTAAATCTCCATCCCGTTGCCCACGGCCCGGTAGCAGTCGCCCTGGATGAGCAGGACGCCCGAAAGCTTCACGGGGGTGTCCTCCGTGTAGGTGCAGTCATAGTGCAGGCTGATGCGGTCGGTCTGCAGGTGCGCGGCGATCTGGTCAAGCTGCGGCTGGGCGGCTGCCGGGAGCGACAGCAGCAGGGGCAGTAGGAGCTGGATAAACTTTTTCATACTTGCTTCGATTGAAAACATTGTGCCAGAGATTCCGGGTCAAGCCCGGAATGACTCTACCGGTACGACCTTATCCTCCTCAACATACCAGATAAATGAGCCGGCGACTTCGTAGCCCAGGTCGCGGTAGAGGCAGGCGTAGCGCTTGAGCTGGAAGCGATAGGAATCCAGCTCGACGCCGAATTTGTAGTCCACGATGGTGGCCGTCCTGCCGCGCACGATCACGCGGTCCGGGCGCTCGACCTTTCCGTCGGTGTCGAAGAGGTCCATCTCGTTGCAGATCTCCACGCCGTCTTCAAGCGTATCCGGGAACCAGTCTGCATGCTTGGAGATACCTTCCCGAAGCAGAGCCCGTGTCTTTTCACCTTCTTCTTTCGTCAAGCGCCCATCACGGATAGCTGCATCCACAGAACTATCCAGGTCAGACGAAAGAATCATCTCGGAGAGGATGTCGTGCAGGACGATGCCCCGCAGGCGCGGGGAGGATTCGGCGCCCACGGTGCCGTCCTCGTTGAAGAAGTCGTGGGCGTCCTGCGAGGGGGCGAGCCGCCCGCCGAGCGGGATGGACGGATAGGCGGCGGGGAAGTCCTCCTCGCGCTGCTCCTCCTTGCGCTCCATCCGCGCGAAATCATAGGCCTTGCCCGCCTCGAAGGTCTCCTGCCCGCCCAGAAAGGCGAAGAGGATTTCGGAGAAATTGCCGTATTGCACGGGGCCCTTCTTCAGGGAATCCCGGCACTTCTTGGTGGGCTGTTTCGCGATGATATGCAGGCTCTTGCCGGCGCGGGTCAGCGCCACGTAGAAGAGGTTGATGTTGTCGACCAGCTGCAGGCGCTGCTCGCGCCGCACGGCGTCCTCGAAGAGGCTCTGCCCCGCCAGCGTGCCGAGCAGGACCGGGTAGATGCCGGACAGCTCGGCCCCGAGGGGCGAGCGGGACGCGTCCAGCCGGCTCCAGTGGGTGCCGCTCTTGTAGAGGTTCACCTTCTCGGCGAAGGGGAAGATGACGTGCGGGAACTCCAGTCCCTTGGATTTGTGGATGGTCAGCACGCGCACGGACGCGGCGTTCTCGGGCGAGCCGATGAAGATCTCCTCCTTCTCGTCCCAGAATTTCAGGAAGTTGCGGAGGTTGTTGCCGTTCACCTGCACCCAGCCCTGGAGCTGGTCCATGAAAGCCTGCACGAAGAGGACCTGGCCGTCGAACGAGGCCGGGTCCCAGGCCTTCATGGCGCGCAGGAGCTCCTCGCAGAAGTCCAGCAGAGAATGATACTCCTCCGGGAAGGTGAAGTCCATCGCGTCCGCCAGGAAGCGGCCGATGCGGTCGTCTGGATTCTCGTAGCAGCTCAGCAGCGACACCAGCCGGCGGACGAGCGGCGAGCCCTTGAGGTTGAGCGAATCGTCGGAGATGACGGGGACGCCGTGCGCGATCAGCTCGGCCGCCACGGCGGCGCCTTCCTTCTTGTTGCGCACCAGCACGGCGATGTCCGACCACTGCGCGCCGGCGCGCCGGACGTCCTCGATGGATGCGAGGATGGCCGCGAGCTGGTCGTCGCAGAAGTCCACGCGCACCTGGCCGTCCTGCGCCTCCGCCAGCTTCGGGTCCTGCCTCACATCGGCGTAGATGTCCTGCAGGCCCAGCAGCTCCGCCGCATAGGCGAAGAAACGGTTGTTGAAGCCGACCACCGTGCGGGTGCTGCGCCAGTTGCCCTGCAGCGGTACCACCTCCGCGCCCGGGAAGGCGCGTTCGACCTCGCTGCCGAGCAGCTCCCAGTCGGAATCGCGGAAGCGGTAGATGCTCTGCTTGACGTCGCCCACGATGAGGTTGCCGCCCTGCTGCGATTCGCTCTCCCGCAGCAGCGGGAGGAAGTTCTCCCACTGGATGTGGGACGTGTCCTGGAACTCGTCCAGCAGGAAATGCTCGTAGCGCACGCCCAGCTTCTCATACACGAAGGGCGCGTCGGAGCCGCCGATGATCTTGCGCAGCAGGGTGTTGGACTCGTCCAGGCAGAGGACGTTCTTCTCCGCCGCCAGCGTGTCGAATTCTTTATAAAACTCGCCCGCCAGGCCGAGCTGGAAAAGCAGCTTGTCCAGCAGCAGGGCGGTGCAATAGGTCCTGTAGGGGAGGTCGAAAAGTTCCTGGACCGCTTCCGGGGCCTTGGCCAGCTTGGTCGGCGCGGGCTTCTTGACTTCTTCGCCCGGGACGGCTTCGATGCCCAGCGCCACCGCCTGCTCGCAGAAGCCCTGCATCACCCGGCGGCAGGCCGCGCGGATGCGGCCCAGGCGCTCCTTGCCGAAGGCCTCCCGGCCGGAGATGCCTTCCTGCTCCGCGAGCTCGCGGAATTCGTCGTTCTTGAGCAGGCGGCCGATCTCCAGCAGGCCCTCGTCCACCTGGTAGCGCCGTCCCTGCTCGAGCGTGTCCGCGAGGCTCTCGCGGATCCAGTCGAGCAGCTCGCCGCTGTCCTCGGTCAGCGAGTCGAGGATGCGGTCCATCGTCTCGGCGATCAGCGAATCCTTGTCCAGTTCGACCTGGTAGTCGGCGAACTGCCCGATCTCGCGGGAGAACGCCTTCAGTGCCTGCTGGAAGAAGCGGTCGATGGTGCTGATGGAGAAGGCGCCGTAGTCGTGGAGCATGTCCGTGAGCAGGACCTTCGCCCGGGGGTCGGTCTCGGCGCGCTTCGCCAGGTCGCGCAGGATCCGGGCCTTCATCTCGCCCGTGGCCTTGTTGGTGAAGGTCACCGCCAGGATATGGCGGTACGGGTGCGGCTCCCGGCTGCCCAGCAGCAGGTCGATGTAGGTGTGCGAAAGCGCGTATGTCTTGCCGGAGCCGGCGCTGGCTTTCAGGATCTTCATCGTCCGCAGATGTTTTTGAAGTCACACCATTCGCAGGTCTTCGCATCCGCCGTCCGCGTGAAGGGCACGGCCGGGTCGCCGATCCGGGCGAGCAGGCCGTGGAGCCGCTCTTCCATCAGGGTCACGAAACGGCCGCCGACGGCCACGCTCTCCACTTCCTTGACGAAGAGGCGCGAAGGCTGGTAAATCGAATTGACGATCCGGTTCCCCCGCAGGGCGGCGTCGCCCGCGACGAAACGGTCGTACAGATAGAGCTGAAGCGCGATCTTGGGGCGCTTGGCGTTGTCGTCGCCGAAGAGCTTGTCCACCACTTCTTCGGCGTTGGTGTCGTTGATCAGGAAATCCTCGTCCGTGACCTTGCCCGTCTTGTAGTCCACCACACGGACTTCGCCGGGCCGCAGGCTGTCCAGGCGGTCGATGAAGCCGATGAAGCGGAAGCCGTCGAACTCCATGTGCCGCTCCAGCTCCAGGCCCAGGATGCGGAAACGATCGCTGCCGGCCGCGGCGAGCAGCTCGATGTCGCGCTGGACGACCTTGCGGACATAGTGGCAGATCTGGTCCTCGAAGATGATGTTGCGCCCGCTCACCTCGAAGCTGTGGAGCTTTTCGAGCATGCGCTCGCGCACGGCATCCTTGATCCGGGTGCCCTCCAGCAGCGATTTCAGGTAGTCGCGGGAGACTTCCGGACGGTCGTAGAGCCGCTGCATCGTCTCGTGGAAGACGTTGCCGATGTCGTTCGCCTCCAGCGCTTCGGTCACTTCCTCCTGCTCCTTGAGCCCGCAGACGACCTTATAATAGAACTTTGCCGGGCAGGAAAGGTAATCCTGCAGGGAGGAGGCCGAGAGATGCTTGCTGCGGATCTTCTCGAGGTGCTCCGCCGTCTTGGCGATTTCCGGCGCCTCTTCCTGCCCCTTGGCGATGTCCGCGCGCAGCGTGAAACGCCGGAGCCTGGCCCCGAAATGCAGCTCCAGCTGCTTGATGTAGCGGCTCTCCTCGCCGCCCCGCACGCCTTCGGTGCGGGAGTCGAAGAGCAGCCAGACCTCGCCGGCGCGCTGGATCATGCGGTAGAAATAGTACGCCCAGACGGCGTCCTGGTATTCGTAGGTGGGCAGGCCGAAGCCCTTGCGCAGCTCCGCCGGCACGAAGGAGGAGGCGACGCTGCGCCGCGGGAACATGCCCTCGTTGCAGCTCAGCACGATCAGTTTCTCGAAATCGAGCGCGCGCGTCTCCAGCGGGCCCATCACCTGCAGCCCCTGCAGCGGCTCACCCCGGAACGGGACCGCCGCCGCGCCGAGCAGCTTGCCCAGCAGGCGGAAGTAGGTGGCCGGGAGAATGTCCAGCTTGCAGTCGCGCAGGCGTCCCACGGCGAGGTAGTACTCGCGGGCGAAATCCTGCTCCAGCGCCATCCCGGGCGCGTCCTTGAGCCGCGCGCCCAGCTCGCCGAGCAGCTCCTGCTGGTAGTCTTCCAGCGCGCGGACGACCGCCTCCCCGGCCTCGCCGGGATCCCGGACCACCGGCCGGAAGACCAGGTCGAAGAGCGGCATGCCGTTCAGCTCGGACTGCGGAATATAGTAACGGGCGCCTTTGCGCACGGCGGCGGCTTTCTCGCGCCCCGCCTCGCCCGTCAGGGTCTTGAAAATGCTGTTGGAGAAGATGCTCCAGACCTGTCGGTGGTAGAAGTACCACTGTCCGTCCTTCTCGCGCAGGTGCATCTGCAGGGCGGCCACGTCGTCCATCAGGGCGCTCAGGGCGCTGCCCGACATGGGATAACCCATGGTCACGTTGATGTCCCGGATGCGCTCCGGCAGGGAATTCAGCACCGGGATCAGCAGGCTCTCGTCCGGCAGGACGACGGCCGTCTCAATGCCGCCGGCGCCCATCCCGTCCAGGATGGCCGGGATCTGCTTGGCCTGGCCCACGCCCGAGGGGACGCTCAGGACGTTGATGACCGGCGTGCCGAGGCCGTTCGGGTCGGGGGTGAAGGCCTGGGGGAATTCGGTGACGTTGTCCGCGAGGAACCTGGCGGACTTGTTGTGCGGGTCGCGGATCCAGTCGCTGCTAAAGTCCCAGCAGAACTCCGCCAGCCGCGCCTGGTGCAAGCGCCGCATCAGCCGCTTCTCGCACTCGTTGAGGGCGTTCAGCCCGACGAAGACGAATTTCTTCACCGCCGGGAAGCGCTCCGCCATCAGGTCCGCGGCGGACGTGTCCTGCAGGCGCTCGGCCAGCTCGCGGTAGACCTGGCCTTCCGTGGCCATGCCCTTTTCGCGTAGCCGTGCGTGGAAATCACGATAGAGCGGCAGCAGCAGGTTCCAGATGCGCCGGAAGGCCTCCTTGTACTCGCCGCCCGTGCGGAAATGTTTCAAGAACTGCCGGATGGCCTCCTCCTGCGTCTCGTCCAGGTAGTCGAAGCTGTCCTGGATGCTCCGGAAGTCGGCGATGTTGGTGAAGAGCTTCCCGGGATCGACGAGGTACTTGTCCACGTCGGCGAAGTCCGACAGCAGCACGCCGCCCCAGAAGATGAACTCGTCCAGCGACTCCGCCTTGGCGCCGGCCTGCTCGTAGAGCGGCTTGTAGCAGTCGTAGAGCTCGAGCAGCAGGTGCACCTGGTCTGTCTGGCGGGCGTCCGCGAGGCGGTAGAAGAAGTCGTTCATCGTGTACAGGGCCGGCACGCGCATCGGCTGCTTCCGCCGGGCGACGTATGCGCCCAGATACTTGCGGAAGAACGCCACCGCGCGCCGGTTCGGGAGGATGAAGCACAGGTCTTCAACCCCTCCGGCGGCATCGTAATGCCGCGCCACCTGGTCGAGGAACGGCGTCATGGGCCTACTCCGGAATGACGATCTTGTAGGTCTTGGCAGCCTTGTTGGTCAGCTTGTCGCTGCGGAGCCAGAGGTTGGCTTCTTTCAGGAAGAAATAGGTGGTCCCGTGCTCCTCGGCGAAGTCCGTGAGGTTCGGGATGGCGGTGCTGACGGTGACGGTTTCTTTCACCTTCGGGTAGCTGTAGGCCTCCTCCGGCTCCACGTGGAAGCCGAACTCCTCGGGATTCTCCAGGAAGTACTTGGCCGTCAGGATGCGGAACATGTAGCGGGAGGTCTCCGTGGGCAGGAACAGGTCCATGGCCAGCGCCTGCCGCTGGTTGGTGATGCGCTGGGAGATGCCGCCCTGGCCGGCGTTGTAGCTCGCGGCCACGGTCATCCAGTCACCGTATTTCTCGTAGGCCTCCTTGAGATACTTGCAGGCGGCCTCGGTCGATTTCTCGATGTTGTAGCGCTCGTCCACTTCGTCCGCGACCTCCAGGCCGTAGGCGCGGCCGGTGGCCTTCATGAACTGCCAGGGACCCGCGGCGCCCGCCGTGCTGACGGACTTGGGATCCAGGTTGCACTCGATGGCCATCAGGTATTTCAGGTCCTCCGGGACGCCGTTCTTCTTCAGGATCGGGACGATCTTGGAGAACATGCGCTCCGCGCGCTTGAGCATCAGCACGGAGTTGGTATGCCCGTAGGTGAAGGCCACCAGCTCGCGGTCCATGCGCTCGTAGAGGTCGGGCCGGTCGAAGCGGTAGGTCTGCCCGGCGAACTCGATGAAGGCGGGCACCTTCGGCGCGACGAATTGGGTTTCCTGCGGGATATAGACGACCTGCCCGCACGCCGTGATCGGCGCAGCCGCGCAGAGGGCGGAGAGCAGGAGAATCAACGAAGCTTTCTTCATATCGGATGAAAATAATTGGTTCTAGCGGTGCAGGAAGGCGTCCAGGATGGGCTGGAGGTCATCCAGGCTGGCGATGAGCACCTGCCGGGGCTTGGAACCCTCCTGCGGGCCCACGATGCCGGCGGCCTCGAGCTGGTCCATCACGCGGCCCGCCTTGGCGTAGCCCATGCCGAGCTTGCGCTGGAGGTCGGAGGTGGAGCCGCGCTGGCTCAGGACCACCATCTTGGCGGCCTCCTCGAAGCGCTCGTCCACCTTGGACATGTCGACCATGCCGCCGCCTTCGCCGCCCTCGGCGCCCGGCTCTTCCGGAGCGGGGAGGTAGTAAGGCGTGTTGTAGCAGCGGCCGTAGCCGATCTGCCCGCCGATGAAGTCGGTGATGGCGTCGATCTCCTTGCCGTCGATGAAGCCGCACTGGATGCGCTCGGAGTCGATGCCGGCCGAGAAGAGCATGTCGCCGCGGCCGATCAGCTTCTCGGCGCCCGGGGCGTCCAGGATGGTCATCGAGTCCACGCGGGACGCCACGCGGAAGGCGATGCGCATCGGGAAGTTGCTCTTGATGATACCGGAGATGACGTCCACGGACGGACGCTGCGTCGCGAGGATCACGTGCAGGCCGGCCGCGCGGCCCTTCTGGGCCAGGCGGATGATGGAATTGGTGATGCTCCGGCTGGCCGCGCGGGCGTCCGGCGACGCGCCGGTGGTCATGGTGAGGTCGGCGTACTCGTCGACAACCACGACCAGGTAGGGGAGGTAGCGGTGGCCGTGGTCCGGCCGCAGCTTGCGCTCCTTGAATTTCTCGTTGTAGAGGGTGATCTTGTTCACGCCTGCCTTGCTGAGCAGTTCGTAGCGGTCGTCCATCTCGGTGCACAGCGAGCGGAGGATCTTCTCCGCGTCCTTGGGCTTCTTGACGATGGCGTTGTTCTTCTCCTCGTCCTCGTCGGCGGCGTCGGGCAGCACGGCGAGGTAGTGCTTCAGGAGCGAGCCGTAGGCGGAGAACTCCACCATCTTCGGGTCGATGAAGACGAACTTCAGCTCGGACGGGTGCTTGCTGTACAGGAGCGAGGACACGATCACGTTGAGGCCCACGGACTTACCCTGCTTGGTGGCGCCCGCGATCAGCAGGTGCGGCGCGTCGGCGAGGTCGAACACGCGCACCTTCTGGGTGATCGTGTAGCCGATGGCGACGGGCAGGTCGGCCTTGCTGTTGCGGAAGGCGTCGTCGTTGAGCAGGGCCTTCAGCGGCACGATGGAGGCGTAGTCGTTGGCCACCTCGATGCCGACGGAGTCGGACAGGGTCACGACGCGCACGCCCTTGGCGTTCAGCGACAGGGCGATGTCCTCCTGGAGTTTCTTGATGTCGGCGATCTTCACGCCCGGGGCGGGATAGACCTTGTACAGGGTGACGGTCGGGCCCACGATGGCCTTGACGTCGTTGACCTGGATCTTGTAGTTGGCGAGCGCCGCGCGGATCTTGTTGTTGTTGCGCGTGAGCTCCTCCGTGGACACTTCCCGGCGGCCGCTGGCGTAGCTCTCCAGCAGGTCCAGCGACGGGAACTGGTATTTCGGCAGGCCGTCCGGCGGGTCGAGGCGGTTGTCGATCGGAGAGAGGTCCTCGACCTGCTCGGCCTCCAGGCCGGTGTCGGCCACGATTTCGAACTTGCCCTCGGTGGCCGGAGATGCTTCGCTGTCGCTCAGCATGACAGTACCGTCATTCGCCGGCTCGACCGGCGAATCTCCCGCCAGCGCAATCTCCGGGATGATGAGCTCGTCCGCGTCATCCCCGACCGCCTGAATGTCATCCCCGATCACCTGCTTGTCATTCCCGACTTGATCGGGAATCTCCTCCCCTTCCGGAATGATTTCGGGCGTCTCGGGCTCCACCGGCTTCGGCTTCTTCGTGCCGATGGCGGCGAACCAGCGGTTGAAACGCTTGGAGGAGAAGAACAGGAAGGCGGCCACGAGGATCACGATGAACAAGCCCGTGACGATGGGCCCGAAGAGGTTCTCGGCCCAGTCCACGACGAAGGCGCCGCAGCGTCCGCCCAGGCCGCCGCCGAACAGCAGGTTCAGGCCGGCCAGCTTGCCGGCATAGGCGAGCACGAGCGAGGAGATGAAGGCGCCGAAGAGCGCGATGAGCGTGGTCTTGACCAGCGTATTCGCCCAGCGGTGCGCCAGCAGGCGCCCGGAGACGGCGGTCAGGATGATGAGCAGGGAGAAGCTGCCCAGGCCGAAGAGCTCGCACACCAGCAGGTGGCCCATCCGGAAGCCGAGCTTGCCGGCGGCATTGCCCACGGCGCGGCCGGCGTCCATCGCGTCGGGATCGCCCAGCAGGCTCATGTCTTCCTGCCAGTGGAAAAGATAGGAGACGGTGGAAATCAAGATGAAGAGGGTCAGTGCGGCGACGCACAGACCCGCGATCCGCACGGCTGCGGCCCGCTCTTCTTCGTCCCAGGATCGCCAGATTCTCATTTCTTCTTGAACGGACGTTTGTAGTTATTCTTGCGCTTGCGCTGGGCGGAGCCGGGCTGGCCGACGTTGATGCCCATGCCGGGGCGCGCGAAGTTGGCGTCGCCGGCGATCTTGCTCAGGCTGAGCCCCTCGGGGACGCGGATCCGATAGTCGGACATCTTCTCGATGTCGGCGAAGATGGTCTCGTCGGCCACGCTGTCCTTGTTCCAGATCAGGTACTGCGTGCGCATGTAGATGGCCAGCGAGCGGATCATCTCGGTCTTGACCTCGCCGTCCGGCTGCTCGCTGAGCAGGTTGATGATGCTCTCGATGTTGCGGCCGTAGTGGAAGGCCCGGATCTTGGAGCCCTTCATCGGGATGGGCACGGGATCGGTGTTGAAGGTCTCCGCCACGGGGCAGGGATAGGGGGAGTCCACGTCCAGGTCGAAGCCTGCGATCATGTAGAGATGGTCCCAGAGTTTGTGTTCGAAATTGTCCTGGCTGTGCACCTGCGGGTTGAGGAGCTCCATCACCTTCACGACGGCGCGGGCCTGCTCGGTGCGCTTGTCCCGGTCGGGGATGGCCTTCAGCTGCTCCACCATCTTGAGCACGTTGCGGCCGTACTCGGGCATGGCGAGCTTCTCGCGGGTGGTATTGTAATCCAGGGTATGGGTAGATTCGTTGAATTCCATGGCGTTAAATAGTCAATAGACTACAAAGTTAATCATTTTTGCGGAAAGTACGTGCCCTGCGCGCGCTCGAAGAAGCCGTCCGACATCCAGACGGTGTCGGCGGTGATCAGGTAACCTTCCAGCTCGGGGCGGGATTCGATCAGGGCGCGCGCCTGCTCCGTCCCGATCACCATGCAGGCGGTCGCCAGGGCGTCCGCTTCGGCGGCGGTCGGCGCCACGATGGTGGCGCTGAGCAGGTTGTGCTCGACCGGATAGCCGGTCCGCGGGTCGATCGTGTGGGCGTATTTCTTCCCGTCCTTGATGTAGAATTTGCGGTAGTTGCCGGAGGTGACGATGCCGTAGGCGCCCCCGTCGGACTTCCAGATGCTGCGCAGGTCCTTGCCCGGCGTGTTGTTGCCGTCCACGGGGTTGTCCACGCCGATGGTCCAGCCTTGCCCGGCGGCGTTGACGCCCTCGCAGTAGATCTCGCCGATGTCCACGAGCATGTTGTGCACCCCGATGGAGTGCAGGTAGTCCGCCACGACGTCGCAGGTGTAGCCCTGCGCGATCGCGTTGAAATTCAGCACCTTCTCTTCCTTGCAGGCCGCCAGGGCCGCGCGGACGCGCTCCGGGTCCGGCAGGCTGTCGGACGTGAAGCCGAAGCCCCAGATGTCGAAGAGCGGGCCGGCCGCCACGTCGAAGGCGCCGCCGGTCTGCTCGCGGTAGTACTCGGACAGGGCGCGCACTTCCCGGAAGAAGCGGTCCGGCACGATTTCCTCGCCCGCGTTGTAGTGGGAGAGGAGCGAGTTCTTGTTGTAGCCGGACAGGCTGAAATCGATCGAGTCGAGGATGGCGTCGATGCGCTGCTGAATCTGCTCGGCGGGTACGCTGACCGACTGGAGGTCGGCTTTGACGGTGTAGGTGCCACCCTGGGCGAATCCGGTGAAGGTGGCGTAGTGGCCCTGCTGGCATCCGGCGAGGATGTTCGCGGACAGGAGGAAGATAAAAATATGCTTGTAATTCATTGCTTCGGCAAAGTATTTGCACAAAGTTAGCGGTTTTTCGCGCATTTTTGCGCATATTTGCAAATTGTAATGACAGAAAGTATGAAGTTGAACAACATCCTGCTCCCCGCCCTGTTGGTCGCCGCGCTGGCGATCCTGCCGGGTTGCAAGAAAGAAAATACGGAAACGAAGACGCTGTCGGGCTACCTCTCCGTGGAGCTGCCCCCCTACATGGGCGGCGGGGAGACCAAGACCTTCATGATCGATACCCTGATGACGCTGATCTGCCCGGACGGCGAGACGATCGGTTACTATTTCCGCGACGAGACGACCCAGTCCAACGATACGCTGGTCACGGCCGACGGCAAGATTCTCAAGCATTATTACACCTATACGGCTCCGTCCACGAAGGGCGACGCGAAGCTGACCCTGGCCGGATTCATGGGGAGAGACTCCAAGTATTCCGGCTTCTCGACCTCCTACACCACGACCGTGGTCTTCCCCGGCCTCTCCGGCAGCGGCTCCATCACCGGTTTCGACAAGGAAGGGTCCTGGACTTACCGGGATTTCCGCGACGGCCGGACGTATTATTGCTCGATCATCGGCGACCTGTTCTGGATGCGCCAGAACCTGGCCTGGGACGAGGCCGGCGTGCCGTTCGAGGGCTGCGGGGTGATGACGGACGTCTTCGGCCGCTACTACACCTGGGAGGAGGCGCAGACGGCCTGCCCGAACGGCTGGCGCCTGCCGACCGACGCCGAGGTGGTCGCGCTCCAGGAGAACGCCGCCGCGTCCAAGGACATCCCCGGCCTGGCCGGCAAACTGATGGCTGACCTGTATTTCAACGACACCCGCATGTGGGAATACTGGCGGGACGTGAAGATCACCGACGAGCTCTGCTTCTCCGCGATTCCGGTCGGCTACGGCCTCGTGGCCGAAGGTTCCTACGACTTCCAGGGAGACTTTAAGTACGCCGTGTTCTGGACCTCCGACGAGGAGGACGGCTATGGCATCTGCCGCTACATCTATCAGAATAAAGATATCGTCTATCGCGGGCGCATGTCGAAGACGGATTTCGTCGCTCCGGTGCGCTGCGTCATGGAATAGACGCCACCGTTTCCAAAAAGTGCAACAGGATCTGGCCGACGCTGTCGGCCAGATTTTTTATACCCTCCGGGCAGTGCCGCCCGGCTGCCAGCACGGCCAGGGAGCAGCAGATGAAGGCTTCCGTCAGCGGCATGGCGCCGAGGTTCGTGAGCAGGAAGTATTTCGGGAACTGCCGGAAGCGCAGCCACACCAGCGGCGCTGTGAACAGCTGGCAGGACAGGGTGAGCGCGACGCCGCTCCAGATGCGGCGCAGCGGGTCGAGGCGCGGGCCCCGGGGGTACCAGGCGTCCAGCCGCGGGAAGACCAGCACGATGCCGAGCATCGCGAGGTAGGAGAGCTGGAAGCCCAGGCTGGTGATGACGCCGGGGGAGACCGCCAGCTGGAGCGTCAGGGCGGTGCAGAAGAGGTTCAGCGGGTTGCGGCGGCGCCCCGGCAGCAGGCGCGCGAGCTCGTTCAGCAGGATGAAGAGGAAGGCGCGGACGAGCGAGGGGGAGGCCCCCGTCATGACCACGTAGCCCGCGGCGAAGCCCACCTGCAGCAGGCTGCGCAGCAGCGTGGCCGGCCGGCTGCGGCCCAGCCAGCGCAGCAGCAGGTGCAGGATGCCGTATAGCATCCCCAGGTGCAGCCCGGACAGCGCGAGGATGTGGGAGGCGCCGGCGGCGCGGAACGTGGCCACGGTGGCGGGGTCGAGCCCGTCCCGCCGCCCCGTGAGCAGCGCCTGCAGCAG
>JAGCDF010000023.1 GCA_017651225.1 Bacteroidales bacterium
TGGCCCTGACGGGCCTGCGCCCCGGCGGCGCCGGCGCCCTGCACTTCACCGCACTGCGCCCCGTCACCCTGCTGGAACTCTCTGTGTATCAGGATGCCGCCGTGCTCCGCTGGAAGGCCGACCCGGCCCTGCAGGCCGGGGGCATCCTCGTCAGCTGGTGTCCCGACGGCGAGCTCGGGCTGCGGAGCCTCGAGCTGCCGCCGGACGTCACCAGCTGCACGCTGGAGGGCCTGCGGCCGGGCACGCTGTACCGCTTCTCCGTCCAGCTGATCGTCTCCGCGCGCGAGCGCTACAGCGCCGACGGCGTCTTCTCCACGAAGGCGCAGCGCGGCGGGACGTTCCCCTATATTTATCTGAGCGGCGCGACGCGCAACGTGGACGGGAGCTTCCCGCCGGGCAGCCAGATCCCCTTGCGGGTGTTCAACGCCACGGAGGTGGAGGCGGTGGAGTGGATGCTGGACGGCGCCCCGATCGCCCCGGAAGCCGACGGGCGCTACACGCTGCGGCGGAGCGGCACGCTGCGCGCGAAGGTCTACCACCTCGACGGAACGTCGGAGACGCTGTATAAAGAGATTGTCGTACAATGAGACGGCTGGCCATCATATTGCTGCTGAGCCTCCTGGCCCTCACGGGCTGCCAGGACGAGCGGCAGCGCGCCGCGTTCTGCGAGAACGAGGGCGTGCGCCTGCTGGTGGGCGGCAGCATCGCCTTCAGCTACGAGCCGAACACCTGCCAGCTGGCCTTCAGCCGCGACCGGCAGGAGTTCCGTGCGTTCACCGACTCGATGTCGGACTTCTTCGTGGCCACGTTCTCGCGCGTGCCCACCACGCTGGGGCAGCGCCTCACGGCGAGCCTGACCTGGACCACGGAGCGCGAGGTGCTGACCAGAAAAAACCTCACCCTCGAGGTCGTACGACTCGAGGGTGATATGGTCTGGCTATGGAGCGACGCAGGCCGTATCGGCCTGACGGTGCGCATCTTAGAATGAGAGAGCGATCTGGATGAAATCGTCCGCCTTGAGCGCGGCGCCGCCGATCAGGCCGCCGTCGATGTCGGGCTGGGCGAAGAGCTCCTTCGCGTTGGACGGCTTGCAGGAGCCGCCGTAGAGGATCGTGGTGTCGTCCGCGACGGCCTGGCCGAACTTGTCGGCGAGGACTTTGCGGATGCAGGCGTGGATCTCCTCGGCCTGCTCGGCCGTGGCGGTCTTGCCGGTGCCGATGGCCCAGACGGGCTCGTAGGCGATGACGACCTTCTTCATGTCCTCGGCGGTGAAGTTGTAGAGGACGTTCTTGGTCTGGGCGGCGCACACGTCGAAGTGCTTGCCGGCCTCGCGCTCGGCGAGGTTCTCACCGACGCAGAGGATGACGCCGAGTCCGGCGGCGAGGGCGAGCTTCACTTTCTCGACGAGCTTCTCGTCGGTCTCGCCGTAGTACTGACGGCGCTCGGAGTGGCCGAGGATGGTCCACTGGCAGCCGACGGCCTTCAGCATGTCGACGGAGATTTCGCCGGTGTAGGCGCCGCTGGTGTGGTCGGCGCAGTTCTGGGCGGAGAGCTCGACCTTCGTGCCTTCGAGCTGCTTGCCGCAGCCGCAGAGGTGGGTGAAGGGCGGGGCGATGATGAGGCCGACACCGGCCGGAACTTCTGCGGCGCGGGCCGCCACAGCCTTCGCCAGTTCGATACCATCAGGTCTGGTCGTATTCATCTTCCAGTTGCCTGCAACGATTTTCTTTCTCATATTTGTTGATAAATTGATTTCGACCCGCAAATTTACTAAATTTGCAGACTTTTTAGTATGCAAGCGATGAAGAATTTTGTTGAAGAGCTGAAATGGCGCGGCATGATCCAGGATATCATGCCGGGAACGGAAGAGAAATTGATGGAAGGCCCGCAGGCGGCGTACGTCGGAATCGACCCGACGGCAGACTCCCTGCACATCGGCCACCTGGTGAGCGTGATGATCCTGAAGCATTTTCAGAACTGCGGCCACAAGCCTTTCGCGCTGGTCGGCGGCGCCACGGGCATGGTCGGCGACCCGTCGATGAAGAGCCAGGAGCGCAATCTCCTCGACGAGGAGACGCTCGCCCACAACGTGGCGGGGATCAAGGCGCAGCTGGCGCATTTCCTCGACTTCGACTCTGACGCCCCCAACAAGGCGGAGCTCGTGAACAACTACGACTGGATGAAGGACTACACCTTCATCAACTTCATCCGCGACATCGGCAAGCACATCACCGTCAACTATATGATGGCGAAGGACTCCGTCAAGAAGCGCCTCTCGCGCGACTCCTCCGAGGGCATGTCCTTCACCGAATTCAGCTACCAGCTGATGCAGGGCTATGATTTCTACTGGCTCTGGAAGAACCGCGGCTGCATCCTGCAGCTGGGCGGCTCCGACCAGTGGGGCAACATCACCACGGGCACGGAGCTCATCCGCCGCATGGACGGCGGCGAGGCCTTCGCGCTGACCTGCCCGCTGATCAAGAAGGCCGACGGCACCAAGTTCGGCAAGACCGAGAAGGGCAACGTCTGGCTCGATCCGGAGCGCACTTCCCCGTACCAGTTCTTCCAGTTCTGGCTGAATGTCAGCGACGAGGACGCGGAGCGCTTCATCAAGATCTTCACGATGCTGGACCGCAAGACCATCGAGGACGCGATCGCGGCGCACCGCGAGGCCCCCGAGCGGCGCGAGCTGCAGCGTCTGCTGGCCCGCGAGGTCACCGTCATGGTGCACGGGCAGGCGGAGTACGACAACGCCGTGCGCGCATCGCAGATGCTCTTCGGCAAGTCCACTTCCGAGGACCTGCGCGCGCTGGACGAGCGGACTTTCCTGGCCGTCTTCGACGGCGTGCCGACTTTCGAGATTTCGCGCAGCGACCTCCCGCTCGGCATCCTGGACGCGCTGGCCGTCAATACGCAGATCTTCCCCTCCAAGGGCGAGGCGCGCAAGATGATCCAGCAGAACGGCTTCAGCCTGAACAAGGACAAGGTCACGGACATCAATTATCAGCTGTCCGAGGCCGACATCATCGACGGGAAGTACATCCTGGCGCAGAAGGGCAAGAAGGATTACTTTATCATCAAAGTGAATGGATAAACCAGCATCCACCAGACAGTTGAAGGTCGCGCGCGAGGTGCAGCGCGATCTCTCCGAGATCATCCGGAGCCGGGGCATGGCCGCCTTCGGCGGGGCGATGGTGACGGTGAGCGAGGTGCGCATCAGCCCGGACCTGAGCATCGCGAAGGCCTTCGTGAGCATTTTCCCCTCCGACCGCGCGCCGCAGGTGATGGCCCTCCTCGAGGAGGAGAAGCGCAGCCTGCGCGGCGAGCTGGGCCGCAGGGTCGGCTCCCAGCTGCGCATCGTGCCGGAAATCGATTTCCACCTGGACACGACCCTGGACTACGCGGAGCACATCGAGGAGCTCCTCAAGAAATAATACTCCCCTATGCGGCCCGAGCTGTATATCGCGCGGCGTTACCTGGTGGCCCGGAAGTCGCTGGGCGTGATCCACGCGATTTCGACGCTGAGCGCCATCGGGATGGCCGTCGGCACGGCCGCACTCATTCTCATTCTCTCGGTCTACAACGGCTTCGACCGCGTCATCGAGGAGAGCCTCTCCGACCTGTCGCCGGACGTGCTCGTGACGCCCGCGACCGGGAAGTTCTTCGTGCCGTCCGGGCCGGCGTTCGACGCGCTGCTGAACGATCCGCGCGTGGAGCAGATCTGCAGCGTGGTCGAGGAGCAGGTGTTCGTCGCCTACGGCGGACGGCAGCAGCTGGCCCGCGCGAAGGGCGTCGACGCGGTGTATGAGGCGGAGTCCCGCCTCGCGGACCATGTCGTGGAGGGCGTCTTCGCGCTGCATGACGGCGCGCTGCCGCAGGCGGCGGTGGGTGTCGCGCTCGCCCGCGAAATGGGCATTCGCCCCTATTTCGTCGAGCCGCTCACGCTCTACTACCCCCGCCGCGGCGCCCGCATCCCCGTCATGGGCCCCACCGCGGCGCTCGGCAGCGTGAAGCTCCACCCTGCCGCCCTCGTCAGCCTCAACGCCACCACCGACGAAGAGCTGATCGTTCTCCCCATCGACCAGATGCAACATCTGCTGGGCTTGACCGATGAAGTCTCCGGCATCGAACTCCGCCTGGCCTCAAACATCTCGGTTGCCTCCCATACTCACACCCCCACCGCTTCCTCTGCATCCAACCAAGACGGTTATACCGCCAACCAAACCGGTTTTAACCAGAATTCCGATTCGGCCAACCGGACCAACTCCGACCAGGCTGTCGTCTCTTCCAGTCAGACCGACTCCGGCAATCGAACCGTTTCCAATTCCGGCCAGAATGCCTCCCTTTCCAATAACCAGACTGTGTCCTCCCCTTCTAATAACCGCGGCCTCTCCTCTACTCGGACGGGCCGGAAGTTCCTGCGGGAACTGCAGGAACTGTTAGGCCCGGACTTTTTGGTACAGGATAGGGTGCAGCAACAGCCGGCTTTGTATAAGATGATGCGGTATGAGAAGTTGGCTATCTATTTGATTTTGTTGTTTGTAGTAATAATTATTGCTTCCAACATTTTTGGGTCTTTGTCAATGCTGTCGATTGCCAAACGCGGTGACATGGAAACGTTGCGAGCGATGGGCGCCAACGACCGACTTGTACGCAGAATATTTGTTTGGGAAGGCTGGCTGGTATCGTTGATCGGACTCGCCGCCGGGCTCATCGTCGGCGTCGCCCTCTCCCTGGCCCAGCAACACTATGGCTTTGTCAAGATGCCCGGCGGCTTCTTCCTCCAGGCCTACCCCGTCGTCCTCCAGCCCACCGACATCCTCTGGACCGCCCTCGGCGTCGCGGCCGTCGGCTTCGCCATCTCCCTGCTCGCCGCCCCTCGCCATTCCAGCAGCACCAGCGCCTCCTCGACCCTGCGCTAACCATTTTCTAAATCTACATACTCAGTCACTTCCACCTCACAGCAAAACGTCAAACTGTTTTACGTAACTATCTGTAGATAAAGGTCTTGCTAAACTAACCAGCTCCCCAGGTCCCCGGTTACTTTGGCAAATATTTGATTGATAGTTTCTTACAGAAAACAGGGCACTACCTCCGCTTCTGGCAGAAGGTACTGTTTTACGTAACTTATTTTATCTGAGCCATTTATGAAACTAACCGGGTCCCGGAGTCCCCGGTTAGTTTCATAATTGTTTGACATTTAGTGGTTTGCGGAAAACAGCAACTCGCTGCTTTCGGGGTGAGCTTGGGCGGTCACCGCCGGAATATACGATTTCCGGCGGCTCCCGCGGGTTATCAATTTGCTAGCAAGGTCGTTTAGTGCATCTGGCAACGCTTGGGGGCACCGCCGCCTCCCATTACGGTGGTCGGCGGCTGCAAGACGGACGATTTTGAGAGCCATGGGGGCTCTCAAAATCGCCCGCTTGCTGCCCGGTTGGTGTGGCCGCACCAGGCAACAGGCGTGGCGTCGCGAGCCGCTCCGTCGAGCTCAGCGACGACCCCTAGCCTGTAAGCGCCGAGCCGCGTAATGCGAGGCGCTGATGCCTTTGACTACCACGCTCGTCCTGCCACCCCCCATTAACATACCTCTCCCGGCTGGAACCGCCGACTACCGTAATGGGAGTCGGCGACAGCCCCAAAACTACCTCACCCGACAGAACGCTCGTTTTTCATAAACAACTATCAATCAAATACTTGCTAGAGTAACCGGGGACTTTGGAACCTGGTTACTTTCAGAAAGTATTCAATCATAAGTAATTACGAAAAACAGGCAACCCATCCTCCTCCCCAGGCCTGTCAACTCCGGGTAGGACGACACAGGTGTACAGAAAATCGCCATTCTACGCAATATTTCTGGACACCTCCCCCTGGTTTTTGCCGAAATGGGGTGTTTTGGCCGACAGGTGTCCACTTTTTCCTCACCAGTGGTCGATTTTGTGGACACCTGTTTCCGGGTCAAGCCCGGAATGACTAGGATGCTGGAATGACTACCGGCGCTTACAGTCGGCTGGTTCCCGGCAGAAAAGGCTACAGGCCTGCGGCGGCGAGGGCTACAGGCCGGCGGCAGCCAACGCTTGCTTGAGGTCCTCGATGATGTCGCGGGGGTCCTCCAGGCCGATGCTCAGGCGCATGAGGTCGGGGTCGATGCCGGCTTCGTGGAGCTGGGCGTCGGAGAGCTGGCGGTGGGTGTGGGAGGCCGGATGCAGGATGCAGGTGTAACAGTCGGCGACGTGGGTCTCGATGGTGACCAGACGCAGGGAGTCCATGAAGCGAATCGCGGCGTCGCGGCCGCCCTTGAGGCCGAGGGCCATCACGCCGCAGGTGCCGTCAGGCATGTATTTCTGCGCAAGGGCGTAGTCAGGATCGGACGGGAGGCCGGGGTACTGGATCCATTTCACGGAAGGCTGGGCAGCCAGGAATTCCGCGACCTGCCGGGCGCTCTCGCAGATGTGCTTCATCCGGACGGCGAGGGTCTGGATGCCGAGGTTCAGGTAGAAGGCGTTCTGCGGACTCTGGATGGAGCCGAGGTCGCGCATCAGCTGGCTGGTGGCCTTGGTTATATAAGCGAGCTTGCCGAATTTCTTCGTATACGTTAATCCGTGGTAGGACTCGTCCGGGGTGGTGAGGCCGGGGAATTTCTCCGCGTGCGCTTCCCAGTCGAAGTTGCCGCTGTCGATGATGGCGCCGCCGACCGTGGTGCCGTGGCCGTCGAGGTACTTGGTGGTGGAGTGGGTGACGATGTCGGCGCCCCACTCGATCGGGCGGAGGTGCACCGGCGTCGGGAAGGTGTTGTCCACGATGAGGGGCACGCCGTGCTTGTGGGCGATGCGCGCCATGCGCTCGATGTCGAGCACGCGCACGCCGGGGTTGGTGAGCGTCTCGCCGAAGAGGAGCTTGGTGTTGGGCCGGAAGGCCGCCTCGATCTCCTCGTCGGAGGCGTTCTGGTCGATGAAGGTGACTTCGATGCCCATCTTCGGGAAGGTGACGCCGAAGAGGTTGTAGGTGCCGCCGTAGATGGCGGAGGTGGTGATCATGTGGTCGCCGGCTTCGCAGATGTTGAAGCAGGCGAAGAAGTTGGCCGCCTGGCCGGAGGAGGTCAGCATCCCCGCCACGCCGCCTTCGAGCGCCGCCAGGCGAGCCGCCACCCGGTCGTTGGTCGGGTTCTGGAGGCGGGTGTAGAAGTAGCCGGACGCTTCGAGGTCGAAGAGGCGGCCCATCTCGTCGGAGGTGGTGTATTTGAAGGTCGTACTCTGGATGATCGGCATCTGCCGGGGTTCGCCGTTGGCGGGCTCATAGCCGGCCTGGACGCAGAGGGTGGAGGGGTGAAGCTTCTGTTTCATTTTGTTTAATGACTAACCGTAAATGCAAAGATAAGCTTTTTTCGTAACTTTGCAGCGTATGGAAGAAGAGAAGAAATTATATCCGTTCAAGTTCTGCACGCTGCAGGACGACTACCCCTGGGGCAGCGAGGAATTCAAGCTCGCCGACCTGGGCTACCGCGATTCGCTGGTCCGCGAGGGCTGGTTGGCGGGCAACAGCCTCGCCGAGATGATGGACACGTATCTCGACCGCGTGGTCGGGGATAATGTATATGAGTACTACGGCCGGCAGTTCCCGGTGTGCGTGCGACACCTGCGCGTGCGGGGTCGGATGCCGCTCCGGGTGCACCCGGACGACGAGACGGCCGCCCAGCGCTATGATTTCCTGGGGAAGGAGAAGGTGTGGTACGTGCTGCGCGCCGGGGCGGACGCCCGCCTGCTGGTGGGCTTCCGGCGCGACACCGACGCCGCGGAGGTGTATGCGAAGTGCGTGGATGGGAGTATCGAGGAGGTGATGAATGTGGTCGCGCCGCACGCGGGGCAGTGCCTGCTGATCCCCGCGGGGACGCCGCACGCCGCCTGCGGCGATGTGGAGATCCTGGAAATCGGCGAGTCCTCGCCGATGGATTTTTGCCTGTGCGGCTGGGGCGAGGAGGTGCATCCGGACGAGTTCGATACGGCGCTGACGCTGGTGGATGCGCTGGATTGGATTGATTATCGGAGATTCCAGGTCAAGCCTGGAATGACTATAGGGAAAGGCGATGCTCCGGGATCCGAACGCCTGGTGGATCTGCCGCAGCTGCGGGTGGACCGCATTCCGCTGACCACCGCGCTGGAGATCAGCCGCGAGGTCGGCCCGTTCCTGCTGTACAGCTGCGTCAAGGGCGCCGCGGTGATCCGGCTTCCGCTGGCCGGCGATCAGAAGCTCGATTTTGCGCTGAAGGCCGGGGAGACAATGTTAGTGCCCGCCGAGTGTACGGTCTTTGAGCTCGGGCCCACGGATCGGGACACGCTGTTGCTGGAGACCACGGTCGTCCGCAACGACGCCGACCCCTACATCAACCCCTCCGCCGCCCCTACCCTCCCGGACGAAGAATAACCGTTTTTCGCAAGTATCTAAATATCAACACTTTCATAATTATCTATCAATTAATCCATTACAAAAAACAGCAAAAGACAGATTCGCCGGGCGGGGCCGGCGAATCTGATTATTGGGGGATGAGATTCCGGGTCAGGCCCGGAATGACTATAGGCGGGATTAATCCATCGGGGAGAGGACGAAGGTGACGACGCCGGAGGTGGTGGAGCCCTTGAGGGCGGCCTCGATGGTCAGGATGCACTTGCCGTCCATGTAGTCGATGGTGGCCTTGCCGTTCTCGACCTCCAGGAGGCGGCTGCCGCTCTCCCAGGAGAAGTTGACGGAATTGCCGTTGACCGTGCAGGTGCCGAGGTCGGCGGTGCTGTCGGAGTAGCCGAAGATGATGGAGCCGGCGCCGGTGATGGACACGGACTTCAGGCTGCCGGAGGGCAGCAGGGAGCCCTTGTGGCCGTTGTCATTGAGGAACTTGGCCATCTCGTCGAAGTTGCAGCCCACGAAGTCGGCGGTCGCCGGGGTGTGGAAGCCGTTGATGGTGACGCGGGTCTTGTCGATCGTCCAGCCGCGGTAGGCGACGTTGGTGCCCGTGGCGCGGCGGAAGTCGGCGAGGAGCGTCTCGGTGAGGCCGCTGAGGTAGTGGATGATCACCGAGGCCATGCTGCCGCCGGTGACGGTGAGCTCGACCGTGCCGAAGTTGTTGAGGTTGTAGGTGTTGCCGTTGACCGTGTAGGTGCCGGTGGTGAACTGCAGCTTGCCGTCCACCAGGGTGCCGACCACGTAGAGGCCGCTCTCGGTGAACTCAATGGACTTGAGGATGCCGCTGAGGCCGTTGGCCTTGGTCAGGCTGCTGGCAGCCGGGACGTAGGTGTTCGGGACGAGCTTGCCTGCGTATTGGATGAAGTGAGGGTCTTCGAACTTGTTATCGCCTTTGCTGTCCTTGCCGCAGGAAACGAGCAGGGGAAGCAGGGCCACGAGGGCGAAAAGGATCTTTTTCATATCGCTAAGTTATTAGAAGAGCTTGATATACAGGTGGAAGGTGAGCGTGGGCCAGAAGGACGCGTACTTGCCGACTTCTTCCTGGAGCTTGCCGATGTCGGAGAGCTGCTTCTCCGTGATCTGCACCTCCTCGATGCGGCCGGTGAGGCCTTCGCCCTTGGCCCAGACCGTGGGCTTGCCCTGGTACTGGGCGCCGAGGTCGACGCTGAAGCTGACGGCCTTGTTGGGGATGGCGCGGCCGTAGCCGATGCCGACGTAAGGCTTGACGGCGAAGGCGTGGGCGCCGATGCCGTTGGCGCAGAGCGAGAGGTCGAGCTGGCCGTTGTTCGCCTTGACGAGGTAGCCGTCCACGTCGATGCCGACCGTGTTGTAGACGGAGGGCATGCCGGCGAGCTTGGCCTTCAGGACGTGGGAGGAGCCCATGTAGGCGCCCACGGTGAAGTGGAAGCCGCTCTTACCGGGGTAGATATTGAAAAGGAGCCGGCCTTCGTTCATGCCGAAGCCGAGCTTGAGGGGAACGCTGACATTGGAGGACGTGGCGCTGCCGGGATGGTCCGGGACGCTGATCTGGCCGGCCTGGACCTGGATCAGGCCGAGGCCGAGGCCGTAGCCGGCGATGAGGTCGACGTGGCTGCCGAGGGGCGCTGCGAGCTGGAGGCCGAGGCCGTCCGTGCCGCCGCCGATGCCAAGGGAAAGATGGTTGAACACCTGCGCGCCAGCGTGAACCGGCAGGATGAGGGCCGCCGCGACGCAAAGAGAAATGAATTTCTTCATGGTTGTTTTGCTTATTATTATGCGAAAGTCAAAGATAAGCATCTTTTTCGAGAATCGGGCTTTTTTGCTTATTTTTGTGGTATTATGAAAGGAGTGAACATCTTTTTGGCGGACGGCTTCGAGGATGTCGAGGCCCTCGCCACCAACGACGTGCTGCGCCGCGGGGGCGTGGCCACGCGCCTGGTCGCCCTGACGGACGACCCGCAGGTTGAATCTTCCCACGGGATCCTGGTCACGGCCGAGGCCTTCCTGCCGGAGCTGGACGCATCCGCCGCCAGGACGACGGCGGAGGATGTGATGATCTTCCCGGGCGGGATGCCCGGGTCGAAGGCGCTCGCCGCCTGCTCGCCCCTCATCGCGGCGATGCGCGCGCATCAGTACTTACAGTGTTCGAACCAA